>CAMDHK010000097.1 GCA_945897965.1 Candidatus Kuenenia stuttgartensis | reverse complement strand
TCTAAAATCCCTAAACAATCGCCATCGGGAAGAACAGCAAGCGTGGTGTGCACTTCTCGGTTTATACGACCAGAAAGATGCGTGTCATCCTGTATTGCAAGCACTACGGGATGCTCTGCACATCGTTCTAAAGTATGCTTGGTATGTGGCGCTATGATTGCTTTTGCGGTTACTTCGGGGTGGTCAAAAAAACGATAGGCGCCCTTCAGGTCGGCCCAGTCGGGGAATTGATCCGGATGGCTTTGTGCGGGTCGATCTGCCATGACTGTAGCTATTGATACCAATCTTTTGTTAAGCGGGCGTCACCTAATTCGGCTTTACCGAATTCGCTCATTGCCCATGTCTTCTTATCCATGCGTTTACTTACTCCATTTACATAAACAACCTTCTTTAACAAATTCCATGCCTTTTCATCTACCCCAAAATATTTGTGGGTAAGAGTGAGCGCGGCAAAGCGGAAGCTTCTATTCAGCAGCATGCTTATACCCCTTTTTTGGTTAAGGTGGTCAACGAGGCCAAGGTTACGAGTTCGCTGAAGGTGGGTTCTCCGCAGATGGGCCCGGTTTATTCCGGTGGGGGTGCGGGCAAAGTTCCCGGTGCTAAAGATAAGTTCTTTCATGGCGAAATATTCACCGCTCCGCCTCTTATGCCAACTCTTAGCGGATTGAAGGTGGAATACTCCATTCTTTTGGTTTACAGCAGTGAAGCTGGAATGCGGGAAGTCAATCTTTCGTTTGATGTTGGTCAAGGGACACAAGACCTTGGATTTCGCAGTGAAGTGCCGTTGCTGTTTAAGATCAGACCTGCAATTGAGGTGAAACTCAAGGTGTTGGATGAGAATGGCAAGCCCACAGTAGGCAGTTTTGTATTCAGGGATCAGGCGGGGCATGTTTTTCCTTCGCAGATTAAAAGGCTGGCGCCCGACTTCTTTTTTCAAAAGCAGATTTACAGGGCGGATGGTGGCACGGTGCTGCTTCCTTCAGGTGAATACACCATGATCTCAGGCAGGGGGCCTGAGTATTTTCAAGGTTCACGAAAAGTGGTAATTCCCGAAAAAGGGCCTTTTGCAATCGAGGTGAAATTAGAGCGTTGGATCGATGCAGCCAAGTTTGGTTTTTATAGTGGCGATCATCATATTCATGCAGCGGGTTGCGCGCATTACACGAACCCAACGGAAGGCGTTTTTGCAGATGACATGTTTTTGCATGTGAAGGGGGAGGGGTTAAATGTTGGTTGTAATTTGACTTGGGGGCCCTGTTATGATTTTCAAAGGCAGTTTTTTGAGCCAGGCATTAACAAAAAGAGTGAGCCATTCACGGTGCTTAAATATGACATCGAGGTGAGTGGTTTTGGTTCACAGGCTTTGGGCCATGTTTGCTTGTTGAATTTGAAGGATCAGACTTATCCTGGTTCTGAAGGAACCAAGACCAAGGGTTGGCCCACTTGGACTACGCCCTTGATGAAATGGGCTAAGGCGCAGGGCGCAGTCACGGGGTATGCCCATTCTGCAAATGGTTTGGCCGCGAACCCCGAGCGTGCTGCACAGCGATTATTTGCCTCCCTCGATTCAAACAAAGATGACAAAATCACCAAGATGGAAGCGGATGTTTCTTTTCTGCCACTTCCTGAAAAATTCGCAGACATTGATTCTGATAAGGATGGGTTGTTGGATGCTAAGGAGTTTTTAAAGTCGCATCAACGCATGGCGGATATGCTTCCCAATTTGCTCATTCCGGAAATGGATGGCATTGGCGCCCAAGAAATTTGTGTCACCACTTCGCTTGGGTTGTGTGACTTTATCAGTGCAATGGATACCCACAGGGTTCGAGAATGGAGTTGCTGGTATCACCTGATGAATTGCGGATTCCCGTTAAAGGTTAGTGGCGAGACGGATTTTCCCTGTATCACAGGCAGCAGGGTGGGGCAGGGCAGGGTTTATGTTCAGATGGGAAAATTAGAACGGATTGATTTTGCTGATTGGTGCGAAGGGCTTGCCAAGGGTAGATCCTATGTTTCGGATGGTTATGCGCATGCGCTTGATTTCAAGGTTAACGACAAAAGGCCGGGCATGGATGAAATCACTTTGGAAAAACCTGGAAGTGTTGCTGTTTCCGCCAAGGTTACATTTGCAAGTGATTCGCCTTTGGGGACTGCGGTTGGTGCAGCAATGCCTGAGGGGAAAAACCGACTGGTTGAATTTGTGATGAATGGCAAGGTCATCAAGGCAATGGAAATTCCCGCGGATGGCAAAATTCATGATATCTCGTTTAAATATGAAGTGAACCAAAGTTCGTGGATTGCGCTTAGGTCTTATCCGCAGATGCATACCAACCCTGTTAATATTAAGGTTGGTGGCAAACCCATCCGGGTTTCGAAGGATAGCGCAAAGTGGTGTATTGGGGTGATCGAGCAATTATGGCGGGTGCGAAAGAATGCGATTGCAGAGAACGAACGAGTTGAAGCGGAAAAAACCTTTTTGAAAGCCATCGAGGTTTACAAGAAAATTGCCTTCGAGAATAATTCCTGATCGATGATCAACAGGAGTGCTGAACATTTTAAGCCTTGGATCCATCCAGATTGGGAAACATTCCCGTAGAAGCGTTCTGCAGGTGGGTGCTTCCTCGGTGCTTGGTTTGCATTGGGCGGATCTTTTGAAAGCCCGGACGATTGCTGGTCCTGTAAACGGTAGCGCAAAATCGGTGATCTTTATTTGGCTTTGGGGCGGGCCTGCCCAGTTGGATACTTTTGATCCCAAGCCTAATGCGCCTGCGGAATTCCGGGGGCCTTTTTCCACCATTCAAACACGGTCGCCCGGTGTTCGGTATTCCGAATTATTCCCCAAGCTTGCATCTCGATCAGATCAATTTTCACTTATACGATCCATGCATAGTCAGTCCAATGATCATGGTGTTGCAGGAACCGTTGGCTTAACTGGCAGCATTGCAGGTGCGGTAGGTTTGGATGGAAAGCCCAAGGCGGGGCAGGCTAGGCCGACCACTGGCAGCATTGTTGCCAAAGTGCGAAAACTGGATTCAGGGCTGCCTTCGTTCATGGTGGTGGGTGGGAAATTGCATCAGGGTAAGAAAGCGATCATTGGCGAGGGTGGTGGATTTTTAGGCGCAAGCTGCGACCCTTTTCGAATTGTTTATGATCAAACGCATGGCATGCGCATTCCCGCACTTGAACTTGGGCAGGGCCTGACCCCCGAGCGGTTGGAAGATCGCAAAAAACTGAATACTGCGATTTCCGATGCCAGTAAAAAGCTGGATTCAAAAGGCTTTTCCCATTCGTGGGGCGAGCATATGGATCAGGCTTTTGCGTTGCTTATGCGGCCCGAAGCAAGATCACTTTTCGATCTTTCTTTAGAGCCCGCAAGCGTTAGGGATCAGTACGGCAGAACCCGCTTTGGCCAGTCTTGTTTACTTGCAAGGCGCTTGGTGGAAAAAGGTATTCCGTTTGTTCAAGTCAATTGGAGTGATCATGTTGAAGCCGAGGAGGATGCAGGCGATGGCGGTTGGGATCATCATTACCGAAATTTCCAGATCATGATCGATCGACATGGGCCATGGTTGGATCATTCGCTATCAGCGCTATTTGATGATTTGAAAAACAGGGGATTGTTGGATTCTACTTTAGTGGTTGCTGTGGGGGAGTTTGGCCGAACGCCAAAGATTAATGACAAAGCAGGGCGCGATCATTGGGAGCATTGCTATAGCGCCTTGATTGCAGGGGGCGGAATAAAGCCGGGGATGGTGATTGGTACGAGTGATGCGCGCGCAGAAAGGCCCTCGAGCAGGCCTTGCACTCCGGGCGATCTTGCTGCAACCATTCATCAAGCCATTGGCATAACTAGTGAACAATCGCAAACCCTGGGCATAACCGTGGATGGTGAGCCTATTGCGGAGTTGTTCTAATGCATTTCTTTGTTGCGATGGTTTGTAGCATTGTTGGCGGGACTGTTTATCAGCATCAAGAAGCGCCTTCGACTTTGGTTAAAGTAACTAATGATGGCTCGTTTAAATCGCATTTAGTTTGGTCTCCTGATGGGAAGAAGTTGTTGTTCACCCGGATTCATCAGGGGAAAATGGAGCTTTGCACTGTTAAAGCGGAGAAAAGCGCAGATGTTGTTGCACTGGTAGTTCCTTCGCCCAACACGCCTCACTTTGATGGCCATTGGTCTTCTGATGGGAAAAGCATTGTTTATGTTCACGATATTCTTCAAGGCACGGATGGCAAATTGCAGATCAACGAAGTTTTGGCGGATGGAACTGGGGCGAAGGTGTTGATACCGCATAAGGCTTTTGAAGAAAGTCCGCGCTATAGCCCTGATGGTAAACATCTTGCCTGGGTGAGCACTCGGGATGGAAACCAGGAAATCTATTCCATGGAGTTGGCCAATCAAAAGGTGCAACGGCTTACGCAGGATCAGGGTTTCGACAATAATCCTAATTGGAAGCCTGATGGTTCGCGCATCGTTTATTCGAGTTCGAGGTTTGGCAATTTTGAAATCTGCTCCATGAAAAAGGATGGGACGGCAGTTCTAAGATTGACCAATGGCTCGGCAATGGATGTCTGGCCTGTTTATTCGCCTGATGGCAAGGCTATTGCATTTACCTCAAACCGGACCGGAAGTTATAATGTTTTTGTGATGAATGAAGATGGTTCTGGGGTTAGGAATATCACCAACAATAAATCAATCAATAACTTTGCTGCCTGGTCGCCTGATGGTAAAAGCATTGCCTTTATCTCAAATCATCAAGGTCCTTATGAGGTTTACTTCAAATCCTTCTTGCGAGGTAATGCTCCTTAAATCTTGTTTTTTTGAGAAATTTGGATTGTTAAGAGATTATTAAGGGATCATAATAGAAGAACATTGGTTCAAACTTATTGTTAATAGAATATCTAATCTGATGTTTAAAACGATTACTGAATTTTCCCTGATGCTAAGTTTGGTTTCCCTGATGCTGGGGTGTGGGGGTGGACCACCTGCTCCTAAGGTTCCGAAAATTGATGCTGCGGCTTCTGCAACAGCAGCCATGGCTGATTACGACACCAATAAAGATGGTTTTATTGATCAGGCCGAGCTAAAAAACGCCCCATCCTTAAAAGAAGCTGAAAAGGTAATTGATTCCAACTCTGATGGTAAGTTAAGCAGGGATGAAATTGAGCAAAGGTTGAATAAGTATTCCGCTCAGGGTATGGCGCTAATATCTTTTTCCTGCTCTGTAACGATGGATGGTGCTAAAAAAGATGGAATAGAAGTGGAGATGGTTCCCGAGAGGTTTATGTTGGGTATTATTAAAATAGGTAAAGGTAATACCGATGCTAATGGCATGGTTCGTTTCAAACAGGAAGGGCAGGAGTTTGAGGGGGTTGCGCCAGGATTTTATAAAATCAAGTTAATAAACGATGGATCTTTATCGTTGCCTGCCCGATTTAATGAAAATACTGCCATTGGCAAGGAGATTGCTCTTGATCGTATGGGCCGGGGAGGCGATAGCTTCGATATTAAGGCATCATCCAAATAATTTTTCTTTTTATCTTTCAGGGGGGAATAGTTATGAATCTCTCAAGGCAAATTCGAAAAGTGGGTTTTACCCTAATCGAATTATTAGTCGTTATCGCAATCATTGCGATTTTGATTGGGTTGTTATTACCTGCGGTCCAAAAGGTTAGGGAAGCTGCAAGCCGATTGCAGTGCACTAATAACTTAAAACAAATGTCTCTGGGGGTGCATGGGCATCATGATGTTTTTAATCGCTTTCCCTCGGGCGGTTGGGGTTGGTACTGGGTTGGAATAGCAGGTAGGGGAACAGGGAAAGATCAGCCCGGTGGTTGGGTTTATAGCATGCTTCCATTTGTCGAACAAAAAGCATTATTTGAATTGGGCGGGGCTTCGGGCTCTGCAGCAGACCAAGCCGGAAATGCTAAACGCTGCGAAACCACGGTTGGACTTTACAACTGCCCTTCTCGTAGAAATCGCGGGCCCTTCCCCAATGGCATGGGTTATTCTTATTTTGAAACCAGCCCCACGCCAGTAATGATGGCCCGAACTGACTACGCTGCCTGCGCAGGGGATTATAAATGTGAATTAAACTCCGGGCCTGGCTCTATTGCTGCAGGCGATACGCCTTCCTCATGGAATGGCATTGCTGGAGATATACCCCTGATGACAGGAGTTGTTTTTGTTCGCTCCGAAATTAAATTTAGCGATATCACCCGGGGCACCAGCAACACTTATTTCCTAGGCGAAAAATACATGACCATTAATAATTATCGTACCGGGGGCGACCCAGGTGATAACGAATCCATGTACACCGGCTTTAATAATGATGTGTTCCGTCATACCAATACTAATGGCCCGGCTCAGGATACTCCCACCGTTACCAATACGAATCGTTTTGGAAGTGCCCATGCGGGTGGGTTGAACATGGCTTTATGTGATGGTTCGGTTCAGTTCGTCTCTTATTCCATCGACCCGGCTATATTTAAAGTGCAAGGTCGCAGGATGGAATAACTCGTGATTACTAGCTCGTTCTAATGCAAAACCTCATGACATTTCATGGGGTTTTCTTTTACCTATTCATTGTTCGTGTAAATCAGGTTAAGATAATTCAAATGATTTGTGTCCCGCCTGTTTACTTATGGTTTGTTTACTACGGAAGTAACTCATGCTATTTAAATGCTTTGATCACTTGAAGAAATTGATGGTCTGCGTTGTGTTTTTATTCAGTGCAACTGGGGTTTCTTTTTCGCAGGAAAAACCACTCGACTTTGCCCACGAAGTTGTCCCCATTCTTAAAAAACACTGTGCCGCATGCCATACCAACGGAACCTATAAGGCTGGCGTTTCATTTGATACTAAGCAGGCGTTGATTCAAAGCAAGGCTGTTGTTTTAGGCGATAGTAAAAAAAGCGAACTTCATAAGAGAATAACATCGAAGGATGCAACAGAAAGAATGCCTCCCAAGGGGCCCGCACTTGATGAAAAAGAAGTGCAAATTCTGGCTCGTTGGATTGATGCCAAGCTTCCTTGGGATGAGAACTTCACCTTCAAGGCTGGAACTTATGTTTCACCGTTAAAATATCGGGATGTAAAGATTCCCGCAGGGGCAGGCCATCCGATTGATCGTATACTTGCGCCCTACTTGGCAAAGCAAAAAGACGGCAATCAGGCGCTGGTGACGGATGATGTTTTTTATCGCAGGGCATCGCTCGATATTGTTGGGCTATTGCCCTTAACTGAAGAACTTGAAACATTTGTTGCAAATGCTGATCCACAAAAAAGAGAAAAACTTGTTGAGGCCCTTCTTTTAGATAAGCGTGCTTACACCGATCATTGGCTTTGTTTTTGGAATGATCTTTTGCGCAATGAATACAAAGGCACGGGGTATATTGATGGTGGGCGCAAGCAGATCACCTCTTGGCTTTACAATTCGATTTTAACGAACAAACCGTACGATCAATTTGCACAGGAATTGATCAAGCCTAATGCGGATTCAGAGGGTTTTATTAAGGGTATCAAATGGCGCGGGCGGGTGAATGCGAGTCAGGTCGCAGAGTTGCAGTTCTCACAAAATATCTCTCAGGTTTTCTTTGGCGTCAATATGAAGTGCGCTTCCTGCCATGATAGCTTCATCGATAATTGGAAGCTTGATGACGCTTATTCACTGGCTGCGATTGTCTCGGATAAGCCACTTGAGATCTTCAGGTGTGATAAACCTACTGGGAAGAATGCGGTTGCAGGATTTCTCTGGCCCGAGTTGGGTACCATTGATCCAAAACTGCCCAAGGATAAAAAGCTTGAGCAACTTGCTGCCCTTGTCACGCATCCTGATAATGGCCGTTTCTCGCGAACTATCGTAAACCGAATCTGGCAGAAGCTCATGGGGCGGGGCATTGTTCATCCTGTGGATATGATGGCAAATAAGCCCTGGAATGATGATCTTCTCGATTACCTTGCATCCTATCTTAAAGATAATAAATACGATCTTAAGAAGTTGATTGGGCATATTACCTCATCGCGGGTTTATCAGTTGAAGGCTGCAATATTTGCTGAAGAGCCCGCAGCGGAAAACTTCGTTTTTAATGGCCCAATGCTTAAGCGAATGACTGCAGAGCAATTCATGGATGCCGTTTGGTTGGTAACAGGTACTGCGCCTGTAAAAGCCGATGCCCCATTGCCTAAAGATATTCCGCTAGCAACTGGTTCAGCCAAACGAAACTTCGTAAGGGCAGTATTGGTGCATTCCAATATGCTGATGCGAACCTTAGGCAGGCCCAACCGTGAGCAGGTGGTCACTACCCGTGCGGAATTGCTTACCACGCTCGAGGCCCTTGATCTTGCATCGGGTGCTATTTTTCACGACATCGTTAGTAGGGGTGGTAAGCAGATCTTTACAGAGCTTAAAGATAAAAACAAAGATGTGATCATTAAGAATGTTTACATGCGGTCTCTTGGAAGAAATCCAGATGCTTCAGAACTTAGCGCTGCAGCAGGGCTTTTGGGTGAAAAACCAGATGCAGATTCCCTAGCAGATTTATTATGGGTGATATTTTTACTTCCCGAATTTCAATTGATAAGTTGAGGTGAGATATGAACAACAATAATCCAACCACGGATGAAATCATGCAACGCAGACGCTTTCTGGCTCAATTAGCAGGGGCAGGTATTACTACTTTAGGCATGAACGAGCCCAGGGCTTTTTCTGCTGAAAAAATTGAGCAACCCAAAGCCACCGCTGATTGCTGCATTCTATTATGGATGGGCGGGGGCATGGCTGGGCCCGAAACTTTTGACCCTAAACGTTTTACTCCCTATGAAGTGGGCGTTCGTTCTGATTCTATTCTTTCTACCTTTCCTTCGATTCCAACCGTGGTGGATGGTGTTCGCATTTCACAAGGTTTGGAAAATGTCGCAAAGGTGATGGATCGGGGAACTATTGTTCGTTCTCATCGTATGCCCGACCTTGGTACCATCTTGCATTCTAGGCACCAATATCATTGGCATACAGGGTATGTACCACCTCAAACCGTTGCTGCACCACATATCGGTGCGTGGATGGCGAAGGTGCTTGGTCAACGAAACCCTGCGATTCCTGCTTTTATCAACATCGGTCAAAAACTTGAAGGGCATGGCGAATCCGAAGAGCTGAAATCGTTTACGACTGCGGGCTTCTTTGGTGGGGAATATGGGCCCTTTAATATCCCATTCCCCATGGAAGCCGCAAACTCTGTCAGGCCGCCCAAGGGCATGACGCCACAACGCTTTGAATCACGCATGGCCCGATGGCGTGAAATGGTTCAGCGCAGCCCTATTGGCGATAAAACTAGCGATTACCATCGTGATTCGATCGTGAGATCTATGGAAAATGCCTATAGGCTTTTAAGTTCACCCGAGCGCACGGCGTTTGAGCTCGAGCGTGAACCCAAGGAGGTTTACGACATTTACAACACAGGTAGGTTTGGCCAAGGCTGCCTACTTGCAAGGCGACTTGCTGAGTCGGGCGCTCGATTTATTGAGGTTACTACCGAGTATGTTCCTTTCTTGCATTGGGACACCCATGAAAATGGCCATGCAACTTTAGCGAATATGAAACAGCAGATCGATAGGCCGATAGCCCAGCTTGTTTTGGATCTCGAAAAAAGAGGGATGCTGGATCGAACACTTGTTGTGCTTGCAACGGAATTCAGCAGAGACATGATGATCGAAGGCGTGCCGGGTAGTAATGCCTCGGATCAATCGCGCGCCAAGTCTGATTTACTGAAAGAGCCAAAGCATTATGGTTTACACAGGCATTTTACAGGTTCGTGTTCCGCAGTAATGTTTGGTGGCGGTGTGCGCAAGGGGCATGTGCATGGTGTTACTGCTGATGAAAGGCCATTGATAGTTACCAAAGATCCGGTATCAATTCCCGATATGCATGCGACAATTTTTACTGCGATGGGAATATCGCCCAAGACTGCGTTTGATATTGAGAAAAGGCCTTTCTATGCAACGGAAGATGGCAAGGGCAAATCTGTGGATGCGATTTTTCAAAAGTCTAGAAGTTAAATTGATAGTGATGATTGAGGTACTAACTTGCTGATTGCATTGGTCTTGATTGCTGCACAGCTTTTTTCATTTGAAACTGAAAAAGTGTTTCAGGGAAAAAATCTGCAGCAATGGGTTAAAGAGTTAGATTCCGATCCCGAGGTTTCTCGGAAGATTGTTATCATCTCAGCTTTGGGGATGTTTGATCTTCAAGCACTTCCTGTTTTAGAAAAACTTGCGCTCAATTCTGACCAAGAAATTAGAACCAAATCTATTTCAACTTTGCAGCAGATGGGTAAAACTGCAGTACCCACGCTTGCGAAAATTTCAACCAATGGCCCTAAAGGTGCGCGATTACTGGCGCTCACCGCAATTGCAGGCCTAGGCGAAGATGCAGTCGTTGCACTTGCAGAACTTTGCATTCTTACCGAGCATTTTGATAAAGATACTAAGCTTCGTGCCCTTGCTGCTTTGGGAACACTTGGCACCCAAGGTTATCCCGCTTTGCCCTTCTTGATAGAATCTTTTCAGTCTCCTGAGCGCGATATTGCTGAACTCGCATTGCGTTCCATGGCGCAAGTTTGTGGGTGGGGTAATAATCAACCTGGTGGGGATTTGATCGAAGCATCGATGAAGTTAGCGCCTGCAAAAGGAGAGCCTGGAGTTTTGGTACTTGCTAAACTTTTAAAGAATACAGATGCGGAAGTAAGAACAAGGGCTGCAATATTATTGGGCAAAATGGGAACCAAAGCAAGCAAGGCCATGCCTGCGCTTCAGGCCGCATTGCAGGATAAAAACGAAAAAGTGATTGATGCGGCGTTTGATGCAATTCTCAAGATCAAGCCTTAGAACTTTACACTTATCAAACCAAAGACTTTAGAGCACTTTCAAACACGTGGAACTTTTGTTCCCAAAGAAACTCTTTTACGATCCTGCTATTTCCTGCAGCGCCTAGTTGCTCGGATAATCTTCTGTCGAGTATGAGCTTTTCTAATGCGGTTGCAAGGCTGTTGATATCATCGCAAGGAACAACCAGCCCATCAGATGCGTGTTTGACCAAGCTTCCTGGGCCACCTGCTTTGTATACCACACAAGGTTTGCCATTGGCCCATGCTTCCAATAACACGATGCCAAATGAATCTGATCTGCTGGGCAGGGCGAAGATATCGAGAGAGGCGAAAAAATCCTTCTTCTCTTCTGAAGAAAGTGGCCCTGTGCGGATTACTTTATCTTTGAAGGGGAAGGATCGGAATGCTTTTTTAAACGAGGGCATAGCGGGGCCCGCAAGAACTAACCTCGCAGCGCTGCCCCTGCGCCAAAGAATTTCCATAGCTGAAAGCAAATCGGTGGAGCCTTTGTCCCAGCTTAAATTTGCGAGGTGCCCTACTACGATTTCGTTAGGTTGGGATTGCCAAAGTTTGCGTGCTGTTGCGCTGTTGCCCTTAGTACAACTTTGCAGATCAACGCCCATGCCCTGTAGATGAATTCTTTTGGGTTGAATACCAAGGTCTTCGAGTGTTTGGGCTTCAAATTCAGTTTGGGCAAAAAGGGCGTCAGCGTTTTTTGCAAGCATGAGAAGAGCAGGATGGGTGTATCCTTTGCGGATTCGATTTTTTGGGTCATCTAGGTTACCTAGATGCAGAAAAGGAGTGAGCAGGAAAGGAATTTTTTTTATTTTTGCAAGTTTCATTGCTGCATAAATGGGGTAGGCATAAGGGAAACAGCCAGCATGAACCGCATCAAAAGTTTCATCGCATCGGGAAGCCAGCTTAAGCATTTCAGGCATGATAGGGTTGTGAGAGAAAGTAAGGCTTTGCAATGTTCGGATAGGGATTTTTGAAATTATTTTTAACACTAATCGCTGCAACGGAATATGAAAGAGCTTGAATCTACGGACTTTCACGCTGTTGATGGATTCTTCAGTACAGGGCAGGAGAGGGTGATTTATTGACCAAAAAGATTCAAGATTGTTAGCATTGCTCGTCCAGACTGAAACCGCGTGACCTTTCGAAGCCAGAAATTCACTGAGTTTTTTAAAGTAAATTTCTGAACCCCCTAGGGCGGGAGGGTAGCGTTGTATGATATTTAGCAGCTTTAAAGCCAAGGTGTTTCCCCGGGGGATCTCCACTTACAATTTAAGTACGATACAATGCCTTGACAGGAGTGTCCATCATCCTTGACGGTGTTTTACAATATTCATGCAGGAGTTAGATAGATGCTTGGAATATCGAAGTTGGCTTTGTCGGTTCAACCGTCTGCAACATTGGCTGCAGGGGCCAAGGCTAGGCAATTGCGTTCCCAAGGTGTCAAGGTGTTCGACTTTAGCCTTGGTGAACCAGATTTTCCTACTCCTGATCATATTTGCCAGGCTGCCATTGCTGCGATGAAGTCCGGCCAGACTCACTACACCATTGCTCACGGTACGGTGGAGCTTCGAACATCGATTTCGCGTTGGTACAAGAAAGTTTACAACCTCGACTGCACCCCTGATCAAATCATTGTTTCAAATGGTGCAAAGCACTCCATTCATAATGCATTGTTGACCTTGGTTGGCCCGGGGGATGAAGTGATTATTCCTACGCCTTTCTGGGTCAGCTACAGCGATTTGGTATCGATGACTGGCGCAACGCCTGTGTTGATTCCTTGTAGCATGGAAGCGGATTTTAAAGTTTCAGCAGAGCAAATCAAGAAGGCGATTACGCCCAAGACGAAGCTACTGTTGATTAATTCGCCCAGTAACCCTACCGGCGCTGTCTATACCCATGCAGAACTTGAAGCAATTGCTGATCTGGTTTTAGAGGTAAATATTGGTGTTATCAGCGATGAAATCTATGAACAGTTGGTTTATGGGGATGCCAAGGCTACTTGCTTTGCAACTTTGCGCGAAGGTTTGAAGGCCAAAACCATAACTATAAGTGGTGTTAGCAAGACTTACGCAATGACAGGCTGGCGCATTGGTTGGGCTATAGCACCTGAAGCAGTGGTAAAAGCGATGGCGAATATCCAAAGCCAGGAAACAAGCAACCCTTGTAGCGTTAGCCAGGCTGCAGCGATTGCAGCATTGGATGGGCCGCAGGAATGTGTTGGGGTTATGCGTAAGGAATTTGAATCCCGCAGGGATTTTGTCATTAAGAAGTTGCAAGGGATGCCGGGTATCAAATGTAAGGTTCCTCCCGGTGCTTTTTATGCATTCTTTGATGTTTCTTCCTATTTTGGCAAATCCTTTGCTGGTAAAACAGTAACTGATTCTGCATCCTTTTGTTTGCTGGCTTTAGAACAAGCCCATGTAAACTTGGTTCAAGGTTCCGCTTTTGGCGCAGAGGGCTATGCCAGACTTTCTTATGCCACTAGCAAAGAAGTTTTGGAAGCAGGCCTTGATAAGCTTCAGGATTGGCTGAAAACAGCCGTTTAATTGCCCCTAAGATTGCCTCATGGAGATTTTGTCATGCCTGTACTTATGCTTAGAGAAGATGATGTTCGTAAAGTGTTGACCATGGAAATGGCGATGGAGGGGGTAGAAATCGGCCTGAAAAAGCTTGGTATTGAAGAAGCAATGAATATAAACCGTGCCAGAGTGGTAACCGATCACGGCGTATTGCATACCATGGGAGCATCCGCAAAAACTTTGGGCGGCATGGGTTCTAAAGTTTATGCGACCACCAGAAAAGGTAATGCTCAGTTTCTCTTCACCTTGTTTGATGGCAAAACCGGAGATCTGCTTAGCTTGATTCAGGCTGATTATCTTGGGCAGGTAAGAACAGGCGCTGCCAGCGGTGTTGCAACGAAGTATCTTGCTAATCCAGATGCATCGCGGGTGGGGATTTTTGGTAGTGGCAAGCAGGCCCGAACCCAGCTTATAGCAATGTGCAAGGTTCGCACCATCACCAAGGTAGATGTATTCAGCCCCAATGAAGAACATCGCAATGCCTTCGCTAAAGAGATGACCGAGGTTTGTGGCGTTGAAGTTACCCCGCTTGCAAACCCAGATGATGTCGCCAAGGATAAGGATATTTTGGTGACCGCGACTTCCGCACGAGATCCATTCTTTAAAGCAGAATGGCTCAAGGAAGGGATGCATGTAAACGCAATAGGATCCAACTTCATGGGCAAGGCAGAATTAGACCCAGAAGCAGTGCAAAAGTTCAGTAGGATCGTGGTTGATAGCCGTGA
>CAMDHK010000096.1 GCA_945897965.1 Candidatus Kuenenia stuttgartensis | reverse complement strand
GGAAAAGCAGATGCTGAGGGTTTGATCACCATCCCCGCAATCAAGGTCGCTGGGCAAGCCACAACATTGACCATAAGTAAATAAGGGTTCAGGTCTCTTTTTACAAATAGAAAAAGAGACTCGACCCCTTTTATTAATTAAGAAACTTGAACCATCGCTTTGATGACACCAGTTTCGGGTTTCAACCAAGCGCCAAAAGCATCGATCATACCATCAAGGGTGGAATGGTGCGTGATCCAAGGCTTGGTGTCGATCTTACCATCTTCGATTAATTGGATGATGCGAACAAAATCGCCGGGCAGGGCATTCCTGCTTGCGAGGAATGTCATTTCATGACGGTGCATCAGGGTCTGGGTGAAGCTGATTTCATTGAGGGTGATACCAACCCAAACGAGCCTGCCTGCGTAGGCGACAAAGTTATAAGCCTGGCTCATGGAAACATTGCTGCCTGTGGCGTCGACAACGACATGGGCCAGATTGCCATTAGTCATTTCTTTGAGGGTGTCGAGTTCCTTGCCTTCGCCTTTGACAAGGATGGTATCTTTAACGCCCATGGTATTACGGACGAATGCGAGCCGTTGTTCGTTGGTATCCATGACGATGGGTCGGGCGCCTGCGATTTTCACAAACTCAAGAGTAGATAAGCCGATGGGCCCTGCACCAATAATGAGGACATTTTCACCAGGTTGGGTTTTAGCCCTGTTAACAGCATGGCAACCGATTGCTAAGGTTTCTACCAGAGCGAGTTGTTCATAGGTAAGTTTGGAAGAGGGGAAAAGTTTCCTTGCGGGAAGAACGAAGTAAGGCCTGAGCCCGCCATCGGCATGAACGCCTAGAGTTTTGTTGAATTCGCAAGCGTTGGTATGGCCACGAAGGCAGCTATGGCATTTTTGGCAATTCATGTAGGGCTCGACGCAGCAGCGATCGCCTACTTTGATGTGTGTAACGCCTTCGCCCACTTCTGCGATTTCGACACCTAGTTCGTGTCCGGGGATGCGGGGGTAGCTGTAGAAGGGCATTTTGCCTAGGTATCCACTGTAATCGCTACCACAAATACCGACTCGGTGAACTTTGAGAAGAACTTCGCCTGGGCCAGGCTTTGCGGGTTCGGGGGTATCGATGAGTTTGAAGTTTTTGGGTTGTTCGAGAAGGATGGCTTTCATTAGCGGAGTTCCTAAGGGCTGATACCAGAAATAGCAACATGGGTAATAATATTAAATTTTGAGAGAGGAAGGCGCAAAAAGACTCCACAATTAATACCAAAGCGTGTACAATCCGAGGGTAGTAAAAAGTGAACCCGCCTACAAACCTTGGCTAAGATGAAAACCATCATGAAAAATTTTATTCTCCCGATGTTAATCCCAGTAATGATGCTTATTGGAACGCAGTCGCATGCTGCGGATAAGAAGATCGAGTTCAACCGGGATATCAGGCCGATACTTTCGGAGAATTGCTATGCATGCCATGGGCCTGATTCTGGTGCGAGAAAAGCGGGTCTTAGGCTTGATACCGAGGCTGGTGCAAAATCAAAGGGTAAGGGTAACAGTGCAGTTGTTGCAGGCAAGGCGATGGAAAGCGAATTATACAAGCGCGTTATTGCAACCGATGCGCATGAATTAATGCCACCCCCTAAGAGTAACAAGAAGCTCGATGATAATCAGAAGGCGTTGTTAAAACGCTGGCTGGAAGAGGGCGCAAGTTGGGAAGGGCATTGGGCGTTTCTTTCTGTAAAGAAACCAGAAGCCCCTAAAGTTGATGATCCTTCGTTTGTTAAAAACCCCATCGACAACTTCATCCTTGATAAGCTTCGGGAAAACGGGCTGAAGCATTCTGCAGAAGCTGACAAGGTTACCTTGCTTCGTAGGCTTTGCTTTGATCTTACTGGTTTGCCCCCGACCCCTGAACAACTAAAGAATTTCCTCGCAGATAATAGTTCCAAGGCTTATGAAGCTCTAGTAGATCAGTTATTGGCTTCGCCTAATTATGGCGAGCGCATGGCTGTTTTTTGGCTCGATCTGGTGCGCTATGCAGATAGCGTTGGCTATCATGGTGATCAGGTTGTTACCGTGTGGCCTTATCGTGATTGGGTTATTCAATCCTTCAACAAGAACATTCCGTTCACGCAATTTACGATCGAGCAACTTGCAGGGGATCTTTTGCCCAATGCAACCATCGAGAATAAAGTTGCGAGTGGTTACAACCGTTTGGGCATGATGAGTGCAGAGGGCGGGGTGCAAGATCGCGAGTACCTTGCAAAGTATGCTGCTGAAAGGGTTCGAAATGTAAGTGGTGTTTGGATGGGTACTACACTTGGATGTGCGGAATGCCATGATCATAAGTTTGATCCATTCACCACCAAAGAATTTTACAGCATGGAAGCATTCTTTGCAGACATCACCGAAAAGGGTTTGTATGGTGGCAACGATTTTGGCACACGCATGGCATTGCCTTCAGCAGAACAAAAGGCCCAGTTAGATTCGTTGGATGCAAAGATACTTGAATTGAAAAAGGTGCTGGAAGCTTCGACTCCTGAACTTGTCAAACAGCAGGTTGAGTGGGAAGCCTCGGTTAGCAGTTCGGTTAAATGGACGGTTCTAAAGCCAGAGAAGGCTGTATCTAAGGGCGGTGCAAAGCTGGCAATCGCAGAGGATGGTTCCATTTTAGCTTCGGGTAAAAAAGCGGATAAGGATACCTACACCTTAGACATCAAACTGCCCAAGGGGTCATATACTGCAATGAAAATTGAGGTACTGCCTCATGCTTCGATGCCTGCGGGCGGATCGGGCAGGGCAGGCAATGGCAATTTTGTACTTTCAGAATTCAGTGCAGTTGCTTCAGATAAAAAAACCATCGCATTCATGGATGCCAGTGCTACTTTTGAACAAGTAATTGCGGGGGAAGGCAACCCTTATAAAAAGTGGACCGCAGCATCTGCGATTGATGGTAATGCCAAGGGAGAAGAATGGGGTTGGGCGATCTTGCCCGAAGTTGCAAAACCCCAGCATGCAGTGTTTCAAATGAAGGAAAACCTTGTGGGTCAATCTTCGGTGGTTATTACCATGGAGCAAAACCATGGTAAAGGTAGCCATACGCTCGGAAGTTTTCGAGTTTCGATTACGGATGCGATGAGGCCCGTTAAAGCAGGTGGCGGCGTTTCGCTTCCTGCGGATGTTCTAGCTTCACTTACTATTGAGCCTGCAAAGCGCAACGAACAGCAAAAGGTTAAGATTGCAGCGCATTACCGCACCATTGCACCGATGTTAGAAGCAACACGCAAAGAGCTTGCTGCAACTCAAAACAAGCGCACCGATCTTGAAAAATCCTTCCCGACTACTTTGGTTACCATTGCACGCGAACCCCGCACCATTAAGGTGCTGGCACGGGGCAATTGGATGGACAATTCGGGCGAAGTGGTTACCCCCGGTGTTCCTGCTTTTCTTCCTGCAATCAAGAATGATGGCAAGGCGAGATTGAACCGCTTAGATCTGGCACAATGGTTGGTCAGCAATGACAACCCTTTGACTTCGCGGGTGCTGGCAAATCGTTTGTGGAAGCTTTTCTATGGGCAGGGCCTTTCGAAAAAGCTGGAAGATATCGGCTCGCAGGGCGAATGGCCTAGCCATCCCGAACTTTTGGATTTCATGACTTCCTACCTTAAGGATAACAACTGGGATATCAAGAAAACTATTAAGCTGATGGTGATGAGTGGGGCATATCGACAAGCTTCGGTTCCTTCTGCCGAGATTCAAGAGAAGGATCCGTATAATCGCTGGCTGGCGAGGCAGTCGCGCTTCCGAATTGATGCGGAGTTTATCCGTGATAACTATCTAAGCATCAGCGGCTTGGCCGTTGATAAGCAAGGCGGGCCCAGTGTCAAGCCATTCCAGCCCCCAGGTTACTGGTCTTATTTAAACTTCCCCACCAGAGAATGGCAAAAAGATAATGGAGAGTCGGTTTATCGCAGGGGGTTATACACGCATTGGCAGAGGCAGTATCTGCACCCCGCGATGCTTGCATTTGATGCTTCTTGCAGAGAGGAATGTTCTGCAGATCGCGTTAGATCGAATACTCCATTGCAGGCGCTTGCTTTGTTGAATGATCCTTCCGAGGTAGAGGCTGCCCGGGTGTTTGCAGAAAAGATATTGAAAGATGGTGGGAAAACCGATGCAGAGAAAATTGACTTTGCATTCACCAGAACTCTTTCCAGATCGCCCAAGCCCAAAGAAAAAGAAGTGCTTCTTAACTTGGTGGTTGAGTATCGCAAGTCGCTTGCGAAAGATCCTAAAGCTGCAAAAGAATTTCTGAGTGTTGGGGATAAGCCCGCAAGCAAGGAGTTTCCTGAAGAGGAACTCGCTGCTTGGGGCGGTGTTGCCCGTGCACTGTTCAACCTCCATGAAACCATCACACGCAATTAGGAATACTTCTCATGAATAACAACTTTTTTCAACGCAGAGCCTTTTTAAAGCAGTCCACCGGGGGCCTCGGTGCAATGGCGCTGGCTTCCCTTTTGCAGGGTAACCAAGCGCAGGGCGCAGCCTCGGGCGGGTATAAAGGTGTGATCAATCCGCTGCATCATAACCCTAAAGTAAAAAGGGTGATTTACCTATATATGGCTGGTGGCATGACGCATTTGGAAACTTGGGACCCGAAACCCACGCTTGCGAAAATGCATGGCCAGCCTATGCCTGAATCGGTTACCAAGGGTCAGCAGATTGCTCAATTGCAGGGCGCTAAGCTAAATTGTTTCGGGCCGCAGCATCCGTTTGTGAAGTATGGGAAAAGTGGTATCGAGTTCAGTTCGATTTTTCCGGAGCTAGGGGCCCGTGCTGCGGATCAGATGTGCATTATTCGATCAATGTATACTGAAGCGATTAATCATGATCCAGCGCATGCATTCATGAATACGGGCACGATGATTCCTGGGAAGCCTTCGATGGGATCGTGGCTTTGGTATGGGTTGGGAAGTGATACGGAAAACCTACCCGGTTTTGTGGTCATGGTTTCGACGGGCAAGTTTGGGCAGAGTCAGCCCATCGCAGCCAGGCAATGGCATTCTGGGTTTTTACCTAGCAAGTTTCAGGGCGTGCAATTTCGTGGTACAGGCGAACCTGTACTTTATATTCGCAACCCCAAGGGCGTTGATGATGTAAGGCAATCGGAATTGATCAAGTCGGTTCAGGCGCTTGATAAACTTGAAAACGAAGTGGTTGCAGATCCTGAAATCGAAGCCCGCATTGCCCAGTACGAACTTGCGTTTCGTATGCAGGCTAGTGTTCCTGAACTTATGGATGTTTCGAAGGAGCCTAAAAAAGTGTTGGAGTCTTATGGCGCAAATCCAGGCGATGGCTCGTTTGCAAGCAACTGCCTTTTGGCTCGAAGGTTGGCAGAGCGGGGCGTTAGGTTCATTCAGCTTTATCATCGCGATTGGGATCATCACGGATCTGTCAAAGATCATTCCCTTGGTACTGCAAAAGAAGTTGATCGTGGTGCCGCTGCCCTTATCGAGGATTTGAAACAGCGTGGTATGCTTGATGAAACACTTATTGTTTTTGGTACGGAATTCGGTCGCACCCCCATGGCGCAGGGCAATGGCAGAGATCACCATATCAAGGGTTTTTCGATGTGGATGGCAGGTGGTGGAATCAAGGGCGGTATGACTTATGGCAACACCGATGAGTTTGGTTACAGTGCGGTTGAAAAGCCTGTGGCTGTTCATGACATTCATGCGACGATGTTGCATTTAATGGGCATCGATCATAAAAAATTGGCGTTTAAGTTTCAGGGCCGTGATTTCAGACTCACCGATGTGCATGGTAATGTGCTTAAAGATATTTTGACTTAACCTAAACTTAGTTGTTCTCGGCAAATCTAACTATTCTGGTAAATAAGGTAATCTTAAGGTTGTATTCAGATTAGAATAAGACTATCTTATCCAATAATAGATATTATTGATTATTGAGGACATAGTTTAATGTTTTCGCAAACGGTTGAATACGCTCTTAGAGCAGTTGTATTTCTTGCTCATAGGGCACCAAATCCTGGTATATGCGAAGACATTGCTTTAGGAACCAAAGTGCCCAGGCCTTACATGGCAAAGGTGCTTCAAGGTTTGGTTAAAGCTAAGATTTTAAATTCTCAGCGAGGCTTGGGTGGCGGCATTACCCTTAACATTGAGCCTGATAAACTGACCCTTCTGGAAGTTATCAACGCTGTTGATCCTGTGAAGCGAATTAAAACCTGCCCTATGGATCTTGCTTCGCATGGGGTAAATTTGTGCCCCCTTCATAGGCGCCTTGATAATGCGCTCGCATCTGTTGAGAAGGCCTTTGGTTCTACCACCTTGGCAGAAATACTTTCAGAAACAGGGGGCAGTATCCCCTTATGTGATTTTTCGCCCAAACGATTTTCTTTAGGCCAAATCAGTGCTCCCATTCCCGAGAAGAAAAAAGGCAGGCAGAATTTACCTAAGTCGGGCAAGAGTTAACTCTTTTCCCTCTTTAAATGCCGGTTGTGCTTTAGAATCCTTCTGTTTTTCTTCTTTAAAGCCGTATTTCTACTCTAATTAGCATCCCGCTCTTTTGCCTACAGCGTATTATTACAGTAGGTTTTCTTGTTATTCAGGGATTTTTCATCATGACAATTGATAGCACTAAAAAAACACGTTCTAGTATCATGCAGCTAAATCCTTTTCGCTGGGGTAAAGATGCTGAATCTGCTGCGCCTGAAACCTCGAAATTTCTTCAAGGGCCTCAGAGGCGTGGTTATGAGCTTTGGCGTGCCATTAAAATGTTTATGGAGTTGATGAGTGGTTTTCGAACCCTTCACTTCGTGGGGCCTTGTGTAACGGTTTTTGGTTCTGCGCGCTTTCCTGAAGATCATCCTTATTACAAGCTTGCACGCGAAACAGGCAAGGAACTTTCCAAAGTTGGCTTTACTGTAATGACCGGTGGCGGGCCGGGCATTATGGAGGCCGCCAATCGGGGCGCCAAGGAATTCGGGGGCCCTTCCATCGGCTGTAATATCGCCTTGCCCATGGAGCAAAAACACAACCCCTACCTTGATAAGTTTGTTACCTTCAGATACTTTTTTATTCGCAAGTTGATGCTGGTTAAATACTCATATGCTTTTGTTGCGATGCCTGGCGGGTTTGGAACCATGGATGAAGTGTTTGAATGTCTGACACTTATTCAAACTGGGAAGATCAAAGATTTCCCAATGATTTTCATGGGCAAGGACTATTGGAATCCGCTGTTGGATTTCATCAAAAACACCTTGCTGAAAGAACAAACGATTGATCCGGAAGATCTAGACAAACTTATTGTCACGGATTCCCCTGAAGAGGCTGCACAAATTATTCGTGATACCGCAATCAAACGCTTTGGCGTTAGCTATGGTAAGGTGTACAAGAAGCGCTGGTACTTGGGCGAGTGGGGTTAATAGGTTGCACGGCCGCCTGAAAGATCGAATGTTGATCCAGTGGTAAACGAGCAATCTTCCGAGCATAGCCAGGCTGCCATCGCTGCTGCTTCTTCTTTTTTCCCGAATCTTCCCATCGGGATTTTTGAAAGCATATAGTCGATATGCTGTTGCGTTACCTGCTTCAAAATATCGGTTTCGATCACTGCGGGGGTGATGCAATTTACAAGTATCCCTAGTTGTGCCAGTTCTTTGCCCAATGATTTTGTCAGGGCGATTACACCCGCTTTGGCTGCACTGTAATGGCTTGCGTTGGGGTTTCCTTCCTTACCTGCGATGCTTGCAATGTTCACTATTCTGCCATATTTGTTTTCGATCATGTGCGGAACCACAGCTCTGCAGCAGAGGTAAACACCAATCAGATCGATTTCGATAACTTGACGCCATTCATCGGGCGGGAGTTCCCACAGTTTTCTGGTCGAGCCTGCAATGCCAGCGTTGTTGACGAGAATATCGATTTTCCCGAAGCTGTTGATCGCAGATTTTACGCCATGTTCTACTGATTCCGCGCGGGTGATATCCACTTGGGCGCCATGGGCCTTGCCAAGTTTCAGCAATTCTGGCACTACCTGATCCAGGGCTGCGAGGTCGCGATCCCAGACGCAGACATTGGCGCCGCTTGCAAGTAATCTTTCTGCAATGGCCAACCCGATTCCTCGAACTCCACCGGTTACTACTGCTGTTCTTCCAACCAGATCAATTTTGTTCATAAATGCTCCAAGTCATGTTGATGGGAACAAAGTAGAAGAGGAAGGGGATGGATGCAAGGATGAACTTGAAAATAAATGTGCAAATCAATGTATGCCCTTGAAAAGATAACGCATTGAGGCGAATCTATGCGGTTTTATGAAGTTTCGAACTAAGTGAATAATTTTTTACCGTCTAGTATCGTGCAATGGATATAATGGTATTCAGTATTGGGAACTTTGTGACATCTAAAGGAATTACTCATGTTTGCGCACTCTAAGTCTGCATTGATGGCGTTATTTGCAACGCTTATTTTTTCCAGCATGGGCTTTGCTCAGGTTGAAGATTTTACCTCGAAGTTGAAAAGCCCCGATGCTGCAACCCGCAAAGGCGCAGCTTATTCTCTAGGGCGCATGGGGCCTACTGCCCGAGCTGCAGTACCTGAACTTATTACAGCTTTAAAGGATTCAGACCAGACGGTTCGTAGATCAGTTGCAATCGCCTTGGGAAATATGGGCCCTGCAGCAAGGGCTGCTATTCCAGCGCTTACCGAAGCTTTTAAAACCAGTGATGTACGCGTGAAGCGTGCTGCAGCTTTTGCTTTAAGTACGATGGGGCCATTGGCTAGGCAGTCGGCTTCCGCACTTGCTGAAGCTGTTGCTGATAAAGATACAGGCCTGCGCGTTTCCGTAGCTGCAGCACTTGCAGCAATTGGGGCTTCCGCAAAAGAAACCGTTCCCACTTTGCAAGCCATGCTTAAGGATGAAGATCTTATCGTCAGGCAGACTGCAGTGCAGGGGTTGGGCAGGCTCGGGGCAAATGCAGGCCCAGCTATTATTGATATGTCGGCTTTATTGTCAGATACAGATTCTACCCTTCGAGCGCAAACTGCAACTGCATTGGGCATGCTTGGGTTGGCTTCGCGTTCTGCGATTGGTGCCTTGACTAAGGCCTTGGATGATAAAGAAGAAATGGTCAGGCAGGCAGCGATTGCATCGTTGGGCAAGCTTGGTTCATCTTCACGCAGTGCTGTTCCTGCGATTGCAAAGGCTTTGAAAGAAGAAAATCCTGAGATGCGATATGCAGCGGCTTATGCGCTGGCTGAAATCGGCCGTGATGCCCGGTCTGCAGTTTCTGCACTTACTGCCGCATTGAGTGATCCTGATCAAGAGGTCGTTCGCGAATGCATTTATGCATTGGGAGAAATTGGACCCGATGCCAAAGATGCGCTTCCTGAATTGGCAAAATTCTTCAAGCACCCTTCTGCTGATATTCGTAAGGATGCAATCGATGCGGTAAGTGTTATGGGTCCTGCAGCAGCAGGCATTTCCACTGCGCTTGGTGAAATTTTAAGCAACGACAAGAACGATCATATCCGGCTTGCAGCAGCTTATGCGCTTAATGAAATCGGCGCTGGGGCAAGGCCTGCTGTTATCACCATTGTTGAAGCACTTAAATCAGATACTTATATTGGCGTTCGCGAAGAATGCGCCCATGCGCTTGGTTCAATTGGGTTTGCAGGGCCCACCGTTCTTAATGCTCTTAAAGAAGCTACCAAGAGTGATGATCTTGGGATTAGTCAGGCTGCAAAGATGGCCCTCGACTCCCTTCCAAAACCTGACAATAATTAATATTATTTAGGAGATCATACTATGAAAACTTCGACTTTACTTTTTAAATCAGCTCTTTCGCTTGCAATGCTTTCTTCCTTTAACCTTTGCGTGTTTGCCAAGGGCGGTGGCGGTGGCGGCGGCGGTGGCCATTCTTCGGGTGGCGGTGGCGGTGCCCACTATTCGGGTGGTGGTGGTGGTGCTCATCCTTCATCTGCAGGCGGTGGCGGCTATCATCCTTCAGGTGGTGGTGGAGCAGGTGCAGGTGCTCGTCCTGGTGGTGGCGCACATCCTGGTGGTGCTGGCGCACATCCTGGTGGTGCTGGCGCAGGTGCTCATCCTGCTGGTGCAGGATCTGGTGCTGGTGCTCATACCAATGCCTCGCATCCTGGGCATTCTGAAAATCGTAATGGCGGTGCCCATTCTCCAAATGCTGCAAACCATTCCGATCATGGCCAAAATAACCATACTGGCGCCAACGGTAGAGCTAACCGCGGCGCTGATGGTAACCATTCTGCTAACGCAAACGGAAATCATAATCACAATAATTTCAACGGCAATCACAACAACGGCAACCACTATAGCTACAACAATTTTCATGGTGGCTACGGGCGGGGTGGCTATGGCGGTTATGGACATTATGGTTATGGTGGCTACGGTGGTTATGGCCGTTATGGTTATGGTGGCTGGGGCGGTGGTTGGGGTTGGGGCTTGGGCGGTCTTGGCCTAGGCTTGGGGCTAGGCTTGCTGGGTTCCGGCTTGGGCGGCGGCGGGTATTATTCCACGCCTTATTATTCCGTCTACCCTAGCGAAGTGACTTACGACTCTTCCAGTTCTTTTCCAAGTTACTATCAGACTTATCAGGGCCCCGAAGAAGACAATCCTGATTATACCCCCATGGATGGAGCAAAAACACCGGACGCTAAACCCATGGTCAAAGATCCTGCAAGTGTTCCCCAGATCATTCCTGAAAAGGGCGTATTCCCCTCTGCTACTCCTTTGGATAATGATTTAGACCCTTGATTATTGACCTTACCAGTTTTTAAACAGTAAAAGGAACAGTCTTTAAGGCTGTTCCTTTTTTTTTGTTAGTTTGGAGATTGGCTTCGATCTGGGTTAGAATCTCTGCTTAACTTAAAAATTAGTGGAGATATTTTGATGGCTAACCAAGAATCAACAGCTAACCTCAGATCCTTGCCTAGGGTGTTGGGGCCGGTGATGGCAAGTGCGGTGGTGGTTGGTACGATCATTGGATCAGGGGTATTTAAAAAAGCTTACGCAATCACTCAAGACACACCTTATTTTGGTGTCATTCTTTTGCTTTGGGTTGGCGGGGGAATTTTTACTTTTCTTGGTGCCCTCGCTTATGCAGAAGTTGTAACACTCTTTCCTCGGGCAGGCGGTAATTACACTTTCCTTAAAGAAGCCTATGGCCCGATGTGGGGGTTTCTTTGGGGGTGGGTTGATTTTGTCATGATTAGATCCGCCTCTTTGGCGGCCTTGGCAAGCATTTTTACAGACTCTTTTTGCGATCTAATCAACGTTTCAATTCCTTTCTGGGGCAAGTTGGCAATTACTATTAGTGTGCTTATCAGTCTTTCCTGCGTGAACATTCGCGGTGCCAGGCTAAGTGGGTCTCTTCAGGTTGTTTTGACTATTATCAAAGTTGTTTCCTTGGCGCTTATCGCCCTTGTGCCCATTTACTTTTTTACAATGGGCGCTGCAGAGGCCAAAGCGGATTTTAAAAATCTGGAGCCTTGGTGGGCGGGGGAGAACGATTTTGGTTTTAGCCATCTCTTCAGTGCTTTCCTTGCGATCTTGTGGGCTTATCATGGTTGGGGAAACATCGCACCCGTTGCAGAAGAAATCAAAGATCCCCAGCGGAATATCCCGCTTGCACTTCTTGGTGGCGTGGGCTTGGTCACCTTGCTTTATGTTGGTGTGAACATTGCGTATCACTTGGTGTTGCCCATGGAAATGATCCGGCATTTGCCTGGCGGTTCTACAGTTGCAACCGAAGCGATGAAAGCAGGGTTTGGCCAAGCGGGTGTATTATTCGCCTCTGCTGCAATCATGATCTCGGTGTTTGGTTCGTTGAATGGAAACATACTTGCGGGGCCACGATTGTTGTATGCGATGGGGAAAGAGAAAATGGCACCAATCATGTTGCAGGAAGTTCATCCGGTTTATCAAACACCTTATGTTGCAATCATGGTTTTGGGTGTTTGGTCTTCGGTGCTTGTGATACTTGGCGGGGTTGGAACCTCGATGGGAATGGGGTTGTCGCTTTTTGATTTGCTGACTAATTTTTCGATGTTTGGTGCGGTGATATTTGAAACCATGGGTGTGCTTTCGATCTTTGTTTTCAGGCGCATCATGCCCGATTTCCCGCGCCCATATAAATGCTGGGGATACCCCTTCACCCCCTTGCTTTATGCGGTGATCCCTGCCTGTGTTTTGGGAAATATGTTCTTTGCAAGCCATACCAATGAACTTGGAATCGTAATCTACCCTCACCATGCAGAGGTTTACTCAGGCATTACATTCCTAGCGGTGGGCGTTGCGGTATACTATGCTTTTATCAAGCCTTACCGAAATAGTATTACAGGATAATTATTCTGTACCTTTAAAGGCTTCGAGGTTTATCTCGTCTATTTGCGCAGTGACATGTTCCATATCCAGTGGGAACTTATTAATTTTATACAAGCCTTCGGCAAGTTGTACGATCGCAGTTTGAGACATTTGAACCCGTTGGACTTCGGCTTCAAGCCTTACGAGCCATTCTGGAATATCGCGACCCACGCCCGAGGGTTTTGCTGCCTGGGTTTCCAGTTCTTCGAGGAAGGTGCGGAACGCTCGAGGTACGCTCTTTTTTCGTGCCTCGCCCATTGCGGGTTCCACTAACGCACACAACCTATCTACTGCAAGGCTGGCGGTAAACCCGTTTTCAATCCGATCTCGAACTGAAATAATGCGCACCCCTGTTTCCTTTTCGGTGGTGTTTAGAAGGTCTAATATTGCGGCTGCTTCGATCTTGGTGATATCGTGCAGCGATTCTTGCCAACGCTTTGCCGCCTTGGTTCTTTTCATTCGTGCGAGGAGTTCATGTACCATCATGCGGGGGCGCAGCAACCAGACTTTGCGCTCGAAAATAGCTTTGACCCGAAGGAAGGAAAGTAGCACATGAAGCATGTTGCCATAATCGGACAAGGTGCAGGAAGTGTTATAATCCTTGAATTCCTGATAGTTTTCGACAAGGGTAAGAATAATACCCCCGAGGATTCTTGAAGCATCGTTGAGGGTGATTTTATCGCCCAGATCATCTGCGAGTTTAACGGGATGAAGCGGATCGGGATTTTGCACAAGCTCTGTCAGGAAGTTGGCAGCGCCTAGATGAATAACCCCTCTTAGGTTGGCAAGGGTCATGAATCGAGCATGAAAGATATCTTTGCCATAATTGATGATGAACTCTCGTACTTCATCAAATGCTTTCTGATGTAAAAAACCTTCTGAGGAAGATAGCTGCCCTGTCCAACTGTGCTCCACCCATAGCTTTTCAAACGGCACGCATGCTTTTTCTAAAAGCTCGAGCACCTTGGCATCGGTTTCATCTACTGCAGTTTCGATGATGGTTTCGATCACCGAGCGAAAACCTACCGTGAAATGCCTGTTATATTCAGAAACACCTCTTCCCTTGGTGTGTCTTTTTTTCTCCATATCCTTGGCGAGAACCAGAAGTTTTAAGCTTTCACTGATCAACCCAACTCTTGGCAGATTGACCAAGGTAAAATCGAGTGAACTTTGCGCCAACCTTACACGAACAATAAGGTGCGGGTCGCCACCGTTCGAAAGAGTGGTATAAACCAAAGGTTCCTTGGCAAAGCCTTTACGAAATAGTTTGAGGGCTTCTTTAGCAGCAGTGGGGTTGCTTCTAAGTAAAGATCTTTCAAGATCTTGATAAGAGTTTTCCAAGAGCTTTGCTTCTTTTTCTGTTGCAACGCCCAGTGCCCCACGCATCGAATTTACCGCACTCGCTGTCTCTACACAGGCCGTAATCGCCTCCATCATCAGGCTTTCTTTTAAGTTGCGTTGCCTGTCATACTCGATGATGGCATCGGGCTCTGCGCCTGGGTCTGGGATTTTTGACTGATGCAAGGCATCTACCAATTGGCCTAGTTTTTGCAATCGCTGTGTTGCAGAATCAACCCATTGACCAAGGGCGATTTTATCTTCAGGGTTGAGTTCGGTTCGTGAACCCAGATAGTAGGCTGCCACTTGCCATAGTTTTGATGAGGCATTAAGAAAATGAAGTCGGTCTTCCAGATTTGAGGCTTCTTCTTCGAGTTCGAAGGGGGCGTATCTAGGCCCATCAGAAACCGCACCTTCATCATCATTCCCTGTGGTATCCAGATAGCTGACATCGTCATAGGCAGCATCAAAAACATCTTCTTCTTTTTCTTCATCTTCGGGCTTGGATTG
>CAMDHK010000095.1 GCA_945897965.1 Candidatus Kuenenia stuttgartensis | reverse complement strand
TTAAAGAAGAGTGTGGCTTCGAATAAGCCGCCCCGCATGGGGTAGGTTTGCGTAAGCCTTAGCTTGGCTCGGTCAGACATAGCGCAGAACAGATGATCAACATGGCGAACGCCCCATTGAACAGCGGCTTCGACTTGCGAAAAAGTCGCATGAGAATGGCCCGCATTGCAGCGGATGTTTTTATCGAGGCAGGCTTTGACAAATGCTTCTGCGCCTGGCAATTCTGGGGCAACACTTGCAGTGATGATGGTATCTGCGTATTCAAGGAAAGAATTGAAGTGTTCTGGGGTTGGGGCAACGATTGGCTCTGCAGGATGGCAACCGCGCGCTTCTGCGAAGAAGTAGGGGCCATAGAAATGTGCCCCTAAAACCTGCGCTGCATCGGTCCAGTTTGCTTTTTTGCTGGCCCTGCAGGTGTCAAGAAATTTAAGAATCGTGGGCATGGTTGCAGCGGTGGAGGTTGCAAGCAAGCTGGTGGTTCCATGTTTTAAGTGGGCTTTGCAGACGGTATGAAAGGCTTCGGGGGTGCCATCCATGAAGTCGCAATTCAATCCGCCATGCACATGCAGATCGATGAATCCGGGGCAGAGGGTTAAACCCTCGAAGTGCTGGTGATTTTGAATGGGCCCTTGGTAGAGGCCTTTTGAAACTTCGGAAATCAAGCCGTCGCTGATGATTACATGGCCTGGTTCGAGTGTGGAGTTTTCTAGTACCACACTCGAGGCGGAGATGACGGATTGCATGATAATCCTAGTGGCGGAAAAGGAATTCCTTGGAGTTAATAAGGGCCCATTGAAGGTCTTCCCAAGCTTGGCGCTTTTCCTTGGATTTTGCTAAGTGATCGTTCGCAACTTTATAGTCTTCAGCGGTGGGCATTCTGCTGAGGGTTGCGAGGTAAAGATCATCGAGGATGAGTTTATCGCTTTTGGATTCTTTCATAAGCCTAGCTATGCGGTTGGAGGTGTTACGAATTTTTTCGTTAATCGTGGGGCCATTGATTAGCTGCAACGCTTGGGCAAGGTTGCTATCGGATTCGCGTTCGCATTCGCAAGCGAGTTCGCGTGCGGGTTGGCCAAAAGTTTTAAGGAAGAGGTTGTTGATTTCGGTATCGGGCAACTGGGTTGCACGGGTACCTAGGGGCAGGCCTGCAAACTTTTCAGGAACTTCAGTAATTGCGCAGATTGAATCGAGAAGTTGTTCTGCGGTTAGAAGCCTGGTGCTTGCGTGGGAGAAGTACTTACCATCTTCTTGGTTATCTTTGGTTGGTTGGGCGCTTAGCTGATAGGTTTTGGAATTCATGATGGTACGAACAAGATGGCGGAAATCGTAGCCACTCTTGGCGAAATCTTGAGCTAGCGCAACTAAAAGCTCATCGTTAGCGCTGGGGTTGGATTCGCGGAAGTCATCGACTGGGTCGACAATTCCTTTGCCCATGAGATGGAACCAGATTCGGTTGACGACAGACTTAGCAAAGAAGGGGTTTTCTGGTTTAGTGAGCCAATCTGCAAGGGCTTCTCTGCGGGTTTTGCCGTTTTCGGAAGGGGCTAGGGCGCCACCAGGGAACTTTGGAGCCATGACTTTGCCACTGCGTGGTTGGGTGACTTCGCCTGCGCGGTCTTCGTACACCACTTCGCCTGCAGCAACTTTTGGATCTGGGCCAACATCGGTGTTATCTTTTTTAACTTTCACTCGGGCGAAGAAGGCCGCGAAGGAATAGTAATCATCTTGGGTCCATCGTTCGAATGGATGGTTATGGCACTTGGCGCATTGCATGCGGAAGCCGAGGAATAGTTGGGCGGTGGTTTCTGCGAGTGTTAGGGGATCGCGGGAGATGCGATAGTAATTTGCAGCGGGGTTGTTGGAAGCGCTGCCAGTGCTGGTGATCAGATCACGGATCATGCGATCGATACCCACATTTTGTTCGATGTTTTCTTTGACCCAATGTTGGAACGAATGAACGCCCTTTACTTGGATGGTTTTACGATTGCTACGAAGAATGTCGGACCATTTGAGTGTCCAGAAATCAGAAAACTCGGGTCGAAGGGTAAGTGCTTCTACAAGCTTAGAGCGCTTTTGTGGGGCTTTGCTTTCGAGGAAATCAAGGGTCTCCTTGGCGTTTGGAAGTATGCCACAAGAGTCGAGGAAGGCCCTGCGTAGGAATTCCTGATCCGAGCAATTTTCGGAGGGTGGGATACCTAGAAGTTCAAGTTTAGCGAAAATGTTATTATCGATGAAGTTGTTGGGAACAAGGGTTTTCCAAGCGTATTGAACCCGGTTATCGAGGTAGGTAAAGCGCACACTTACGAGTTCTTCGAGGTAGCGAACGAGGATTGCGATTTCGCCTGGCTGTTTGAATTCGACCAAGCCACGATTGTTTACATCTGCAATGGAAGTATCGCTGCTGGTGAAAACGGTGAGCGGGGTGACATCGCGGGAAGAGCCATCAGCGAAGTTGGCCTTAACGCTAAGTTGCTGCCAAGCAGCGGGGGCACGAAAAATGCGAGCGCCTGGAAATACATCGATTGATTTAAGCACGCCCAAAGTAGGGGCATCATCTTTTAGGCCTTCTGCAAGCCAAGTACGAATAACGCGGGTGGTTTCGGCTTGGGGGTGAAAGCGTTGGCCGCCTTCGTGGGGGACTCGGCCTAATCCTTTTTGCAGCATCAACGAGGCATCAGCATCTTCGGAAGAAGTTCGACGGCCTAAAACATCGCGGGTCAGTTGCAGATAATCTGCAGCGGGGTCAAAGCCTCTGAGGCTTAGCTTGAAACCGTTCTTGCCTGAAGGGGTACCATGGCAGGCCCCAGCGTTACAGCCGCCCACATTCATCGCAGCAATAACATCCCTGCGAAAACTAACAGGGTCGGGTTTTTCAGTTGTGGTGATATTAATCGGTACAAAAGTGGTCGTTGCGCCTGTTGTCACTTTAAGTTTGGTTGAACCATTTTTTAGAGCCATCACGATACTGGCACCATCGATTTTAGCGATATCTGGTTGCTCGATGGAAAGGAACGAAAAGGGTGTCAGGTCGCGGATTAGGCCGCCTGCATATTTGCCTGTTACAACAACTTGCGTAAAGCCACGCTTACTGCTTAGGTTAATCGTTGCAGGGTGAACCTCGACTGTTTCTGGCTTGCCTAGAATTTCGCTTCGCTTGGCAACATCAACAGGTGGTTCTGCAAATGCATTTTGTGTAATAGTTGAACCAATGCATGTTGCAGTTATGGAATAGGCAATTAAATTGCGGAGGATTGATTGAAATCTTGTCATGGCGTGTATCCTAAAGGTTATTGAACCAAAAGTTACTTGGCGGGATTTATAAACCAGCTAGCAATATTATAATACCCTTTCCATCGGCTTATGCTAATAGTAATTTTAATGTTTGTGGTATTTAGGTAGACTTTAATGTAGGTGGTCCGGGGTCATTCCTGGTGCAATGGAACAATAGATATGAACGAAACATCGTTGAATTTCCTTAAAACTCTTCTCCAAACCCCAAGTCCATCAGGTTATGAGGCTAAAATTCAAAAAGTGGTAAGGGAGTGGGCAGGTAAATTTGCCGATGAAGTTCGAACCGATCGGCATGGAAATGTTCACTGTGTGAAAAAGGGATCGAGGTCGGGGCAGGGCGAAACCCAGAAATTGATGCTTGCGGGCCATTGTGATCAGATCGCCCTTATGATCCAGCATATCGATGAAAACGGATTTCTTTATGTTCAGCCCATTGGGGGTTGGGATATGCAGATTCTTTTGGGTCAGCACCTTACGGTTTGGGCTAAGGACGGGCCCATTAATGGTGTTCTTTCGCGCAAGGCACCTCACCTTCTAACCACTGATGAACGCAATAAGGTGCCCCAATTCTCTGATGTTTGGGTTGATATAGGCGCCAAGGATAAAAAAGAAGCTGAAAGCTTGGTAATGAATGGGGATGCGATAACTGTTCGCCTTGGTTATAGCGATTTGTTGAATGGTTTGGCTTGTTCACCTGGGATGGACGATAAGGTGGGAGTTTGGACGGTGATGGAGGCGCTGAGGTTGGTGAGTCAAAAAAATCCTAACATTGATATCCATTTTGTTTCTACGGTGCAGGAAGAAATAGGCTTACGTGGGGCAACTACAAGTGCGCAAGGGATTTTACCGCAGGTAGGGTTGGCGGTAGATGTTACCCATGCGACAGATACGCCCGGTACCGATCGCAAGAATTTGGGCGAAGTTAAACTCGGGGCTGGCCCTGTGATTCATCGTGGCCCTAATTTTAATCCTAAAGTAATCGAGCGCATGATGAATGTTGCCCGAGATTTTAGTATTCCCAATCAGATTCGAGGGATTCCGAAGGGGAGTGGCACCGATGCCAACGCAATGCAAATGGTGGGCGAAGGCGTTGCAATGGGTTTAATCGGGATTCCTAATCGTTATATGCATAGCCCGGTTGAAGTTATTAGTTTGAAAGATCTTGAGTACTCAGCAATTCTGCTCGCAGAATTTTGTTTGAGCATCAAGCCCGAGGATTCTTGGATCCCTGAGTGATTGTTTTTGAATCAATAACTTCTTTTGTTCTTTATGTCGTTTCTGGTGCAATTGTACAGCTATATTCACTTTTGATGAACTTTCTCCTTTCTAATTCGTACTGATAATAAACAGTAATTTAGATGCATGAAAGGAGATCATCATGCAAGAAAAGTTCCTCAAGATTTATTCAATGCACCGCAGTGCAGTCTGGTTGGCAGCATACTCGCGGTGTTTTAATTTTGAAGTTGCAAACGACCTTACTCAGGAAGCCTTTCTACGCTACTGGCGTGAATTAACTCTTGGTAATGTCGTCACCTATGAGAGATCTTGGTTATGCAAAGTTGTACGCAACCTCGCTGAAGATTATTGCAAAAGTTCCTTCTATAAATACGGTACAATGGCACCTGAGATTTTTGAAAAGCTCGACTCCCATACGATTCCGCCTGAATTGCTTTTTGAGCAGGCGGAATTGTTTTGCAAATTTAATCTAACTCTTGGGGAATTGAATTTGAATGACAGGCAGATTCTTGAGATGAGATACACTCAGAATTGCAGGATTCCCGAAATCGCAAAGCAGCTTGGTTTGAAAAGCGCAGCAGTGAAAATGAGACTGTTCAGGGCCCGCACCCGGCTTGCACATTTCTTAAAACCTTTAGGGTTTGGGTTGAACTGAACTGCGAAGCCAGGAGGCTAAATATTTAGCATGTCAATTACGGTCCTTAGTCTTTTCAAGAAACTTAAGCTTGGTAGCACCCGCTTGAATAGTATCATCCGATTGCAGGAGTGTTTCTTCCCGAACTCTTTTTTTATTCAGATAAGTGCCATCTGGGCTGTCGAGATCTGCAAGATAAAAACCGTTCTCTCTTCGGCGAATGCAAGCATGTTCGGGTGCGAGATTGCGGTCGCCAAACAAGGCGATTTCGCAACCTTCTTTACGCCCGATTACTGAAACAGATTTTGCAAGGATTAATTCCTTACCCTGCCAGCGGCCGTTTTCAACACGAACCCATGCTTCTTTAATCAACACTTGGGCCAACCCGATGAACAGGCCAATACAAATTCCTAGAACAGAAAAACCAATGGCTGCGGGAGTCCAGAATATTCCGGGGCCAAACCGTGCCACCCAGAATAATAACACTGAATAAAAAATTCCCCCGCCCAACAAACCACCCATTGCACCCCCAGCCATGCACTTCAACGCTTTGGATATAGCAAAGATTTTTGCTTGATTGTTATTCAAGGAAATTAGTATTTCGAATGTTGAAATAGCGATACCAATAAGTAGACCCGTGAATAACCATCCTGCAATAATGAGGGAGCTATGGATGTTGAAAAGAAATTCTCCTATGATGCCCCCAATGATCCCCCCCACGCCAGCAAGAATCGCAGCAACCAAGGTATGGCAAAATGTGAAAGTTAGTCTTCTGCCATTCCAAATGGAATCGAGCAGGCTTAATCCAGCACCAATAAGGGTACCTGCAAACATGCCTTTGTAAGCTGCTCGTAAAAACCCTTCTGAAGTGATGGATAGGCCCGCAGCCCAGCCCACATAGGAGCAAAGACCACCAATCAATGCACAGTAAATTACAAATAATCGAAGAGACAAAGTTGCAAATCCTTAAGTTAGCCGAACACACCACCAAGAATGGCTTTACGAATTCTTATCTCAATTTCTTCTTTGAAGTTTTTTGATGACTGAATCTTGAAGGGGAAATCGCCTTCGGATGAGGGAGCTTTTAGTTTCCATGTAATCGCATATTTGGATTGGGAATCGCGAAGCGAGGTTTTAAGGGAGCCTTCGATCAATTTAAACCCCTCGGGGATGGTGAGGTCGAGGGTATCTTTTGATGTATGGCCTGAAACATATGCAGTGAGAGTGAATTTGCCACTGGGCGCAAAAGAGCCGCCGGCAGTAAGGGCTAGTTGGCCTTGGCCCTGACTACCCGCAAAAGTACCTAACCCGTATGAGTAACCGACTTCTCTGGTTTTGAATGGGAGTATAAGGGTGGGTTCCCAATACATGGTCACAGCAGAATCTGCAGGATTAAGGGTGTTAATTTTAGCAACAGGCACATCCCAAAGAGTAAAGCCTTCCTTGCATTTGTCGCCATCGTTTAGGATTTTCTCGAGGCGATAATCAGGCCAACATCCCAAAGTTAGCTTGGAGGGCTTTTCTAATCAGGGATTTAAAAGGCTTAGGTTTGCAACGGTTCCTGGGTTATTGAGATCATTGTTTTCTAGCGCCTGAAGAAAATCTGGAACACCCGCACCGTTCATGATTTTGCTGGAGCTGCAAAGTTCGGAATCACCGGGTATTAAAAAAGGAACCCCATCGTTGCTGCCAATGAAGGTATCTAAAAGGGTTCTGAATCCGATGGTGAGGTTTTTGTTGCCCCTGTTTTCGATTCTATAGCGGACAAGGACTGTGTCTAACTTGTTGGTTTGAGCCCCAGGGATAATTCGTAGGCTTTGTGTTATTTCAACAGAAGGGTTGGTCATTGCCCATACGGAGGTGTAGCCTTTGCCTAGGAAGGGTGTTTCGCTTTCTGCTATAAGTTGCTTCATTTTGAGCCAACGGCCGTTGTAGTGCTTGTTTGCCTCAAGGATGAATTCTTGTGATGCTTTTTCGCGGAATTTAAGCGGGCCCTGTCCGAAAAACCAATCGTTTCCATTAATGCGAGTGACGGAATTGTTAGTGAAACCATCAGAGTCGCGCATCAGCCTTTTAGCCTTACTGTTTTTGTCGGTTGGTTTGGTGTGAATGCAAAAAGACATATGTGCTTCTTGGGTTCCAACATTTGTGGTTCTTGCTTTGCCGGCAGTTGGTTTGGCAGTAAGCCCCGCACCAAAAGATACTTGTGTGTCGGTTTCGTTGAAGGTAAGAAATACCAAGGGGTTCATATCCGGTTTTTCAGCTTTGAGCACTCTGGAAATGGCATCGTTGTTTTCCATGGGCTTTGAAAATGAAAGCACATCACGAACAATGGCTGCAAATATGCCTAGTATTAAGAGTGAGCCTAGCAGAATCGCAGGCATCCCTTGGAATTTATAAGGTTCTGATTCGTTGAATTCAGGGACTCCGCCTAGGTTTGACGAGTTGCTTGATTCTGAGCTGGAACTTTTTATTTCTGGTAGTGGAGGGGGCAATATCTTTGCAGGTCCAAGTATGGATAAATAAATTCTGGGCCTAAATACCTTCCCACCATTTGAGAAAATATTGATTCTGCCTTCAACTTGGCTGGGGGGAGAATCAGGTATGATAACTTCGACTGAAATTATAGCCCGATTTTTTTCTGAATCTGTTGGCTTACAAATAATCCAAGGTGCATCGGGGGTATTTGTTGCGTGTGCATAAACATGTCTTTTTTCGCTACTAAAGACGGTGAAGACGAGGTTGATTTTTTCGCCCGGATATCCTGAACATTCATGCGATCTAGGTTCAATTAAAACTTGTGGCGCTTCGACTAATCCAAGAGCTTCAAAAAATTGTTGCACGGCTGCGACCCCTGAAGCTGCGGGTCCAGGCACTGGGTAAGTCCAACCGTTGCTTTTGTACCAGTCCTGCACGGAATTATCTTCGAATAATTTTCCCGCCTCTTTTGGGTTTACCTTGGCTAAGGATGCAAGTTTTCTTGGTGAAATTGCGCCTGCAAGGCACCCTTTGGAAAATGGTAAGACGGGGACTTCTGCGGTGATTAATACTTCCCGGGATCCACCATTGGTCTCGATCGTAATTTTTGCGTTAAGTGCTTTATCGGAAGCCCGGAGCCTTTTGCCCTGGATTCTTAGATGGAGTTTAAATTCATTGATGAAATGGAGGGATTTCTGGTTGGTGCCCGAACCATCGCCAAGGGTGATCCAAAAATCTGGGCATTCAACAACAGCAGAGCCTTTAATCATTCCCAACCCGGTGTTTTTTAGCTGAATATATAAATCTCTATCAGTGCCTGATTTTGAAATACCAAGATTAATTCTTTCTATTTCTGTTTGAAGTTCTGGTTTTAAATCGATTGAGACGGGAAGACAATTGATCAGTTCGTCAACGCCCAAGTCTGCATCTGGGAAAACCCTGCATTTTTCAGCACGGACCGAAAGATCGGGCCTGCCGATCTTTTGGAAAAACCTTGCAAAAGATCCATCCTTGAGGAGTTTCTTTGATTCTTCCCATTCATCGAGGATGGTTAAAACGAGTTCATCAAAGCTGATACATTTTCTGCCATCTGGAAAAACAAATGGGATTGCAAGTTCGGGATTTTTAGTGGGAGACGGGTTGATTGCGTTTTGGAGCAACTGGCCATCAAAATAGCAAAAAGATGCTTCTAATGGATTTGCGTTCCCACATCGCTTGCAAGTTAAAATCATCAATGAGGCCCGGGCGTTAAAATTGATTCATAATGCTTAGAACCAATGATTATCTCGATTTATCTTATCCTGTAATTTGTTGTGAAGCGACGGTTATAATTAAGAAATATTGAGTTGTGATGGTAGAAGATCGCCAGCATTGTTTAAAATTTAGAAGGGGATGCGATAATAAAAGAAAAAGCCAAGGCGAGTTGCCCTGGCTTTTTTAATTAAGTAGCGATCACAATTATTTGGATTCTAAAACCCAGATGTTGCGGAAATAAACAGGGTTGCCATGGTTTTGAAGCTGGAAGGACCCAGCATCTTTGGTTTCGGGTTTACCACCACCTGTAGAACCTTTGAATTGAATCTTGTCATGGATTTTGATGCCATTGTGGAAAATCGTCGCTTCAGCGGGAGCAATTTTTTTACCAGCTTCATCAAACTTGGCAGCTACATAATTAATATCGTAAGTCTGCCAAACAAGTGGAGGAAAACAGGCGTTAACGCTAGGTTCGAACTGAGTGTAGATGCCACCACACTCGTTGTTTTTGCCTTCAAGACCAAAACTGTCAAGGATTTGCACTTCGTAGCGGTCTTGCAGATAAAGGCCAGAATTGCCACGGCCTTGGCCTGAAGCCTTTGGCATGTATGGAAGTCTGAATTCCATATGCATGGTAAAATTGGTGAACTTTTTCTTGCTCGAAATTCCATTGTTAAGAAGGTTGCCTTCGACAAGTTTGCCGTTATTCCACTCGTCTGCATTTTTGCCATCAAAGAGGACAACAGCGCCCTCCGGTGCGGCTTTGCCAATGCTTGGGCTAGTGCGTTCGACTTTGGCCATTGCGAGATCGAGTTTCATGTTGTCTTTGATGCTTAGTTTGCCATTTTGAATGGTTCCTGAAATATCTTTCCCCGTAATTTCAACTTTGCCATCTTTGGTTGCAGCGGTGAGAAGCATGGGCTTTACGGAAGGGTCGAACCCTGCTTGCCCGGGTAAGCCACCGGTATGAACTTTTATCATGAATTTGCCATCACCTTTGGCGACAACTTGTGCACCAAACTTTTTGGAACCGGAATTCAGGGCAGCGGATCCTTCGTATTCGCCTTGAAGGGCAAAGTCTGCGCCTGCTTTGGTGGCATCAGTCTGGCTTAGGTCTTGGGCAAAGCCGAAAGAGAAAACAGCAAAAGAAGAAGCGAGAGTGAAAGCAAAAAGTCGTGACAAGTTCATCTAAAATCTCCGTAGGTTAAAATCATAGGCAAGAATTAATGTTTTATCACAGATTGCAGGGTCTGCCAGCAAAAAGGCATCAGGAATGTCATGTTTTGCTAAATTAGTCGGAAGAATGGATAGAGCAATCAATCTTGGGATTCGGGCGGAATGCTGCGGAGGATTTCCCTGCGCCAATCGAGTTGGTGAACCGGCCAGCCCGCAACTTGCCAACCCTGATCATTTACCTTTTTAGGCCTGCTGTTCTCGTGAATATAATTCAAAACCATGGCTTCGGTATCAGAAAGAGTTTTAGGTGGATTGCAGCAATTACTTTTGCGCTTAAAGATGTGGCCATTATCCACAATGGTAATGATGCATGGGTTATCAAGGTCGAGCATTCGCAATGCGATAATTTCGTAGGCGGCGGTTTTGAAAATACGTTTAAGTTCAATTAAGTCGTAATCCAATGATAAAGCAATGCTTTTTAGCCAATGCGTAGGCACGAGAATGCGTTGTGCAATAAGGTTGATAAAAGAAATACCAAAAGCAGTCTGGTTGCCGTTGAGCTTTTCCCAACGAATCTTGGCCTCTTTTTGTAAAGAGCTAGCAAGAGTTTGGGCGGCGAGCCATTGTTTTTTAACATCCGAACTTCCAGCTTCTTTCGGATCGAAAACTTGTACAGCTTTTTTTGAAGGGATGGATGGAGCCTCGAGTTCAAGTAATTGCCAAGCTTTGCCATTGAGGAGAGCATCAGCGTCGATGGGAGGTTGATGCAAAGAAGCTTTTGCAATAAATTCTTGGACTAAGTTGTCCAGTAAAACATAGAGGTCGTAGAGTGGGTTGTCATTCAAGGTTGTACTCCTTCCAATGGCGCATATATACATAAGTACAGTTGTTTGTGTTAAGAGGCAAGAGGAAATGTTTTATAATGAGGTTAGAAAATGCTTGACCTTTGACTTGAGTAGGTTAATATGATTATGAGACGTAATCTCAACAAGGTTTGGAACTGCTGATAGTATGAATGATATTCCTTTAGCAATGCTTGAATCTGGCGAATGGGCCGAAGTTACGGATGTTTCGGGTAACCCGAACATTGTATCGCGCCTTTCCGAGTTAGGTGTGATGAATGGCTGTAAACTTTGCATGTTACAGCAAGGGCAAACTTGTTTGCTCAAAGTTGGTGAATCAAGGCTGAGTTTGGGATGCCTGTATTCTGATTGCACGATCATGGTTCGCCCGGTTGTTTAATTTCTTCCCACCAAAATTTATCTACCTTTTCTGCAGAGATCTTTTTCATGCCAACGCTTGATCAAGTCCCTTTAGGGTGCAAGGGCATTATTTCTTCCATTAAGGGGGAAGATGCAACAGCCCAAAGATTGATGGAAATGGGAGTCATTGAGGGTGAGCCTTTTGAATTAGTTGCTTCCGCACCCATGGGCGATCCCCTAGAAATTAAAGTGCAGGGTTACCGTTTGAGTATTCGCAAGTCTGAAGCGGCTCGAGTTTTTGTTCAAGTTTCCTAGATGGTTTTTCTACCCATGAATGAAATCACCGCACCTGTAAAATCTTTTAGAATCGCACTGTTGGGAAATCCCAATACGGGTAAAACCACTTTGTTTAATGTGCTTACCGGGCTTAATCATCGAGTGGGAAATTACCCGGGCGTTACGGTTGAAATAAAAAAAGGCAGCTTTGTTCATCAATCCAATGCAATTGAAATTCTAGACATACCAGGAACCTATAGCCTTGCGCCTCGAAGTCCTGATGAACTTCTTTCAGTCGAATTAGTTCTAGGATTAAATCCGCTTGAAAAGGTACCAGATGCCTTGCTGGTAATTGCTGATGCTTCGAATCTGGAAAGAAACTTGTATCTTGCAACCCAGGCTTTTGAAACTGGATTGCCAGTAATTTTGGCACTAAGCATGGTGGATCTTGCCACTGCTTCTGGGGTTAAGATTGATTTCAAGAAGCTTTCAGAAAAATTAGGAATACCTGTTATTGCGATCCATGCTTCAAAGCGCAAAGGCTTGGATGAGCTGAAAAATGCCATTGTTTCATTACAAACTGAAAAGCGAATGCCCCCAGTGCCTGTGTTTTCGCAAGACGTGATCAGTAACAGAGCCAAAATCCTTAGCATTCTGGGTGATAAGGGTTCACTATTTCTTGCAGGGAGATTGCTCTTTGAAACTGATGGGTTCCTGGCCCAGCAACTTGAACAAAAATTATCTCTCAGCCTCACTCCTGCAATTTTGGAAAGTAGAGAGGCCCTTAAATCGCTTGGAATTAATTTAGTTAGCATCGAAGCTAAAAGCCGCTATGCCTGGATTCGCGAAATGGTGCAACCTTGCATAACTAAACCCGAAAGCAAGTTGACTGGGTTTACAGATCGGGTGGATAGGATTCTTACGCACAAAGTCTTTGGTATGTTCTTTTTCTTTTTGATCATGTTTTCAATGTTTACAGCTTTATTCGTTCTGGCAAAACCATTGATGGAATGGATAGGCGAAGGGAAAAGCCTTGTAGGGCAGGGGTTGGAAAGTGTTCTTCCTGATGGGATGTTGCGAAGTTTGTTAGTTGATGGGTTGCTGGAGGGCGTTGGGGGCGTCGTGGTTTTTTTGCCCCAGATTGTAATATTGTTTGGTTTTCTTTCTGTTCTTGAAGATTGCGGGTATATGGCGCGTGCTGCATTTTTAATGGATCGAGTGATGGCGAAATGCGGGCTTAGTGGGAAGTCTTTCATCCCGCTTCTTTCTTCCGTGGCATGTGCTGTTCCTGGGGTGCTTGCAACTAGAGTTATTGAAGATAAAAGAGACAGGCTTGCAACTATTTTGGTTGCACCCCTGATGAGTTGCTCTGCAAGATTGCCCGTATATGTGCTTTTCATTGGTGCATTTTTGACCGAGGGTTATGGTTGGTGGTTTCCTGGACTTGTGCTTTTTTTGATGTACGGGATTGGCTTTGTTACTGCACCACTTGCAGCGATGCTATTTAAAAGCACGATACTAAAAGGGAAGGGGGCGCCATTTTTAATGGAGCTTCCTGTTTATAAGACGCCTTCTTTTTCAGTTGTTTTTGCGCGAATATATGAGGCTTCGTTGTCGTTTTTGAAAAGAGCGGGTACCTTAATCGCTGCAACCATGGTGCTCATCTGGGCTGTTTTATATTTTCCTTATGTTTCTTCGACAGGTGAGAATTATCCCGAACGCATTGCTGCAAGCGAAAATAAAGCGGAGCAGGATGCTCTTCTATTGGAATGGAAAAAGAATAGTTTTCTAGGCAGGGCAGGCCGATCCATAGAGCCAGTGGTCAAACCTCTAGGCTGGGATTGGCGCATTGGTGTTGCTACGCTTGCCAGTTTTCCCGCAAGAGAAGTTGTGGTAGGAACAATGAGTATTGTTTTTGGCCTTGGTAAAGATGCGGAAGACGAACAACAACTTTTGGAAATTCTCCAGAAGGCGCACTGGAATGATGATCCAGATCAACCTTTGCTATTCAATGTACCTTCTGCGCTTTCTTTGATGGTCTTTTTTGCACTTTGCTGCCAATGTGGTTCTACCCTGATGGTCATTAGGCAAGAAACAGGTACGTGGTTCTGGCCTGCTTTTACTTTTATCTATATGACGGGTCTGGCTTATATAGCTGCATTGTTAACTTTTCAGGTTGGTATGCTATTCTAATAGAAGGTATTAAATTCAGAGGCTTTCAAATCATGGACTGGCAATCTGTCGCAGTAATGATCATCGTGGTTTTTTCTGCCTGTTATCTTGGTAGAAAGATGACGAGCAAATCCGGATGTACAGGCGGTTGCTGTGGCGCCAAGCCTGTGGAAAAACTTCGCTCGGAAGAATACTGGGTGGGAGAACTTAAACTTCGCTCAGGAATCAAAAGATAGAGAAGTTGGTTTAACTTGGGTTATTCACACCTTATAAGTTGTTAGCGTTGAATGACATTTAAATTCAAAGTCTTCAAATCTCTGCATTGCGCCTTTGCTGAAATCTTGATAGCCTCCCGTGGGAAATTCTGGCACGATGCCGGAAAATAGGTCGAATAATTACTATGGGGAAGGACTCCCATGCGTTGCTTGGTCACCGGTGCTGCTGGTTTTATTGGATCGAATCTTTGCGAACAACTTTTAGACTTAGGTCATGAAGTTATTGGTTTAGATGCTTTTATTCCTTACTACCCGCGCGAAATTAAACAAAACAACTTGATTGCTCTCAAAACAA
>CAMDHK010000094.1 GCA_945897965.1 Candidatus Kuenenia stuttgartensis | reverse complement strand
AAGTTGCTAAGTTCAACAACTTTCGGATCGATCATGATCATCTTGATTTCATCGGGTGTACGAGTCATCAGCATGCTTAAGATGATGGTATTCATACAAACAGATTTACCGGTGCCTGTGCTACCAGCGATGAGAAGGTGAGGCATGTCCGCAAGGTCGTAAACCAAGGGCCTACCTTCAGAATCTTTACCTAAAAATAGAGGTATCTTTAAACTCTTAAGTCTTGGGCCAGTGGATTGCAAGACTTCTTTTAGTCGTACTTCGGCTCTAATTTCGTTGGGTATTTCAACGCCAACGGTGTTTTTTCCTGGTATGGGTGCAACAATTCTAACGCTGGGGACTTTTAAATTTAAAGAAATATCATCATTCAATCTGGTGACTTTGTTAACACGCAATCCGGTTTCGAGTGCCAGTTCGAACTGGGTTATTACAGGCCCTGTATTAATGCCCACAACTTTGATGTTTAGCCCGAAATCTAAAAAGGTTTTTTCAAGCAGCACGGCCCTATCTCGTAAATCCTGCTCCTGTGTATTTACTGCAAGGGGCTTAGGATCTTCAAGCAAGCTCATCGGGGGTAGTTCGTATTTTTCTGAAGTGGTATTCACTAATAATGCTGCTGCTTTGTTCTCTTGCTTGGCGTTGAATTTTTCATGATGGAATATGGGGATACCATCATCCACCTTTTCCTGAGTCTTTGCTCGAGCTTTGGTAACTGGTTTTTCTATTGCAACTTCTTTGCTTTCAATCTTGATGGTATCGGTTTGATTATCAGTTTTAATTGGGAGTAAATTCTTGAAAAGCTGGAGAATTGAAAGTAAAAATCGAGTAATAAAAACTAGCAATTTTAGCAGATTAGTTAAAACAAATCGTAATCCAATTCCCAAGGTACTCCAGACCGCAGGTAAAGCAAGAAACGATGCTGCTAATGCAACAACGATAGCAATGGGTAGAACTAGCGAATCAGGAATGATATATCGTGATTCTAAAAATAGCAGTGCGCCTAGACTGCCCCCGGATCCTGCGGGTGAAACCATAGGAAGAAAATCTTGATTAATGGTTGCAATAACTGAAGCAGCAGGAATTAAGGTCAGCCAACCTGCAAGGCGGAGTATCCAAGTTAAAGGGTGATTTCTAAGTAAAAGGCCAAAAACTAAAGTAAACCAAGTGCCTAAGATAAAAAATGAAGAAAGGCCTAGGAACTTGAAGAAGGAGGATGAAATCCAAGTTCCCAAAGGACCCAAAGGATTTTTTGAAGTCGTGCCCGGAAGTTCATACTGCGTAGGAAATGAAGGATCTTGCCCTAGCATTGCAATGCCCAGAGCAAAACCAAAAAACAGCATACCAGTGGCTACAGCGTCCCAAAACCAATTTCTTGGTGAGGTTGGCTCTACTGGTTTTTTAGTTGCAAAGAACAAATTTAGACCTTGAAGTAAGACCTTGTAATGGAAACAAAAATTTAGAAAGAGTGGCCTTTTCGCTCCATCTCCATTAAAACTTTAGCTTAAAGAGGCAAAAAAATGATAAAGGTTGGACTATTTGAACCGGAAATTCCGCCCAACACGGGCAACATAGCACGATTATGCGGGGCAGTGGGGGTACCTTTACACCTTATTGGTCGCTTGGGGTTCCGGATTGATGATAAATCCCTTCAGCGGGCAGGTCTCGATTATTGGGATGCTGTATCGATTCATACCCACAATACTCTGGAGGAGTATGAAAAAACCGTGCCTCCAGGCAGGCTGTTTTGCTTTTCCAGCAGAGCCAAAACGCCCTTCACTCAAGTTCGTTTTAAACCAGGAGATGGGCTTCTCTTTGGACCTGAATCGCAAGGTTTACCAAACTGGATTCTCGATAAGTATTCAACTAACCAGATTCTGATTCCTATGCCGGGTTCCAATTCGATTCGAAGTTTAAACTTGGCAACCTCGGTAGGGATTGCCGTTTATGAGTGTTTGCGCCAATTGCACGGCTGGTAAGAATTATTACTTATCAGTTATGCCAATACTCATTGCAGTAGGAGGAAATTCCAAGACGATAAAATTGTAGGACGAAGTGATTACAATTTTACGGAGGTTGGAATGGAGTCCGTAATAACGTTGCCTAATCTTGATAATATCAAGCAGCATATACACGAAAAACTATGCCTTAGGGAAAATCTTGACCCAAGTACATCACCATTAAAAATCAACAAAATTACTCGGTCTGGTAAGATGTGTGGATTGTTCTTTGAAATCAAAGGCCCAAGAATGGTCCGATGTTATGCCCTTTGGGCAGGTGATGAAGAACGGATTCTATTTTACGATTCAGCGGGCCAGCGGTTTGCAGAAACCAAGGTTCATGAAGGCCCCGATTTACGAAGAATTGCTGCTTAATCTTTTAAAACGAAAACTACTATATGCCTTATCAACCTATTCTTGGCACTCTTGCTTATGTTTTATCGAAAGATAAAAACAAGATTTTGATGATTCACCGTAATAAAAACCCGGAGGATCATCACTACGGAAAATATAATGGTATTGGGGGCAAACTTGAACCCTACGAAGATGTTTTAACAGGATGTAAGCGCGAAATTTGGGAAGAAGCAGGAATCGAGTGTCACGATATTTCTCTTCGTGGCACAATAAGCTGGCCGGGTTTTGGCAAAAATGGCGAGCCTTGGTTCGGTTTCATCTTTATTGTCAATGATTGGTCGGGCGAGGTTATGACAGATAATCCCGAGGGGACCCTCGAGTGGGTTGCAATTGGCGATGTTTTGAACAAGAATTTGTGGGAAGGTGATAAATATTTCATCCCTTTTGTTTTTGATTCGAAGAAGAAGCTATTTCATGGTGTGATGCCTTACCATGAAGGCAAACCTACTTCTTGGGATTATCAGTTTAGCAGTTGAATTCACATCTTTTTCTTAAATATAACCCTGTTATTTCCTTCTACAAGTTGTCTGCTAGCCTTAAAACAGTTAGAATTAACATTTGTAGAACAAAATTAACTTAGGGGTTATTGGCAATGAGCGAAAATTCTGGCACCGATCGATGGAAAACTCTTGCAGATGAACTTGGCCTTCCCCCTGAAAACCCGGTTTCAGATGTTGGTGCTAAAAACTCTGTGAATCCGCAAAATGTTGTTGAGGCGGCACAAGACACAACTCTCGATGAAGATTTTTTGACCTTTACCAAACCAAAACCTGTGCAGCGCCAATTAGAACCATCCAAAGCGCCCCCTGTTAAAACATTTCCTGTTCCGAAGGTTGAACCCCGTTCCCAACCTAAAGAAACTTTTGTTGAAGTTGAAGAGATTCTTGAAGTTACTTTTGGATCGCATCGGGTTCAAGAACAAGCGCAATTAAATAAAGCGCAGTTGAATAGCCCGATAGTGGACGCAGAGATTGTAGATTCGCATGAAAATTCAATGAGGGAAGAATCTGAAACTCAAGTAGAGGAATCAACGGGTTCGGATCGAGGTCGAGGTGGTAGGGGTGGTGATCAGGAAAGAGGAAACCGAGGTCGAGGCCGGGGTGGTCGAGGTCGGGGCCGTGATGATAATCGGGGCCGTGATGATAATCGCAATTCCAATCAGAATAGAAATAATCCAAGCCCAAGCCGTGATCCTGAGGCCGAAACAGTCCCTGCAAAAATGCAACCTGCTCCTGTACGAAATGAAAGAGCAGCTCCAGTTACTTTTGTCCAAGGTCCTGATTCTCGGGCCGTAATTTCTGATGATGAAGTATTATCTGGGCCAGAATCTTATGGCTCGCATCATCCAGAACAAGATGGTGAAATTGACGAGATTGACCTAAGCACTTGGAGTGTTCCTTCATGGGAAGATTTAATTGCATCACTTTATAAACCCTAAGGTGGCATCTTGGAGTTAATAAAGTATGTCTGATGCAGTGATTGATATTGTTGGGCCAGATTCTCTTCCTGTGATAGTGAAGTTGTACAATCAAATATTTCGTCCGGTGCGAGAAATTAGCGGGTTTCGCAGAAGGTATCAAGGTCGTCATAATGTTCTGCAAATGATAGCCCGGGTTGACGATGAACCTGTGGGTTTTTTTGTAGGGTTTGAACTTAAGCCTTCAATATTCTTTACTTGGTTTTATGGGGTGGTTCCGGAATATCGTCGCATGGGGATAGCTTCTCAATTAATGGAAGCTGTACATGATTGGGTGCGCGAGCAGAAGTATGATTCGGTTCGGTTTGAATGCCATAATCAGCACCGCCCGATTTTGCACCTTGGAATAGCCAAAGAGTATGACATCGTGGGCATTCGTTGGGATCCCGATCGTGGGACTAATCTGCTGCTATTTCAAAAAGACTTTTTTCACCATTAAGATGCTTTTAATTAATTCAGTTTGCAGCATTTATATTCAGAAAATTCTTGAGAAGCTTAGGTCCTTCAATTGAAAGAAAGCTTTCAGGGTGAAATTGCACGCCATGAAGTTCCCAAGATTTGTGGCGTACGCCCATGATTTCACCCTCAGCAGTCCAGGCAGAAACTTCGAAATCTGGATTGGTGAATGTTTCTTTCTTAATAACAAGGCTGTGGTATCTTGTTGCATCGAACGGATTCGAGAGCCCTTTGAAAACGCCTTTATTATCATGATGAATAGGGGAAATTTTACCATGCATGATACGGCTATTTCTGATCACTTCACCGCCAAAGACATGGCCAATGCACTGATGGCCTAGGCAAACGCCAAGAATAGGAAGTTGGCTGGCAAAAGTCTTTAAAACTTCGTTGGAAATACCAGCTTCTTTGGGTGTGCAGGGGCCGGGGGAAATAATTATTTTTGCAGGGGCTAGCTTTTTTATAGACTCAATATCAATTTGATCATTGCGGAATACCCGTATATCCAAAGACGCATCGATTTCCCCTAGCCTTTGCACCAGGTTGTAAGTAAAGGAATCATAGTTGTCGATTACAAGAATCATACTTGCTCCCTAGCAGAGGTCGGAAATCAGGAGGGCCTGTTTTCTGGTGGTGGCTCGAAATTTAAGCGCTTGATGAATCCCGCTGCTTCTTCTGCAGCTTTGAGCCTGTCCATGCCGGCATCGGCTATTTCTATCGATAACGGGCCATCATATTGAATTATATTTAACGTACGGAAAATACTTTCCCAATCGATATGCCCATGGCCTGGGCATCGAAATTCCCAGCCTCGCCTAGGGTCGCCAATAGGCAGGCAACCATTTAAAAGCCCATTTCTACCGCTTAGTCGAACAGCAATATCTTTCAGGTGAACATTGAAGATGCGATTTGGAAAGCGGAGTAAAAATTCGCAAGGGTCAATTCCCATCCAGTAAAGTTGTGCTGGGTCGAATGTAAATCCAAACTCTTCGCGGTTGTCGAGGGAAGCAAGGGCCCTTTCTGCACTGGGAAGATCAAAGGCCATTTGGCCCGCATGAACTTCATAAGCGTATTTTACGCCAGCGCCTTGAAAGTTATCAAGTATGGGGTGGAGTTTTTCAGCGAAGAGTTGAAATGCCTCTTCGATTTCGGCCTGGTTTGGTTGGGGGTAGCCGGTGATGCGATTCCAAATAGGAGATCCGCTAAATCCGGAGATGATGGGGACTCCCATTTTTTGGGCGGCAATTGCTGCAATACTTAGTGCTTCGCTGGTTCTTTCCCGAATACCATCGGGGTCACCATCGGCCCAGATCTCTTCGGGTAAAATTCGTTGAAGCACGGAGTCAGCAGGGTCGCAAAGTGCTTGGCTGATGCGATGCATGCTTAAAACTGGGATAGACATTTCGAAACGAGAGAGCAGGTCTAGGTTTTCTTGTAGTTTTGAATCATCGGATTGGGACTGCCAAACATCAAAATGTTTGCCCCAAGAGCATAATTCAAACCCTTGATAACCCCATTCTGCAGTCAATCCTGCAAGTTCATCCAATGCAACATCGGACCAAGACCCACTATGTAAAATGATCGGCCTAGACATGGTGTTTTGGTATCCTTACCTATAATTATTTAGCCCAGCAATAAAGCTGGGCAGCCTAGGGTGACAATTAGATTTTGTCATCGGAGTTATCGGATTTTTGTGGTGGTGCTTCCACTACTGGCAAAGATCTTGTTTTTGCCGCTGTTGCCTCGGGTGCTGCAGTTGGTACGGTTGGAACTGGTTTTTGTAACACCGAAGTAAACTGCTCATCTTCCTCATCATCAATATGAAGTTCATTGATTTCGTTGTTATCAAGATCTTTTCTAAGGAGTAAAAAGATGAAGGTTGCGGAGCACCAGAAATAGCTGTAGCCAAAGCCTACTACAAGCAGGAAAAATCCTCCAAGCCAGATAGCAACAAGGCCTGCGCCGATGATATTCCACCAGACGAGAGATTCTTTCTTGCTGCGTGTTTCGGAATCAAAACCGAGATACTTACGGTAGGCGGTTTGATCTACTTTTCCATCGACCACAATATTTTCGCCATCGACCTTGGCGCCTTGTAGAAGTAATTCGCGCCACCCAAACGAGGTAGGGGCGTAAATAAACAGGTATTCAGGGGAACGATTTACAGATTGAATAAAAGGCGTGCTAGCGACGGACCACTTGGCAAGGTAAACGCCAAAGGAAGCCATGAACCCGATGAAAAATACAACAATGATTCCATAACTTACTGCAAGCAGATTGTAGGCGATATAGTTCCAAGCTCGGGTGTAAAGATATTGGATTCCTCTGCTAAAACTTTCCCAGCTATCAAGCCCTTCTGAACTAACGGTTACGACCATAAGTGGCCAGCCTAAAAGGCCTACCAGAACGAGCGCCATGATAAGACCAATGCCCATGAAAACGCCCCAGAATAGCCCGCTAATAAAGATATCGCCGAGAACTGGAATCATCCCTAAGAGCGAGAAAACCATAATGACGAGAAAAAGAAAGATTGCAATCATAGGGCAAAAAAGTGGCGCAGAGATAAAGTTAGCCATATTTTCTCGGGCATACTTTAAGGCACCTAAAGCCCCAATGTTTTCATTGCGAGCAATTTGAACAACAACAATTCTTGAAATTGCTCCACCAAAGAATGACCAAACAGCAATTACCCAAATTAGTGAAAAGAGGAAATAAAGCCTTTGGGAAAAAGTCGCTTCAGGATGGATCAACAAAAGTGCGGGACGAATTACTTTAACTAATGGTTCAATTAAAACAGGAACTTCTTGAATGATTACCCAGTCCCAAAATCTTCCAACACTCCAAGGAATGCCACTTTGGCCCGTTGCAAGAAGGTAAGGATTTGGTCCGCGTTCTTCAAACCAAGGCCAGGTTGTTAAAAGACCTCTAGGCTTACTTGTGCCAATAAAAGAATTAACATAGTCAATGCGATCTCTGGTTATTTTACCTTCGTTAACTAGAAAAGAGGTTTTTAGGCTAGACCCCAGTTCATTTTGACCAAGATTAACTTCTTTTAAAGTCGTAAGTTCTTCTTCGGTTTCTACAAGATCTTCGAGCTCAAAGTATTGATTCATTCCACCTACACCTGCTGCTTGGTGCATCAGGTTCCAAGTTTCTCGGTCTTTTTTAAATGTTGACCAAGGATTTGCTGATTTAGCATAAAGGGTGGCCGACCACTGGGGGGGCTTTGCATCATAACCAAGGGTAAAAATGAAAGAAAGAACCCACCAACCGGTGGCGGTGGTAAGAATACCCAATGCCGCCAGCAGTAACTTTGATGTATCAAATGCTAGGGAAAAAGAGCGAAAGATTACCAGCCACGGTAGAATCCGGGTTATATCTTGAGCAGGTTGTGGCTCTTGTTTCATCTGAACTCCTTTATTTATTGTTGCAATTTGATTCTCTGACAGTTGCTACTTTAAAGCTTTTTACCGTCAGGGGCAATTATAAAGGTAGTTTTCAGAATGGCAAACAATAAGGCCGGCAGGTTTCCCTGTCGGCCTTAAAAAATCAACTTTATCTTAGCTTAGAAGACTAGCGCTAGACCAGCATTAAAGCCGTCAAAGATTCGGAAGGTGCTTGAGTAAGTCGGGTCCAAACCACCCCAGCTAAAATTCACTGGATTTGGTGATGCAATTGTATTGAAGAACATCATGACATCGTAGTTGACGCGGAATTCAATTCCTTCGACTGGGTACCAGGCCATACCAACCGATGGTTGAACTTCTGGAACAATGGTGTAAACGGTTTTGGATCGTTTACTAATCGGCGTAGCATTTTTTAAATAACTGAATTCGTATTTAGCTCTTTCTTTTACAATGTTAGCAAAAAGTGCGGCCTGAATATCTACTTGTGCCGCAAATCCATGGCCAAGATACCATTCCTGCATTAAACCTGCATTAATACCATACAGCCTATTCGAAACAATATTTGTGTAAGCGGCTGCATCATACTGACTTCCATTTCCCACGGCGTTTAAGTCTGTTGCGATCCATTTGAATCTTTCCCAAATCCACGCCATTCTTGGTCCTACCGCTGCACTTAGGCGATAATCGTCAGTTTCATAAACCGGTTTACGGTACATCAATTCTACTTGTTGAAATCTTTGGGTAAATTCTATTGTCATCAAGTCTGCGGCATTCCAGATACCATATGCTGCAAAAGGCGTTGCAAATCCCCCGAGTGGTACGGTAGAGGGTGCTCCTTGAGGTAAATCCGGATCATTAACCGTTGGAATAGTGACGGTCGGTATTGTGCCTCCTTGGGCAGTTACCCGTGCTGCAAGTGCAGGGTCAACAAAGGAGAAAATATCATTTAATGGTCCGGCATATTGTGATGGATAGCCATAAACTGGGGATGAAATATAACTTTCAGCACCTGTAGGTCCAATATTTAAATTAGGTGGAATTAAACTTGCGGTTGCAGAATAGTTTGCTTTTGCCAACCACAGGTAGCTTAAGGTGATGGAAGATTCATCTGCGAATTTCCACCCGCCTTCAACTTTAAAACCTGGCATGTAAGAGCTTGGCCCTGATACTTGTTGAGTATTTAGTGCGTCTGCCATGCTGCCAATGAATGTTCCATTTGGGACATCTGATGCGACAATGGTAGAGCTGGTGCCCGTTCCTACAATGGCTTGGGGTCCAAGGTTTGTCCCATCTATGGCATAGAAGCCACGGTAAGCCACTGTTTGGCTTTTAATGGGGTTAGTTTGCCTATACATGGCATAGGAGCCGGACATAAAGAAACCTCCTGCGTCCGGTCTTGCATGGTAAAGAGGTAAAGGAAGATTGGGTTCCCCGGATGCGAGGTCCTGTGCAAATAGAATTGGTGTGCTTGTAGCAAGCCAGCCAGCGATTAAGGCTGCCGCTCCACGGATTAACTTTTTCATATTTCCCCCATCTCCTTCAACATTATTAAAGGTAAATCCTTTAATTTAAACCGAAGCCGGTACTTTAGCATGGCTATTCCCCCTGCCAAGCATTTCAAGAACAACAAAACCCCGGGAAAACTCCCGCTAGGGCAATAAATGCTGCCTTGTGAGTGCGCATGTATAAAGTCCTTTGATTTTGTGTCAATAGTAACTAAGCCAATTATTTGGAAAGTTTTAATGGGATCTTTGGCGTGGTCGTAAGATTAATTGGAATAAGTATTTGCGTGTTGTTGGGGTGTTTTTTGTTTTGTTCTTTTACCCCTTGGATGAATAAAAATAAAATAAAAACAGATTAATTCGCAAATAAGTAGCCTGATTTCATTCAATTAATGTGCTATAATAAAAATGTTAACTTTGAGTTTGCTCTGCTTTTGTAACTAATACGGCCTTTATACATAAAGGGAATTCCAATGCTCGCTAAAAATCTATTAAAGCTTGGTTTAGGGTTGTTAATACCAGCAGGTATTTTTGTTGGTACGCCTGGAATTACTTCAGCACAGCGTTACAGGATGATTTTACCTCCTGCTCCACCACCACCACCCGCATTAAACAATACAGTTCAAGCACAGATTGCTAACCAAAATGTGAATTTTAATACAGGAAGCAGTTCTAGTGGTGGCCAAACAGGTATAGGCGGAGGTGGTGCTTTCCAGCAAAGCACCGGGGGCATTCAAGGCACAGCCCAATTCACACAAAATAACTCACCAGGAATGCAAATCTCGCAGCTTTATCAAATCCCACTTTCTACGGGTGGTGGAAATATGGGCGGCGGTGGCGGATTTGGCCAGCAAGGCGGCGGGTTTGGCCAACAAGGTGGCGGCGGATTTGGCCAAGGCGGCGGTGGTGGTGGATTTGGCCAGGGCGGCGGTGGATTTGGTCAAGGTGGTGGTGGATTTGGTCAGGGCGGCGGCGGCTTTGGTCAAGGCGGCGGCGGCTTTGGTCAAGGCGGTGGTGGCGGTGGATTTGGTGGCGGTGGCGGTACCGGTGGTCAAGCCGTAGGCATGGATAATCCTTTTTATCAAATGGCAATGCAAGGTATTATGTCTGGAGTTGGTGGCTCAGCGTTTCAAAGCGGTGGCGGCGGAAATATGGGTGGCCAAAATAATATGGGTGGCGGTGGGTTTGGCGGTGGGTTTGGCGGCGGCCAATTTGGCGGCGGTGGATTTGGTCAGGGTGGCGGTGGGTTTGGCGGCGGTGGGTTTGGCCAAGGCGGTGGTGGATTTGGTGGCGGCGGCTTCGGTGGTAAAGGTGGTTTTGGCAATGGCGATAATGGTTTGTAAAACCTTTTAATTTAACTTTAAAACACCGGCAGGAAGTTCCTGTCGGTGTTTTTTTATTTCAGCTTATATCAACTGATAAAATACATTTCTTTGCTTTGGCAAATAGCCAAGTTCTCTTATCGAGTTCCTGATTTCATCTAAACTTAAATGGTAAACAGTGCCTGCTGAAGAAACCACATTTTCTTCAATCATTAGGCTGCCCATATCATTGGCACCGAATTGTAATGCTAGTTGCCCGATTTTTCCGCCTTGAGTAACCCATGAAGATTGGATGTTTGGAATATTATCCAGATAAATTCTTGCCAAGGCTTGAGTCCTTAGGTATTCAAATCCACCCGTAGGCGAAATGTGTGCCATCTCGGTATTCTCTGGCTGAAATGTCCAACAAATGAAAGCAGTGAAACCCCCGGTTTCATCTTGAAGCTGCCTTAATTTCTCTAAGTGTTCAATCCGTTCAGCAAGTGTTTCAACATGGCCAAACATCATGGTGCAGGTTGATTTGCCACCTAAATTATGCCAAACCCTGTGAACTTCAAGCCATTCTTCAGTCAAGCATTTGTTTTTGGTAAGAAGTTTTCGAACTCGATCTGCAAGAATTTCACCCCCACCACCAGGTAGACTACCTAGACCAGCATCTTTAAGCCGCTGCAGTACTTCTTTTAATGGTAACTTGTTGAGTTTATGAAAGTGCCAAATCTCAGGAGGGCTAAAGGCATGGAGATTAAATTTCGGGTATCTAGTTTTAAGGTCTCTTAGTAAATCTTCATACCATTCTAGTTTTAGTGTTGGATGTAAGCCACCTTGTAATAGAGTTTGGTCTCCGCCTAATGCGATTGTTTCTTCGATCTTTTTGTAAATTTCTTCACGGGGAAGAATATAGGCATCTACATCCGAAGACTTGCGATAAAAAGCGCAAAAGTCGCAAACTGCTGCACATATGTTGGTGTAATTGATGTTACGGTCAATATTGAAGGTTCGATAACTTTCGGGGTGTAATTTGTTGCAAACCTTATTTGCAGTATCACCCAAAGCAAGAAGTTCGGCTTTTTCTAAAAGATAAAGGCCTTCGTCTGGAGTTATTCTTTTACCATCAATGGCTTTTTGCAAAAGTTCGGCAATCATGGAAATCTATACTTCTTTCCTGGTCAATAAGCTCATTTTCATAAGCCAAGTGCCTATATAATTCTAGCCCTGCTATCTCTCGACTACCCAAATTATATTGAATGATAAGCGAAAGGTATCTTCTACAAAAGCCAGCATCTAGTCCTAATATTTTGGATTCATGACTTGCGATTTCGCCCACATGCTCCAGCCCCGCTTTTTTTGACTTTGCAAAGTATTGTGTCAGATTCTCCCCAAAGGCTCGTTCATGTACTGCCCAGATTGCATATACGAATGGCAAATTTGTATAATCATGCCACTCCTTTCCTAAATCGTAGGCAAACGGGAATCCACTCAAACACGCTTTCATTGCACGGTCGCCAATCAAAAGCACGCCATCGGTTGTGACTTTTTCTGGGTCGGCATTCATGGGCAAGGCAGAGGAAGTAAAAGTAATGCCATGCAATTGCTTAGAGAGAATTTTTAAAAGTGCGACACTCGTTTTTGATCCTTCGTCAAGGGAAATAGATTTAATCTCGGGCCATGGGACTTTACTAAATAAGGTAACACTAAGAACCGGGCCATGGGAGGCGATTGATATTCCCGGAATGATACGGTAGTTGGGGTGACGAAAATATTCGATCACGGGTATGAGAGCAATATCGAGTTTTTCTGCAGCAAGATCTTGTGCAAGGTGGCTTGGAACTTGGAGGTTAAGAATCCAATGGGGTGCAATCTGCGCCAAATTATGTATCAGCGGTTTAGTGTTCAGATAATTAACCGCGCCGACTCTTACCTGTTTCATGCTAACCTCCTGCCTTATTTTAACCGGAATCATCATTGATATGTAACCCAAAGATTAAATCTAATGCAAAGATTAATGAGGCCGGGCTTAATCCGCTTTAAATCAGGGAAAAATTATGTTTTATATAGCTGGGAAATGAAAAACTCCACTGGTTAATATTAACCAGTGGAGTTGATGTTTTAATAAGGTTGCTTGAGATTTAATTGCAAGATGGGATTCCGATCATTTCGACGCATGGGACTTTTCTGCAAACCTTATAGGTAACAGTGAAAGGTTCCATGGTGCAATGAGTTTCTGGCACTTGGAAAAGGGATTCTTCCTTTACCAAAGAGCAGGTAGTTACAGGTACTTTGCAGCATCGTTGTTCAGTAATCATTTTGCACCTTTGTGCCTTGATGATTTCCTGACGATTTTCACAGACCATTTTGCAAGTGGTGTAGGGGATCTTTCTAACACAATGTTGCTGAGTCATGATGCATTTTTGTGCAGTGACCATTTTGCATTGTTCTTCGCAGACCATTTTGCAAGTGGTGTAGGGGGTTTTCTTGACACAGTGTTGTTGGGTCATGATGCATTTTTGAGAAGTAACCATTTTGCATTGTTCTTCGCAGACCATTTTACAAGTGGTGTAGGGGGTTTTGCAGACCTTATGTTCGCAAACCATTTTGCAGCATTTACGGGTAACCGTGAAGTTTTGTAATTCAGGCACCATGCAGCATCTGGTGAAACATACTTTTTTGCAAACAGTTTTGGGTATGATTTTGCAGCAATAAGAACGAATCACATTGCAATGTTCCTTGCGCACATAATTGGTGCAAGTAATGGTTCGAGTTTCCATTCTGGGTTCCCAGATTTTTTTGCAGATCGTCCGGTTTGGTAGTTGAACTGGGCTGCAGCTTACATGGCCTGAAACATAAATCATCTTGCAGCAGCATGGATCCATAGTCCAAAAGCCAGGATGGCAAACTTTTCGCATCACTACTTGACCTGGTATTTCACAGACTTCGGTTCTCCATGACCCAGTTTGAACACAAATTTGTTGTTCTGTGCAAACAGGTTCCCAAGAGTAACTTCGCACCATGGTTTCCCTTGGTTCCATTACAGATTCATAAATGGTTTCAGCGATATCCCTGGTTTCCGTGGTGTAAACAGGTTTCATAACCGTACGGGTGCAAGGCACTTGCTCTTCGAAATAAACGGGTTTTTGTACGGTGAAGTGTTCTTCTTTGACGCGTTGTTCATAAACAGGTCTGTAGGTGTTGTATTTGACAGGAACTTGATAGGTCTGCCAAACGGGTTTTTGTACGGTGAAGTGTTCTTCTTTGACGCGTTGTTCGTAAACGGGTTTGTAGGTGTTGTATTTGACAGGAACTTGATAGGTCTGCCAAACGGGTTTTTGCACGGTGTAGTTTTCTTCACGAACGCATTGCTCATAAATAGGCTTTAATACCGTATAGTTGCGAACAACATCAAAGCATTCCCAAACGGGTTTGCATACGGTGTACGAAGTATCGCGATAAGTGGTTTCGTAAACCGGCCTGTAGCAAACCGATTTGCACTCCTTCATCACAGTCCGGTACACAGGCTTATAACAAAGCTGACTGCGTTCCTCGATTGATTCTTTGTAAGTGATTCTGCATTGCACTTCTGGCAGGCAGAATTGTTCGCGTTCGCAGCAAACAGGCGAGTAGCGGACTGCGCCACAATGCCGAGCTTGAGCGGATGCCTCTACACAAAGCAGTGCAGAAAGCGCAAGCAGCCAAACATTCCAAGAAGATCTAATCATAGCATCAATCTCAAAAA
>CAMDHK010000093.1 GCA_945897965.1 Candidatus Kuenenia stuttgartensis | reverse complement strand
CTAGGCAATAAGTGAATGGAATTGGAACACAAGGAAATTACAGAACAGATCATCGGCGCTTCTTTTGAAGTCTTTCGAGAGCTTGGTTACGGGTTTTTAGAACGAGTTTATCAGCAAGCCATGAAGGTGGAATTGGAGTTGAGGGGATTGAAAGTTGAAATCGAGGTTGATGTTGAAGTGCAATACAAAAATCAGGTGGTTGGCAACTATCGGGCTGACATCCTAGTAAATGATTGCGTGCTCGTAGAACTTAAAGTATCGCCTTCAATGGATAATCGGGATGAAGCACAATTATTAAATGAATTGAAAGCAACGGGAATCAAGGTAGGTCTACTTCTCAATTTTGGTAAACAAAAAGCAGAGTTCAAGCGTCTTGTGTTCTGAGTCCCTTTTCTTTTCCGTGCATAAGTCTTCAGCTTAAAAACTGTGTCGCTTCTTTCATTGCAATATATTCTGTTTAATCAGAGGTTGTTTTATTCCGTGAAATTCCGTGGCAAAATCTCCTGCTAAGTCTTCTGCTTTTCCGTCTTCTTTTCTGTGGCAAAATCTTCTGCATAAAAACTGTGTCGCTTCTTTCATTGCAATATATTCTGTTTAATCAGAGGTTGTTTTATTCCGTGAAATTCCGTGGCAAAATCTTCTGCTTACTCTTCTTCTTTCTACTTTCCCATGGCTGTTTATTAAGGCATAATACCCGCATGAACCAATTTGCAAACCTTATCGAGCAGAGACCTAACTTCGTCACCCATTTGGAGTGTGGCTTAACGGGTGAAATCTACCCCAAAGAACAAGTTCATGGTTTATCCAAGGCGGGTAGGCCCTTATTAGTGCGTTATGATTTGAAGAAAATCGCGCAAGCAGTGAGTAAGGAAACAATCGCAGCTAGGCCTCCGGATTTTTGGCGCTATCGTGAGTTTCTTCCTGTCAAACATGCAGCTAATATTGTGAGCTTGGGTGAAGTTATTACCCCTGTTCTTACGATGCCAAAGATTCAAGCGGGCAAGGGTACGCTTTATGTGAAGGATGAAGCTAGGCTTCCTACCGGGTCGTTCAAGGCTCGCGGATTATGCATGGCGATTTCCATGGCGAAGGAGCTGGGCATTAAAAAAGTCGCAATGCCTACGAATGGAAACGCTGGCGCAGCTTGCTCTGCATATGCATCGAAAGCGGGAATCGAAAGTTATATTTTCTGCCCTGAGGATACGCCAACGATTAATGTGCGGGAAATTGATCAGCAAGGGGGGAAGGTTTGGTTGGTGAATGGGTTGATCAATGATTGCGGGAAAATTGTTGGTGAAGGGAAGCAGCCCAAGGGTTGGTTTGATATGTCTACTTTGAAAGAGCCTTATCGCATTGAAGGAAAGAAGACGATGGGGCTGGAACTTGCGGAACAGTTTCAATGGCAGATTCCTGATGTGATTTTATATCCAACCGGGGGTGGCACCGGCCTTATCGGAATGTGGAAGGCATTTAAAGAGCTTCAAGAGATAGGTTGGATCCAGGGGAAGTTGCCTCGCATGGTGGTTGTGCAGTCGAGTGGTTGTGCGCCTATTGTTAAGGCATGGGAAGAGGGAAAAGAGCATGCGGAAGTTTGGCAAGGAGCCAAAACGATTGCGTGGGGAATTCGGGTACCTGTTGCGGTGGGTGATTTTCTAATGATTCGTGCGGTGAATGAAAGCAAGGGTTTTGCAACGATGGTGGATGATGAGGCGATACTTCGTGCGCGAAAAGAGTGTGCAGAGAAGGAGGGCTTTTTGATGTGTCCGGAAGGCGCTGCAACATTCGCTGCGTATCAGAAGGAATTAAAATCTGGAAGAATCAAGGATGATGAATCGGTAGTAATGTTTAATTGTGCGGCGGGTACGAAGTACGAACTTCCTGAAGTAACCAATCAATTGGACCGAACCAAACCCATTCGTTATGAAGAATTGTAATGTTTTCTTTTACAACGGTTAATAATTCGAGATGAGAAAAAGTAAGGTGAAGAAGATAGGTTTGCTACAACAATAAAAAACTGCGAAATTCCTCTTATCTATCTTCCCTAATCTTGCAACTCATGCAAGAAGCTAAGGGATGGATAACTCGCCTTTTCATGGGGTGAGTTCTTTTGGTAAAAAATACAAACGATTACAAAACTGCTTGGTGTGCCCTGTTCGACAAGGAGGTCGAGTTTGGCAATTCGCTGGCGCATACGCCATAAATTGATATTTGCATTCTGCCTAACTGCAGGGATTATAATCCTGTTGTTGGGTGGTACGTTGCAGGGTTTATGGTCGTATTATTTAACGATGAATAGCATTCGTGGGAATGTAGCGGAGTTAAAAACAGCGGAAGAATTAAAAACAGCGTTAGCTAAAATGACGGTGCCTGGAGATCTTGGAAAGTTGTTGGATGAGCCTGAAAAATTGCATCGGGATATAACCCTCGCGTTAAAAAAAATACTTGAATACGAAGTTTTTCTACGTGATTCCCAAACCTTCTTGGTATTGAAAAATGAGGATGCTCATGAAAAGGAAGTGCTTGCGGGGCTCAGATCAGATTTAAATGCTTTTCAAACGCTTGCTGAAAAATTTCATGAACCTCGTGTTACAGGGCCTAGCGATAAACTTTCCCAGCATCCTATCCTTGAGCCTTTGCGTGTTCTTATTGCCAAGATTGAAAAAGAAAGCACATTGCTGAGGGACAAAATCCATGATGACCTTGATCATAGTATTAATGATTCTCGGAGGCATTATCAGATAAGCTTGTGGATTATTGTTCCGTCAAGTGGCATTGGACTTCTACTTATGGCGGGGTTGTTGCACTCTTTTTATGGTTGGATATTTTACCCTATCCGTGATCTTGAAGCGGGGGTGAGTTTGCTTGCTCGGGGGGATTTCAACCATCGAATCGAAGTTAAAAGTGGCGATGAAATGGAATCACTTGGTCAAGCATTTAATGAAATGACACGCAGGCTTCGTGAATTATATACCGATCTTGCTAGGCAGGTGAATGAGCGAAGCAGGCAGTTGGTGCGTTCTGAAAAGTTGGCAAGTGTTGGCTTTTTAGCTGCGGGTGTTGCCCATGAAATCAATAATCCAATTGCTGGAATTGCATTTTGTGCAGAGGCTTTAGAATCGCGTTTAAAAGAACTGACACTTTTGGCGAACAAGTCTTCAGGTCAGCAAAATCATCCCTGCATTGTTGACTTCGCGAGGTATTTAAAACTGATTCAGGAAGAGGCTTTCCGCTGCAAGAATATTACAGAAAAGCTGCTTGATTTCAGCAGAACCACCGAGCATAAGCGTGAGGCTGTCAGCCTGCCCAATCTTGTGCAGTCGGTTTTGGATGTCACCGCACATTTGCAAAACTCCAAAGGTAAAAAGATTGAAATAAAGGAAGAGCAACCTACCAAGGCTTGGATCAACGCAGAAGAAATTAAGTCGGTAATTTTAAACTTGGTGGTGAATGGTCTCGATAGCATGGATGATGGTGGAATTCTTACAATTATTATCAGAGAGAAGGATGGCCAAGCCGAGCTTGCTATCAAGGATACGGGGATTGGCATGAATCAGGAAGTGCTCGAGAATATTTTCGAGCCATTCTTCACCCAGAACCGCACGGGTAAAGGCACGGGCCTTGGGCTTACCATCAGTCATAAGATTATTCAGCAGCATGGTGGCGAGATTGAAGCTTCAAGCGATGGGTTGGGGCGTGGAAGTGTTTTCACGATTCGGTTGCCCCTACATCCTATAGCTTCCACGAAAACTAATGAATCAATGCGTAGGGATGGTATTTCAGCAGGTCAACCTTTATTGGTTAGCGCCTGATAGTTTTACCTTTTATAAGGTGTGGTGAATTATGAGTATGAACGATTCGTACAATCAACAGGTGGCTGCAAGCCCAAAACCAACTTCGAATAGTTTAAGGGTACTTTTTGTTGATGATGAAAAGTCTCTTCAGGAATTCATGCGAACCGAGTTGCCTAGGATGGGGCATGATGTGACGGTGTGCCCTGATGGCAAGACTGCATTAAAGGTTTTAGAGAAGGCGAGTTTTGATGCTGCATTGTTGGATTTGCGCATGCCTGGTTTATCTGGGATTGATGTGCTGGAGCATTTGAAAAAAGTTGCGCCAGATACCGAAGCTGTTGTGATGACAGGCCATGCCAGCATGGAAACTGCGATTGAAGCAGTACGATTGGGTGCATTCGATTACATTACGAAGCCTTGTAGGTTGGTGGAAATTGAAACGGTTTTACTGAAAATTATTGAAAAGAGGGATTTGAAGAATAAGAATCTGGCTTTGCAAAACAGGGTACAGGCTGCGGAAGGAAGTTCGGTTCTTATTGGGAAATCACCCGGAATGAGTGCGGTGCAGAAATTGATTTCGACGGTGGCGCCTTCGGATTCCACGGTTTTGATTCTTGGTGAAACGGGTACTGGGAAGGAGTTGGTTGCACGAACTCTTTGGAAGCAGAGTTCTCGCGCAGACAAGGCTTTTGTTCCTGTGAATTGCGGTGCGCTATCTGAAAATCTTGTTGAGAGTGAATTGTTTGGGCATCGCAAGGGTTCATTTACCGGCTCGGATCGCGATCATAAAGGTTTGTTTGAAGTAGCCAACGGCGGCACGCTTTTCCTTGACGAAGTGGGTGAGTTAAACAAGAACATTCAAGTGAAATTATTGCGGTTTTTAGAATCTGGAGAAATCCGAAGAGTTGGTGAGTCCGAGCCTTTCCGCACAGATGTTCGGGTTTTGTGTGCTACCAATCGGGATCTTAGACAATTGATCAAGACAGATGATTTCCGCGAAGATCTTTACTTTAGGATCAATACTTTTGAAATTCGTCTTCCCGCAATGCGAGACCGTAGGCCTGATATTCCAGAGCTTGCTAAGCACTTGCTTTCTAGGGCGATTCGCAAACCTTTGGATCAGTGTCAGAATTTGATTACGGCTGAAGCAATCGATGTGCTTTTGGAACATACCTGGCCTGGGAATGTTCGTGAACTTGCGAATGTGATGGAATATGCAAGCATTATTGCTGGGGGCGAAACCATACTTCCCGAGCATTTGCCTAATCATTTGCGCGATGCTTCGAGGGGCGTGCCTGTGCTTTCAATCGCACAAAACACCCACCCTGTTTCACGCACTTTGGAACAAATTGAAATGGAACACTTGCTTAGGGTGTTAGAAAAACATCAGGGCAATAAAGGTGCGGCAGCAGCAGAATTAGATATTAGCCTTAAGACTCTTTACAACAAATTGAACAAGTTTCAGGAATTGGAACAGCGCAGGATGGTTGGTTAATATGATTTTTTAAGTCAGGGTTTTAGGAAGGGCTGAAGCATGGAATATTTTATTTACGCATGCCTTGCGTTGTTTGTGATCATCAATGTGCTTGCTTGGAAGCAATCAGGCGGTATGGTTAAGATTTCATCTTTTGGAAAGCGTACTTCCAAGCCCGAGAACCTTTCCAAGTTCCAGAAGTTTTTGGTTTTGCTCAAAGGTGTAAACCTGCCCTGCAAGCCAAACGAAGGCGACCCTCTTGCCCATGGCATGCAGTATGAAAAACATCATTATCAAGGATCACAGGGCCAGTTAGAATCGTGGTATATTCCTCGTGCTGGTTCCAGCAAGGTGGTTCTGCTTTTTCATGGATATGTGCGTAATAAAGCCACCTTATTAAATGAAGCATGCATTTTTCATAAACTTGGGTATGCCTGTTTGATGGTCGATTTTCCCGGGTCAGGTGATTCGAAAGGCAGTCATACTTCGATCGGTTATAACGAATCGAACGATGTGTTAAGTAGTTTGAATTATGCAAGAGAGGTTTGGCCGCAGAAGCGTCAAATTTTATTTGGTTTTTCGATGGGTGCTGCAGCTATCTTGCGTGCAGCAAAATTGCATCATTTAGAAGTAGATAAAATCATTCTAGAATCGCCCTTCACCACTTTGTTGGAAACCGTGGGGGCCCGCTTTAAAGCCATGGGCATTCCCCCTTATCCGCTTGCTCATCTTTTGGTTTTCTGGGGTAGTGTTCGCCTAGGCTATAATGGTTTTACTTTTAATCCTATAAAATATGCGAAGGATCTAAAAAGCCCTGTACTTCAAATGCATGGCACTTTGGATCGTAGGGTGCCTTTGGTTCGAGCTCTTGAATTACATCAAAACATTCGGGTTGAAAAGACATTCGTAGAATTCGAAGGTTGTGGCCATGAATCCCTGGCAACCAAAGAACCAGAAAAATGGCGCATCACTGTGGATAATTTCTTGAGTGATGCAGAACAAGCACCACTGCGTAAGGCTGCTTAGCCCTTGTTTTCTTTTTATCACATTAGCGCAACCACCAACCCGGATAATAATAAGGTTGGTAAGGTAGCATAGGCCCATAAATACTTACTGGTGGATTGTACCAAGCTAATTGCGGCTGCAATATATAGACTGGTTGCACGACTACAGGCCGAACAATAACTGGCAGGGGCGCAATATAATTGTAGGGGTAGCGGTATGCAAACTGGTTTGAGTAATAATAATTGTTGATAGGGAAGCCGTTATTGATGTTCAGATAATTGCTTGACCTGAAGTTGTAGGATGTCAGGCTGAAGGATGTGCCAAATTGGGAATAGGATGAGCCATAATAGGAACCATAGGGCCCGAAAAACTGTGCTTGTGAATTATTAGTAAACAGCAGCGCTGTTAAAATTCCCAACGGGTAAAGCAGTCGTCTCATAGTTGTCTCCTCGAAAATTCATTTCTCTCTTATGAACGAAACGATTGAAGGGATTATTCCTTGCGCAATAATCTTGGTTATTTTTGTGAATTGAAAAATCATTCGGTTTGCATGTGTTTAAGAACCCTTGCTAGGTGTGCTTATAATCTTTTCGAACCAAGCCTGCACTTTTTTTCGTTCTTCCAAATCCTTGAGCACCCATTTATCTGAATGATTGGGAAACGGAAGATCCATGAAGGTGAAGTCGCCTAGCACTTTGTTGGTTGTCAAAAACTCTTTCGCTTTTTGTGTAGAGATTTCATGGCTGATGAAGGCTGCCCTGCCCTGCAATCTTTGCCAACGCTGAAGCGCAGATTCTTTATCGCTATCTTTATAAGGCCATTTCGTGACCCCATCGATATGCGAATGGCAGATCAACCCTTTCCACAACTTTGCGATTTCGTTATTTCTTAAACCGATGTAACTGCAGGCAATGCTCCCTCGGGAAAACCCAGCAAGAATAATGTTTTCTGAATCGCCTTGGTATTGCTCGCAGATGTTTTTGACACTTCTTAATGTGTACTCAACCGTGGCATCGGCATCGCCCCACCAGTTGGTTGCGTTTTGTTTGTTTTTAGAATCAACAAATGGCAGGCAGGCCCAGATCGCATTGCGCCCTTTGGTGATGCCATAGCCTAAGGAACAACCCTCTACGGTTCCTAATGAGACATCACCTAGATTATTCTTGTAGCCACCGTTGCCTGCGAACTCGATGATCACAGGCCATTTGCTTTTTGCATTCCAGTTTTCAGGAAGATAAAGAGCATGGTGGATGGCGGTGTTATTTTCTTCAGGCCAGTGATGTTTGACTCTTTTGCCCGCAGTGGGTTTCCCTTCAATCATTTTAGGGACCACAATATCTGAGGGGATATCGTTTAAGTTGTTTTTCTTTTCTGCTTCGAAAACAACTAGGCCCAGACATGAGAGAATAACGGTGAATGCTGAGGTTAAAATCTTCATTACTTACCTTTGGCTTTGATTGCTTCGCGCAGTTTCATTTCTGATTCTGGGCCCCAGTAACCGCAATCTAATTCCAAGAACAAGGATGTGTAAGGGATTGCAAGAGGCGTTTTGATGATCAACACCTTAAAAGTTTTTCCAGCTTTATCAAGCTTTCCAATGATATCTTCGTGAGGTAACGATTCAACTTTACGACCTTTAAGCAAGGTCTTTAATTCTTGGCGGAAGGTATCAATCCCTTTGGCATCGGTTTCTGGTACAAACGGGAGTTCACTATCTAAGTGGATTACTGGTCGGATATGGTTTGATTTTTCCAGCATTTCAAATACTGTTTTGACCACTTCCAGATGGTTTGATCGGGTTGAAATGGTTTCTATCCCTGCGCCACTTTGTAAAGGGTAGGCTGAATCTGCGATTACGATCCAGTTGCGGTGCCCCATTCTGGGTAGTTCCGCTTTCAAGACTTGCTTCCAATCCTTCTCATCTGCGAATGAAAATGCGCTTAGGGATAAAACTAAAAACAGACTTGCAATACGCATTGGAATACTCCCGCTTGGAACGAAATTAGCAAATTACAATGAAAGGATCATCTCAATTTTGCAGCTTTGGTTCTATAATAAATGCAAAATTATTCTATCATTGGTGAGGTTACATATTTAGAATGAGTATTGAAAAGAGATTGGTTTTTAGCAATAAAGGGGCTCCGAAATGCGAATAGCGATGTGGTCGGGCCCCAGAAACCTTTCGACAGCCATGATGCGATCTTTTGGCAGCAGGCATGATTCTTTTGTTACCGATGAACCTTTTTATTCTCATTATTTAAAAACTTCGCAGCTTCCGCATCCAGGTGCTGCGGAGGTTATCAACACTCATGAATCGGACTGGCGCAAAGTGGTCGAATGGCTTACTGGGCCTATTCCTGAAGGTAAGACTATCTGGTATCAGAAGCATATGGCGCATCATCTTTTACCCGGCATGGATTGCGATTGGATGGGTGGTCTTACCCATGCGTTTCTTATTCGTGACCCTTATGATGTGGTTGCTTCGCTTACTGAGTTCATAGCTTACCCCACGCTTCGCGATACTGGTTTCCCTCAGCAGGAAGCCCTGATTGAATCGGTGAAAAAAGCCACTGGGAAAATTCCGCCCATCATTGACTCCAAAGATTTGCAGTCGAACCCCAAAGCGATTTTGACCAAACTCTGTGACATGCTTGGTATTCCATTTCAAGAAGCGATGCTTGCTTGGAAGTCTGGCATTCATCCCACGGATGGCTGTTGGGCCAAGCACTGGTATGCCAAGGTTGCCTTGACCACTGGTTTTAATTCTCCCATAGAAAAGCGAAGACTTCAGCCGATGGAGTTGGAACCCATCTTGGCAGGTTGCAAGGAAATTTATCAGCGCCTTTACGAACTTCGTATCACTGTTTGAAAGATAACTTATGCTGCAAAAATTCAACGATCTTAATAAAGATCTTATCGTAAACATCAATGGTAAGTTGGTGCATCGTGATCAGGCTGGGGTTAGCCCTTTTGATTCCGTGGTGCAGGGTGGTGATGCTGTTTGGGAGGGCCTTCGACTTTACAAAGGCCGTATTTTCAGGCTTTATATGCATCTTGATCGCCTTGCAGACAGTGCCCGGGCACTTGCATTTGCTGAAATTCCCTCTCATGAACATATCGTTTCTGAAATTCGCAAAACGCTTGAAGCTAATCAGATGACTGATTTAGTACACCTTCGGCTTACTCTTACCCGTGGTGTTAAATACACGAGTGGCATGGATCCTAGACTCAACACCAAAGGGCCTACGCTCATCATTTTGGCAGAACACAAGGCCCCGGTTTACGATAAAACTGGAATCAAATTAATTACCAGTACTTTTCGCAGGCCTACGGGGGAAGTTCTTGATCCCCGCATTCATCACAATAATTTGCTCAATTCTATACTTGCAAAAATCCAGGCTAACGCAGCGGGGGCAGATGATGCGTTGATGCTTGATTCGCGTGGCTTTATTGCAGAGACAAACGCCACCCATGTTTTCTTTGTACGGGGTAACGAAATTATGACGCCCTTCACCCATGCTTGCCCTGAAGGAATTACTCGGGGCGCAGTGTTAGACCTTTGCGCGCAGCATCGCATCCCCTACGAAATCCGTGATATCAGCATTGCGGAAGCTTATAGGGCGGATGAAATGTTTTGCACGGGGACTATGGGAGAAATAGCGCCAGTGTTAGAGCTTGATGGCAGAAAAATAGGCACAGGGAACTCTGGGCCTGTTACTCTTGATCTTTGTGATCTGTTTAAACGTATGGTGGAACGCGAAGGCGATAAGGTTCTTTAGTTTCAAATCTAGAGTTTCGAATTGTTAATGATGTGTTTATTAAAAAAGCCCTAAGGATTGTTATCCCTAGGGCTTCTTTTAATTGTGGATCAAGAATGCTTAGGCGCTTTTCTTATCTTGATTACTGTTGTTGGAATCGAAGAGTTTGGTTTCGCCTTTGATCATCTTATCGGTGATGACGAACTTGCCTTTGGTTTCAAGTTCTGGGAGTTCGAACTGCATATCGAGCATGATTTCTTCGATGATGCTTCGTAAACCGCGGGCGCCTGTATCGCGATCTTTGGCTTTTTGAGCAATCGCTTTTAATGCAGAAGAATCAAACTCGAGTTCTGCGCCTTCCATTTCGAAAAGCTTTTGGTACTGGCGTACCAAGGCGTTTCGGGGTTCGGTAAGAATGCGAACCAGTGCTTCTTCATCGAGTGGATCAAGAGGCGCAAGAACTGGAAGCCTACCGATGAATTCTGGAATCATACCGAATTCAAAAAGATCATCGCTGGTGACCTGATTGAGCAGGCTACCGAGATTGCGTTCTTTATCTTCTGGGTTGCTACCAAAGCCAATAGTCTTTTTCCCAAGTCTGCGGGAGATGGTATCGCCCAACCCGACGAATGTACCACCGCAGATGAAAAGAATGTTGGTGGTATCGATCTGGATGTACTGTTGTTCTGGGTGTTTTCTGCCACCTTGTGGTGGAACATTAGCAACAGTGCCTTCAAGCATTTTAAGAAGTGCTTGCTGAACGCCTTCGCCAGAAACATCGCGGGTGATGGAAACATTCTGGGATGTCTTAGCGATTTTATCAACTTCATCGATATAGATGATGCCTCGTTGAGCAGCTTCGATATCGAAATCAGCAGCATGAAGAAGCTTCAAAAGAAGGTTTTCGACATCTTCGCCTACATAGCCAGCTTCGGTGAGGGTGGTTGCATCGCCGATGGCAAAGGGAACATCAAGAACCTTTGCAAGGGTTTTTGCGAGCAGGGTTTTACCACTACCTGTGGGCCCGATTAAAAGGATGTTGCTCTTTTCGAGATCAACATCGCTAGGGCCGGCTTGGCCAGTCATGCTAAGGCGTTTGTAATGGTTATGAACAGCGACGGAAAGCACCTTCTTAGCGCGTGTTTGGCCGATAACATACTGATCAAGTTTTTCCTTGAGAGTACGAGGAGAAGGAATATGAGCGAAGGGTTGCTTGCCCGAGCCCCTGCGTTTCTTTTCCTGAACGATGATGGATTGGCATAGCTCGATGCATTCGCCACAAATGAATACATCTGCGGGCCCTTCGACCAAAGGTCCGACATCGCGGAAGCTTTTTCTGCAAAAAGAGCAGAAAGCGTTGCGATTGCGTCCAGTATTGGAGGTGGGCTTTTTACCGCCCGTGCCCGAATCTTTCGTCGCCATGAAATCTCCTATCAGGGAATAATCTCAACAAAACAAAGTTATGAAAGAAGTCTACCTAAAGCACCAAAGTTTCCGGAAGCCCAAAAAGCCCCAAGAGGTATTAGGGATTCTACAACCGGAAGGCAATTTTCCGCAAGGACAACTGAAGTCAGAAGGTTAAGATTTCGCAATATCGTCATTATTTGGGGGAAAAGCCCTAGGATTATCGCCTTCAGTAGGTTCTTTTGGGGCAGAATCTTGCATAGAAGGAGTTAAACCAGCGGGGGTTTCCGAGGGTGCAGGCTCTTTATTAGAGATCTTGCGACCCAGTTTCCGCTTAACGATTTCAAATTCTTGGGGGGTTAGTTCTCCCGCCTCAAGCATATTGCGAAACTCACTTAACTGATCTTCCGGGGAACATATACCCCGTTTTCGATCGTCTTTAAAGGCCCGTCCAACCCATGCAACAACCATGGCGCCCAAAAGTAAAACTCCTGCAAGAAGCATCCCGGTCAAAGCCAGGCTGAATCTGCCATCTTGCCAAAAGGGCACTTGTGGAGCAGCCAAGAAAACTAGAAAACGCATAAGCGTCTCCGGAGCAAGCGGGGAGAAAGTAGCTTGGGGTTTGCAGTACCTTAAACCAAGTGAACTTTTCCATCCTTGCGCCCAATTATAGCCTCAAGAATTTAAGTGTGAAAAAAAATTGAAGTTTTAGTAATGAAAACTTTATCCTTCCAAGGCGTTATAGCTGGTAGATTCCGAAGCGTGTTCATTCCTGATCGGGTTTTGTTTGCCAAACCGCTCTCAACACTGTAAATCTAATGAGTAATACAGACCTAGTTACAATCAAGGAGTGAATAATGAGCGTTACAAAAGCAGAAGCGGGAAAAACAAAAATCGGCTGGATAGGCACAGGCGTGATGGGCCGTTCCATGTGTGGCCATCTTATTAAAGCAGGCTACCATGCCACGATCTACACCCGCAGCAAGGATAAAGCAGCAGATCTTATTGCCCTAGGTGCCAAGTGGGTTGATTCACCCAAGGCCGTGGCGCAAGAGACCGATGTAATATTTGCTATCGTTGGTTTTCCCAAGGATGTGCGTGAAGTATTTCTAGGCGATCATGGAATCCTCGCAGGCTCTAAGCCAGGAAACATTCTGGTTGATATGACCACCAGCGAACCTTCGCTTGCAGTAGAAATCTACAACTCAGCAAAGGCCAAGGGCGTTCATTCCTTAGATGCGCCAGTATCTGGTGGCGATATCGGTGCAAAAAATGCTGCGCTTTCTATTATGGTGGGTGGCGATGCAGAAGCAGAGCAGGCAGTAAGGCCTTTGTTTGATTGCATGGGTAAAACCATCGTGCATCAAGGTGCTGCGGGTTCAGGTCAGCATACCAAAATGGTAAATCAGATTCTTATCGCATCAGGCATGATTGCAGTATGCGAAGCCATGCTTTATGCATTTAAATCGGGCCTTGATGCTAAAACAGTACTGCAATCCGTTAGCGTGGGCGCTGCAGGTTCTTGGTCGTTGCAAAACCTTGGCCCCCGCATTATCGATCGCAATTTCGAACCTGGCTTCTTTGTCGAACATTTCATCAAAGATATGGGCATCGCACTTGCAGAAGCAGAGCGTATGAACCTTTGCCTTCCAGGTTTGGCTCTTGCCAAGCAACTGTATGAAGCGGTAAGGGCGCAGGGCTATGGCCGTAAGGGCACCCATGCCCTGATGCTTGCGATGGAACATATGTGTAATGTGAAAAGATAAGGTTGAAGATAAAACAAAAAAGCCCGCGTGCTTTATTAGCATGCGGGCTTTTTCGTTAAGTAGAAGTAAGCTCGGCACCATCAAGACAAAGGAGACGGGATATGCCTTTTTGGTACCGGGCTTTATCGAGGTGGGGATTTATTTCAAATCGCCCAGGCCTTCCTTTTCAGGAAGCTTGAATCCTAAAACGTTGCGCACTCGGGGCCCACCATCGGTGGCGTAGCTCCCTGTACCAACTTTATCGTGCTCTTTGTTTTTCCAACCCAACACTACTATTCTGTCAAAACATTTGCCGAAATAATCTCTGCCATAAGTCCCTTGCATCGCACTAGGCGCACTGGCCTTTCTGCTGAAACTACTGCCCCCCACCCAATAACCATCGTAGGCAGAGGTGTAGGTTGGCTTGGCATGTTTCTTAACAAGGTTGGCGTAACCAGTTTGCTTCCAACTGTGGTCTGGGTTTGCATCCATGGCAATACCATCATCAGAAGCGGAAGATCTGGAGATCAAAAGCCCCAACGAAAGAAAGCAGCTAATCCAGATAATGCGTCTCACGGAAAGACCCCCCTAGGAGGAATAGTCAAAATAGGTTCTAAAAGAGTAATCGGCTTATTGGTGAGATTTCTTCACGTTAGACAGGGAATTTTATCAAGTTGTTAAAATAGGAAGAAAAGGGGGTTCATTTCCATGGCAATTCTTCCATCAAACCTCTTGACAGATGTAACTTTCCTGCTTATTAACCCACCCCATGAACACATTATTTTTATTATCGTTCTCTCTGGTGGCCCTGCTCGGAGCAGAAGAACCCGCACCAGCGTCCGTACCTGTAAAACCTGCCATTAAGGGTAAGGTACTCCTTCTGGAAAACGATCGAGTTTTAGAGGGTGATATCGAATTGGTCGGGGATCGTTACAAAATCAAACGAACCATTGGTGAAACTTGGTTGCCCACCAATAATGTGGTAAAGCTTTGCCCAAGCATGGATGATGCTTATATGTTTTTGCGTAGCAGGACTAATCTTGATGATGCTGACGAAAGGCTGAAGTTGGTTTCATGGTGTGTTCGTTATGGATTGAAGGAAAGAGCTCTTGAGGAAGCAACCGCAGCCGTGCAACTAAGGCCCGAACATTCGCCAAGTATCCGCTTGCTGACGCATTTGAAGGCTAGCATCGAACAAGATCAATTCCGCAAAGAAATCAACACTGTGGTTCAAGCGGAAGAAGTTCCAACAGTTCTACCCATAGAAGTGGCCAATGATTCCTTAAGTATGTTTGCAACTCGGATTCAACCAATATTGATGAACACTTGCGCCACCTGCCATAGTACAGGCAAAGGTGGGAACTTTAAATTGCAACGGGTGTATGGGTTATCAAAACCCAATCAGAAAAACTTACAGCAAAACCTTGCAGCAGTACTGAGCCAGGTTAATTTGCAACAGCCCGATAACAGCCCGTTTTTAGGTAAGGCTTTGACCCT
>CAMDHK010000092.1 GCA_945897965.1 Candidatus Kuenenia stuttgartensis | reverse complement strand
TGTTAGAATGCTTCAGCGTTTCAAGTCCCTGTATTATGGGGTATTAACATGGCAGAAAACATTCAAACTGTCGCTCTCAAGGATGAAACCCGCGATCGTTATTTAATTTATGCGTTATCGGTGATCACCTCTAGGGCTATTCCTGATGTTAGGGATGGGCTCAAGCCTGTCCAAAGGCGCATTCTTTACACAATGTATAATGATTTGCGATTAACCTTTGATGGCAGACCTAGAAAATGCGCCAAAATTGTGGGTGATGTTACAGGAAATTATCATCCTCATGGAACCTCCGCAGCTTATGAAGCTTTGGTACGGTTAGCGCAAGATTTTGTTATGAGAGTGCCCTTGATTGTGGGCCAGGGTAATTTTGGCTCGGTAGATGGTGATGCCCCTGCAGCGGAGCGTTATACTGAAGCGAAGCTTGCACTGCCTTCTGAACATTTAATGATGGAATTAAAGCAGCGCACGGTGGATCTACGGCCAAATTATGACAATACCCGAGATGAACCGATCGTATTACCAGCCCAGTTTCCCAATTTGCTGGTTAATGGTAGTTCTGGGATTGCGGTGGGTTTGGCAACAAATATTCCACCTCATAACTTAGGCGACGTAATTAAGGCAAGTATACATCTTATCGAGAATCCAGAAGCAACCACTTCACAGCTGCTGGATCGGCTAAAAGGGCCTGACTTTCCATTGGGTGGTAAAATTTTGATCGACCGCCCTGCCCTCACAAAGATTTATGAGGAAGGGTCGGGCAGTCTTAAAATTCAAGGTCAATGGAAACTTGAAGAAGCTAATAAAGTTAAGAATATTATTGTTTATTCAATTCCTTTTGGTGTGGATAAGGGCAAGCTCGTTTCTGATATCGGCTTGATAATTGTTGAACGAAAAGTGCCTCAGCTATTGAATGTAGTTGATGAATCCAGCGAAAAAGAAGGTGTGAAGATCGTTCTGGAGATTAAGGCGGAATCCTCCCCTGATCTGATAATGGCCTATTTGTATCGACACACACAACTGCAGGATAATTTTGCCTGCAACTTTACCTGTTTGATTCCAATTAAAGATGCAGAAGGTCGAGAAAGAACTAGGCCAGAACGTCTAGGAATTTGTCAGATATTAAGGCAGTTCCTTGATTTTCGATATGAAACCATTAAGCGTAGGTTTGAGTTTGATCTTGAACAATTGCGTAAGCGCATACACATCCTTAAAGGGTTCAAGATTATTTTTGATGCCTTGGATCGTGCAATTAAGATGATCCGTGAGAGCCAAGGCAAAGCCGATGCTGCTGAAAAATTGATGAAGGCTTTTGGTCTTGATGAAATTCAGACCGAAGCGATATTGGAAGCGCAATTGTATAAAATTGCACAAATGGAAATTAAAAAGATCACCGAAGAATTACGGGAAAAAACCAAAGAAGCTGATCGTATTGAAGAAATTCTTGCATCTAAACGTAAACTTTGGGGTGTAGTCAAATCTGAACTAGCAGAACTTGGTGAAAAGTTTGCTGATAAAAGAAGGACAAAATTCGGGGATGCTGATGAAGCTACCGAGTTTGATCCCGAAGCTTATATTCAACGCGAAAACACCAACGTTGTGATTACTCGCGATGGTTGGGTGAAAAGAATTGGCCGTCTTGCTTCGGTTGAAGGTACCCGCGTTAGGGAAGGCGATGAAGTTTTGGCTGTGGTTCCCGCTAGCACCCTCGACCAAATCATTTTCTTTAGTGATGATGGCGCTGCCTTCACGATGCGAGCGAATGAAATTCCTGCAAGTTCTGGCTATGGCGAGCCTATCAATAAATATTTTCGCTTGAATGATCGTGCTAAAATAATCATGATGCTTACTACGGACGAGCGGTTCACCCAACCCTCGAAACCAGGTAAGGGCGATGAGCCGGTTCCCCCGTTTGTTCTTGTCGTGACTTCTCAGGGTCAGGTTCTTAGAACACCCTTGATGCCTCATAGAATAGCTTCAACCAAAACTGGTAGAATGTACGTGCGGCTCAATGAAAATGATAGAGTTGTAAATGTTTTTATTGTTAATAAAGAAAAAAGCTTGATGCTTGCATCGAAGTTTGGCCATATCATTCATTTTCCGATTGATGAAGTTAATATTTTATCGGGGGTTGGCAAAGGTGTGATGGGTATTAAATTGGGAGATGAGGACCATTGCCTAGGTGGAGTTGTTATATCAGGCAAAGATGATTTTTTGCAAGTTGAAACAACAACCGGAAAGACCTTGGATTTTCGGCCGAGTAAATATGAACTTGTAACTAGGGGTGGTAAAGGTTTTGAAGCCGTGAAAAGATCTGAGTTTGCAAAGATTATTGTTCCACCGATTCAGTTAGTCAATTGGGATGAGATTGCAGATGTAGAAGCGCAAAAGCCCAGTAAGCCTAAAGGTTTGTTTGATTAATTAATGTGTGAAACGGAAAAGATATTATGAGTAGTGCTAATGGTAATTATTCCGCTAAGGACATTACGGTTCTAGAAGGACTAGAACCGGTAAGGAAACGGCCTTCAATGTATATTGGCGGTGTTGACCCCAAAGGGTTGCACCATTTGGTCTGGGAAATTGTTGATAACTCGGTTGATGAATATTTAAATGGGTTCGCTGATTCAATCACCGTGACCCTTCATAAAACAGGCGATGCAGTAACTGTTGTTGATAATGGGCGTGGGATCCCTGTCGATATACATCCCAAACATAAAAAGCCTGCACTTGAGCTAATCCTAACCACATTGCATTCGGGTGCTAAATTTGGCGAAGGCGATAATTATATTCATTCGGGTGGTTTGCATGGCGTAGGCGCCTCAGTAGTGAATGCCCTTTCGAAAAAGCTTGTTGTTAATATTAAGAGAGATGGTAAAGAGTTTCGCCAGACATTTAAAAAGGGAAAAGCTTTTGGGGAACTTGAAAAGCTAGGCGCAATCCGAGGCACTGGAACTACAATCTATTTTGAACCAGACCCGGAAATATTCCGCAATACTCACTTCGAACCCGATTGGATCAAGTCGCATCTTGACGATATGTCTTACATCCACAGTGGGATGAAGATCATTTTTATTAATCAGATTTCTGGTGAAACATTTGATCTCACTCACCCTGGTGGCATTCCCGAATTTCTTTCAAAGTTGGTTGTCGATGGCCAAAAACCTCCGGTAACTGAAAACATTTTTACTGTTAGTCGCAAGGAAGGCGAAAAGATGGAGGTTGCCCTTCAATGGACTGAATCAACCGATGAATCTTTTCGATCTTATGTTAATGGTATTCGTACAGCTTCAGGTGGTACGCATGAAAATGGTTTGAAAAATGGTGTGGGCAAGGCCATTCGCAACTTTATGGAAACTCACGATATCAAAGTTAAAGGAATTGCAATTACCGCTGAAGATATTCGTGAAGGGTTGGTTGGGATTCTTTCGGTTTTTGTTCGTGAGCCTATGTTCCAAGGCCAAACTAAAGAAAAACTAAATAACCCAGAGTTGACCGCTTTGGTGGATAGTTTCGTGCGACCAGCATTGGAAGCGTGGCTTAATTTTAACAAAACTGCTGCTGACCAAATCGTTGGAAGAATTGTTCTTTCAGCCCGTGCCAGACTTGCCTCTCGCGAAGCTGCTTCCGAAGTAAAACGAAAATCGGCAACATCCAGAAGGTTGAACCTCCCAGGGAAACTTTCTGATTGTAAGTCAACTAATCTGGATGACTCAGAGCTATTCATTGTGGAAGGTGATTCAGCAGGCGGGTCCGCCAAGCAAGGCCGTAACAGTAAGGTTCAGGCAATTTTGCCTCTGCGTGGTAAGATCTTGAATTCTGAAGGATTGCCGCTTGCAAGAGTTATGGCTAACACCGAGTTGAATGACTTAGTTACCGCTATTGGTACAGGAGCAGGAGAGAAATTTGATCTCTCTGGATTACGGTACGGAAAGATTATTTTGTTGATGGATGCCGATGCTGATGGTCATCATATATCGACATTACTTTTGGGTTTCTTTTTTCGCCATATGCCAGAATTAATCCGTAAGGGTCATGTGTTTTTGGCGCAACCTCCATTGTTTAGGGTCGATGTGGGCAAAGAAACTTTTTGGGCTCGTGATGATATCCACAAAGAAGAAATTCTTTCGGGATTAAGGGCTAATGCGAAGCCAGAAATCTCGCGTTTTAAAGGCTTAGGTGAAATGGATCCTAGTGTTCTTGCGATGACTACACTGGATATAAAGAGCAGGATCTTGCTAAAAGTTGAGATCGATTCAAATCTTGAAACTGATAAAACTTTTGTTGATCTTTTGGGGAAAGATGCTGCACCCCGCTTTAAGTTTATTATGGAACATGCCGCCCGCGCAGTGGTCGATGATTTAGATATTTAGTTTTGGTCTCTGATTTTTGCCTTATACCATGATAATTGCCTGTTCAGGCCGATGAGCCATTTCATTTCTTGTGTGGTAGGGTTGGCACGGGATATCATGTTCTTGATTCCAGTAAAAAGCGTCTCGGCCTTTGGGCCAAACAAGAAGTGAATTTCTTCTAGAGATGATTTAAGAGCGTCAAAAGCTTGCTGCTGCATTTTCCAAGAAGCTAATTCGATTTGCTTGATTGTATCTTCGGTTTTTTCTTCTAGTGCCATTCTGATTTCATAAAGTGTGATACCGACGGACATAGCTAAATTAAGTGCGGGGTAATCATCGGAGGTAGGGATGCCAATAAGTAAATTGCATAAACTTATTTCATCGGTAGTAAGTCCGGAAGATTCGGGACCAAAAATTAATGCGATTTTTGAACGATTGATTTCGTTTGATAAAACCTTTGCTGCACTCCTAATTGGTTTTGTTATTGCGCCTCGCACTAGCCCTTTGGTTTGGCTGGATGTTGCTGCTACAAAAGTGCAGTCAAGCAGAGCTTCCTCGATTGAATTAACTTGGGTTGAATTGTGTAGGATCTCTTCGCCCTGGCAGGAGAATTTTTTAGCCTCATCATCTAGATGATTTGCTTTGGGCGACACTAAAACAAGTTGGGAAAAACCCATGTTTTTCATCACTCTTGCAGTCGATCCAATGTTCCCTGCAAATTGAGACCTTACCAGTACTATCTTGCAGTTTTTAGACATTGTTTTTGATCTGTTGTTTTTGGATTACGCTTTGCCAAGTGCAATTTCCAAAGCCTTTGCTTTTAAACTCGCCAGGTCAAGTTTTCCACTCCCTAAAACACCAATCTCGGTAACGGGGTGAAAATCTTTTTCCGAGGGAACCCAAAGATTGGGTAATCCCCGTGCAGATAATTTCTTAATCCATGTTTTGACATCAATCCCAAAACCTTCAAGAATTTCAGGAAGAAAGAGTACGATAATTCTCTCGCCACGAGTGATATCTGGTACGCATGTGACAGCGCATACCCTTTCCGATGATTGGAGTAAATCATGCAACTCATCTTCAAGTCGTTCGAGAGGGACCATTTCACCGCCAATTTTTGCAAATCTGCTTAATCTTCCTGTAAGCGTGACATAGGATTCCAAATTGATCTTGCCCATATCCCCGGTGATGTACCAGCCATCATTCATTACAGAAGCTGTTTTATCTGGATCGTTAAGATAACCTTTCATAACATTTGCACCTGTTGCTAATACCATTCCCTCATGATTTGGGGGTAGACTTTCAAGCGTGTCAGGATCAACAATTTTAATTGAAACCCCAGGAATGATTTGGCCTATCGAGCCCGCCATCTGGCCTAAAATAGTCCCACCAGGAATGGTAATATCGCCTTTATTAATGCAAACAACAGGAGATAATTCGGTACAGCCGTACCCTTCTAAAGGAAGGATGCCAAATTTGGATTCGAAATCCTTGGCAAGTTGAATAGGTAGTTTTTCTGCTCCACAAATCAATATTCGTAATGATTTGAAATCATCAGTTTCAGATTTTTTTAGGCAGAAGCGAAGGAATGTGGCTGTAGATAAGTATGCGGTGCATTGATAGCTTTTGCATGCAGCGCCAATGTCACGAGCTTGCCTTGGATCGGGTTGATAAACAATTGAGGCACCTACTTGAATTGGTGTCCACATGGAAACGGTGTAACCGAAACTATGGAAAAAAGGCAGTGCCCCCAAAAGGCAATCAGTGAAATCGACATCTGCACCTTTAATGGTTGACCAAGCATTGGAAGTTATATTGTTGTAGGTCAGCATTACGCCTTTGGGATTTCCTGTGCTCCCGCTAGAAAAAATAAGTGTTAAAGTATCATCGGGGTGTGGTTGATGAGCTTTCAAAATGATTTTAATAAACAATGCAGACGGTAGAATTTTGCTGGCTATAAAAGTGAAAGCTTTTTGAGTTGGACTTATGCTTTGCATTATATCTTCGAGGTAAAGCAATCGGATACCTTGTATATCGGGCCAACTAACTTTACTGGTGAAACGTTTGGCTGTGATAACTGTTTTTACTCCCGATTTTTTTATGCAATGCTCTAAAATCCCAAGTGATGCTGTGTAATTTAGATTGACGGAAATCTTTCCGATGGTTGCAAGAGCAATGTTGGTAAGGGCGCTTCCGGTACTGTTTGGAAGCCAAATACCTATGGTTGTTTCACCTTTAAGTTCGCGCCTGAGTTGATTTCCTAGGCAACTAACTGCAACTAATGCCTTACCATAATTAAGGTTTAATTTAGGATTGGTGTTGTCGGGGAAGCATAACTTTTCGGGGGTTTTTAAAGCTTGTTGTGCAAAACCAATATGAACAAGAGGCAGATTGTTATGAGCTACTTTTGCAGCTTGTACGGAAAGATCCTGAATCAAAGATTTTAGGTTTTTAGCTTCTTCTAATTTGGAGAAAGCTTTGCCAGCGAAAATATGCCAGTGAGTTTCGTTGGTTATGATATTTCGATTAAAAACACCTTTTTTCCTGATGGTGAAATTGCTTCCCTTTGGTTGCTCAAGATGAACGGGTACAACCAAAGCTTTTGTATGTTTGAGTAATGCTCGGATAATTCGGTATGAATCGATTTCAAACCCGCCTGAGGTTTTAAACCATTCCGTTACAACAACTATATTTTCATTGTTTTTAAGAATACCTCTAGATTCCTTTAATACTTTCACAATGCTTCTAAGCCCAAGCATCGGCTGAATATAAATAATCTGTTTGTGTAAAGTTGTGTTCTGAGGTGGATTCCCTTCCAACCCAGACATATCGAGGGCCAGTATTTTTTTTACAGGTAAATTTAGAAGGGCGAATTGCTCATCAAATCGGATTTGGGACGCCACGAATATTGTACCACCGTTCGTGGGAATATTTTCTATTCCATGGATGGTGATTTTCGGAGAGCCGGAGCCTTTTTTTACAAGGAAAAAAATTGGTATAAATAGCATTAGCAAAATGCTTAGAGCAGTTAACAGTGAAGTAGAACTTAAAATCATAATAGCAGCGAAAAAACTTTGCATCTGGTGCAACTCCTAAAACTTTAAGGCACAATCTGAATCCATCAGAAAACCACCAGAGTTTCGAAACATTGGTTCAATAACATTGGCACAATAACATTGTTTGAAAGAACTTTGCCATATATGTTGTATTGTTCCATAAAAAATTGTTACAATGTATTGCCTACCTTGATATTGGGGATGATTCTTCAATCTCAAACCTGCTAATAATAAAGCTAATTAGGCTTTAACATGATTTTTATTCGTTTTATGACCGTGGGGAACCCAACATGAAAATTGCAAAATCGATGCTTGTTGCTTGTGCCTTTTTGATATCTAGCGTTGCAAATGCGCAAAACATCAGCTTTATCAAGGATGTTGCTCCCATTTTAAAAGAAAACTGCTTTGCTTGCCATGGTTCAAAAAACCCTAAAGGTAAGCTTGATATGACCAAATACGAGGCATTAAGGCATGGTGGGACCAAAGATGACCCGATTGTGGTTGGAAAACCGGATGAAAGCTATTTTATCGATGTCTTAAAAGCCACCGACAAATCAAGAATGCCACCAAAAGAAAGCGGTGATGCCCTTTCCCCCGAAAAAATTAAGATTCTGGAACAATGGGTAGCACAAGGTGCAAAAATCGACAAGGAAGTTGATGCAAAAGCTGATCTATTGAAAGAATTACGCCTCCGTTGGAAGGCCCCAGTCCCTTCTGCCAAGTACTCTTTCCCCGTTGCTGTAACAGCTCTTGCTTTTTCTCCAGATGGGAAAAAAGTTGTTGTTGGTGGTCATCATGAAATTACAGTTTGGGATCTTGAGACCGCTAAATTAGAGAAAAGGATTAATACCCGTGCCCGTCGATCTATGGCTTTCCTTTTCCTTCCTGATGGCAAACTTGTTGTAGCAGGAGGCCGACCAGGTGAAGAAGGCGATGTACGGGCTTATGATATCTCCGGACCAGGTAAAACGACTGATGGTGTTTCATTCTTGGACGGGGTCAACGACAAAAAAATCATGCTCAAACAGCTTTTGGATACCGATGATGAGGTACTTTGCCTAGCTTTAAGTAGCGATGGTAAAAAACTTGCAGCAGGTGGTTGCGATCGTCTTCTGCATGTTTGGGATATTGGTTCTGGTATTGAAAATGCAAAGCTAGAACAGTCCATCGAAAATCATGCTGATTGGGTTTTTTCAGCAGCTTTTTCACCAGATGGTAAGTTTCTCGCCAGTTCCAGTAGAGATAAAACTGCCAAGGTTTGGAACCTTGCATCTAAAGAATCCTTGGCGACTTTCCCTGACCATCAAAATTCTGTTTATGGTGTGTTTTTCAAGGCAGATGGTAAGAATTGCTATTCTGCTGGAGATGATAAACAGCTCAGGCTTTTTGGACTTGAGGGCGACAGGGCAGGTAAACAAGTTCGCGTTATTGGCGCTCATACGGGCCAAATTCTTAAAGTTGTGGGCAATGAGAAAGCTAATCTTATCGCCACTGGTGGTTCAGATAATACCATTAAAACATGGAATGCTGACTCTGGTGCAGCGGTGAAAACATTTGCAGGTTTAACAGATCAGGTCCTTTCTTTGGCGTTTAATAAAGATGGTTCTTTAATTGCTGGTGGTGCTTGGAATGGAGAAGTTATTATTTGGAAAACAGCGGACGCTGTTGTACTCAAAAAAATTGCAATTTCTCCAGGTTTACAGACTGCAAGCAAGTAAGAAATTGGGTATGCTTTCTAATTTGAGAAGCTAATATTTTGGAAGATGTTAATCGTTATTTAGATTTGGCAACCCTTGATCAATTCAAGAGTTCCAAGGGTAAAATCAATTACTTTTCTTGGGGTCAGGGTCCGACTATTGTTTTTATACATGGTTTGGCCGATTCTAAAGATGCTTTTGTTTCTATTGCTAGTATTCTTTCCCATAAATTTCGTTGCATCGGATTGGATATCCCCAAAGTAGTTTTGGGAAGTAGCACCAAAGATCAAACTTTATTAGACGCATACACTGATTTCATCAAAGACTTTATCAAAACAAAAGTAAACTCCCCGGTCGTTATTTTTGGCTCATCATTTGGCTCTACATTATCAATAAATCTTGCATCACAAACGCCCGAATCTGTTTCAGGATTAATTTTGCAAGGTGGCTTTGTGCATCGTCCACTTAATTTGGTTGAAAGATGCTCTGCTTTTATTGCAAGCCTCTTTCCCTTTAATGGAGCAACTTTTCCATACCTTGAATTTGTTATGAAACATCAGCATTACCATGCATTTCATGGAAAACCCTCTTATCGCTGGGAAAGATTGGTTAAAAGTGTTAGCAGTGCCTATTTTAGCACCACAGGAAGGCTTGCAGCGGCTATTAATCAAATTGATTTAAGGCAAAAAGCTTCAGATATTCAAAAACCTGTGCTGTTAATTGATGGTGAACTAGACCCTTTGATTGGCCCAAATATTCGGAAAACCCTTTACGATGCTTTCCCGCATGGCGAAAAAGTGGTGATTGAGGGCGGTGGGCATTTATTGCCTTACAGTCACCCTGAAGAAATTGCTTTTCATATGACTGCATTTTTGAATAAAGTTTTTCCCGGCGATCGGATATTATCAGCGTTGTAGTTCCATTTGGTTTATCAGTCTCTTATCAGGAATTTCACATGGGACAGAAGATACATGTTATTGGAATTGGTAGCGATGGATTGTTTGGCCTGACCACCCTTGAAAGGGATATTCTGGTTGGGTGTGATATTATTTTTGGTTCGGAAAATGTACTTCGCTTAGTAGAAAGCCTTAAAGGTGAAAAGCGGAAAAATGGCCCAGACCTTCAAGAATTATCTGAGTCTTTACAAAAGCTTGATGCTGGCAAAAAAGTTGCTCTTCTGGTAAGTGGCGATCCTCTATTTTATGGTGTAGTGCGATATTTATCTGAAAAAATTGGCAAAGACCGCTTTGAAGTGCACCCGCATGTAAGCAGCATGCAAATGGCTTTTGCTCGAGTTAAGGAAAGTTGGGATGATGCGTATCTTACGAGCCTACAAAATCAATCTTTGGATAAAGTAATTGAGAAAATCAGAGTGTCTGAAACTGTAGGGATATTTACCAACACGGTTGAGAACCCTGGTGAGATTGCAAAGAGATTACTTGCGAGGGGAATAGATTACTTCAAAGTTTTTGTTTGTGAGAATCTAGGTGGTAAGGATGAGCGGGTCACTCAGGCAGAACTTTCAGAAATTGTGGATATGGATTTTGATCCATTAAATGTGCTTATTCTTAAACGTAAACCAGGTCGCCCTGATATTCCTGCAGCATCTTGTACTCCTAGGCTATTTGGGAATCCTGATGATATTTTTGCCCAGAGTAGGCCTAAAACAGGGCTACTTACCCAATCTGAAATCCGGGCCATTGCCCTTTCAAGGCTTTCCATTAAACCAACCAGCGTTGTTTATGACATTGGTGCAGGCTCAGGGTCTGTTTCTATTGAAGCTGCGCAACTTTGCTATTCAGGTATGGTCTATGCGATTGAGCAGGATGCTGCTGATTACCACTTGATTCTTGCCAATTCAGAAAAAATGGGCATTCGAAATATCAAAGCAATCCATGGCATTGCTCCCGAGGTTTTTCAGGGGTTACCCAGGCCAGATGCCATCTTTGTAGGCGGAATAGGCAAGGAAGTAACCGGTTTGCTGGATGCAGCTTTTGAGACTTTAGTTCCCCAAGGGCGAATGGTGGTTAATGTTGGTTCTGTAGAAAACCTGTATGTTTGTGTGAATACAATGCGAAAAATTGACCCAGAGTTCGAAGTGCTAATGGTTCAGATATCTCGGGGCTTAAATCAATATGGGTCTTTACGGTTTGAGGCGATTAACCCCTCTTATTTGCTTACTGCAGTCAAACATTGATTTAATTTAGATTTATTTGCCGACCCATTGAACATGAACTTTTCTAGTCCGTGGGCCATCGAATTCGCATAAAAAAATTCCCTGCCATTGGCCAAGGATGATTTTTCCGTCTTCTATGATTACATGGGAAGAATTCCCAAATAGGCCCGTTTTAATATGACTATCGCTGTTGCCTTCCCCGTGTAAGAATTTAGTCATGTTTTTTGGGATGGATTTCTCAAGCCAATGGAGTGTGTCATGAATGACATCGGGATCCCAACATTCGTTGATTGTTAGACCTGCTGTGGTATGAGGGCAGAAAATTACCCCGATTCCCGACTTGATTTTGCTTTCACCAAGGCTCGTTTCCACCATGCGGGTTATATTTACAAATTCACAACGGCTCTTAGTGGAAATTTCTATCGTATCCATGTTCTTGGCCTCGCATTTTTACTGCTAGAACTGATAATATTACTCATCTTATGGCTTTTATATATTTGACTCGAGGCCTTGCATGATTGCAAAAATTAAAGCTCTTTGCTTTGTCGTTTTGACAGTTGTATCTGTTTCAAATGGAAATAACTTCGTTGCCCAAAAATCCACCTTGCCCGAACCGATTCTCGCAGTTCTTAATAAAGCTATTGAAGCTCATGGAGGGTATACTAAGCTTTCAACACATAGGGCCGATCGTGTGAAAATGAAGGGCGCAATTCAATTTGCAGGAGTGGACGCCACATTTAAAGGGGAAACAACGGTTCAATTACCAGATCAGATGAAAACAATTCAGGAAATTACGGTTAAAGGTAAATCTTTCAATGTGATTCAGGTGTTAGACAAAGATAAGGTTTTGGTTAATTTAAATGGGCAGCCTCAAAAAGCTGAAGAACCCGTAGCTATCCAAATTAAAGAAACCATGCGCCTTGCGAAAATCATCAGGCTTGTACCCTTGCTGACAGGTAAAGAATTTGAAGTTACGGATCTTGGCTTAATTAAAGCAGGTGAGTTGAACCTTCATGGAATCAAAGTGAAAGAGGTGTCCAAACCTGATATTCTTTTATTCTTTGATCGGCAAACAGGTTTCTTGGTGAAAACCGAGCAAATTCGAGAATTTGAAAATAAGAAAGTAGTACAAGAAGATTATTTTTCAGACTTCAGAGACCTCGGCGGCTTTAAAAGACCTGTTAAAATCCAGTCATTTAGAAATGGGAAAAAAATTCTCGATGCAGAACTTGTTGAAGTCAGATATTTTGAAAGCCTGCCTTCCTCAGATTTTAAACCATAACGCAATAATCAAACAGCAGAAGGTATTATGAAGCCGGGAAATTACTATGTGCGGAAACAAGATGCAGGCATCCAACTTTTAGCTTGGCTGAAAGTTTCGCTTAAGCTTGACGGTGGATCATGCAACCAGTTGATTGCTGCGGGTTGCATTTTTATTGATAAAAAACAGGTGAGAGACCCTAAATTGCAACTTAAGGGCGGAGCCCGGGTGTTCTTAAAGCCCTCACATAAACCTTTGAAAACCAATCAAAAAAAAGCAGAAGCTCGCGTAGTCATAGCTATGCCGGAAATTATTTACTTTGATGATGATATCGCGATTGTTGAAAAACCCAGTGGCCTTACTACCGTACATCATGCCCAAGATAAAAAGGAATTTTCTGAAAGAGATCGTAAGTTTATGCCTTCCACTCTGCAAGATATCCTGCCCGATATTCTTTCAGTTCATACCAAAAAAAAGGTGCCCTATGTCCGCGCAGTTCATCGCTTAGATAAAGAAACCAGTGGCGTCTTGGTTTTTTCTTTGAATAAAAAAGCTGAAAGTTCCCTTGGGAAGCAGATGAGAGAGAAAAAATTCACTAGGCGCTATATCGCTTTGGTTCGTGGGCAGATCGAAAATCAAGAAATTCGTTCGATACTAGTTCGTGATAGAGGCGATGGTCGTCGAGGCAGCTCTGTAAAAGATCCGGATGGGGAGTTAGCTGTAACGCATGTTAAAAAAATAGAATCACTTGGTGATATTTCTGTTGTTGAGTGTGAATTGGAAACAGGAAGAACGCATCAAGTGCGAATTCATTTGGGGGAGGTAAATGCTCCCCTATGTGGTGAAAAGATTTATGATAGGCCATTAAACGGCCGACCTAAGCCAGATCCTAGTGGAATCGATCGGATAGCATTGCATGCCTGTTATTTAAGTTTTGAGCACCCTACGAGTGGTAAGATTTTGAGTTGGAAAAGTTCAATTCCACCGGATATGCAGGGAGTAATTGAAAAGTTGAGAGAGGAAAAAAATAAAGCCCCGGAATAATCCAGGGCTTTGTTTTTTTGAATTACTTTTATTAAGGCTTTGGAGCTGGGGTTGGGCTTGGAGTAACAGTAGGAGCTGCTTTGACTGAAATAGGATTTACATCCATAGTTTCAACACCAGTTTCCTGAGTTTGCTCTAGCTCAATCTTGGTTTTCTGCCCACCGATATCAACGGTAAGATCGCCAGTAATCTTAAGGCTCATACTTGAGCGATCAATCCTGCCTTTTGCAGCATCAAACAAAATAAGGCCGTTTGATGATGCTGTTTTGATATTTGCAGAATCAATTTTGAAAGGTAATCCGCCTGCATTGCTGGTAACAGGTTTGGTATAAACCAAATCCGCTTTAACCGATATCTTGTCCATTTTCTTTTCGTCTTGGCCTTCATAGGTGTAGGTATAGGAATTGTCGTACTTTCCGATTGGCCCCATATCAAGGGACGTTGTACGCTTCCAAGTGCCTTTTTCCTTATCGCCTTTTGTGACTTCAATATTAGGAATTGCGCCAAAAGTAGGTTCAGCCATTTCAACCATGGTTTTTTCGCTAAGGATCTTGTCAAGCAAGGGTTGCATTTGTGGGTTAGAATTCACTAATTTTTTGACAAACTCTTCTCGGCCAGCAATCTTGGTGACTTTCATGTCTTTCGTGTTGATGGTAACTAAAAATTCAGTTCCTACCAAGGCTTTGAAGAAATCAGACAATGGTGTTGTTGAAGCAGATTCTTTAGTTGAATCATGCTGAACTTTAGTTCCACCAATATCAATGTTCAGGATTACGCCTTCAATCTTTTGCTTAAGTTCCCAATTGTCTCCGTCTTGCTTGACGGGAGTCCAACTGAAAAAAAATGTTTGGTTTTGTTCCTGATTGATATCTGTACCAGTCACCTTCATCTTTTGAACGGTTTTGGTAACCACCTTTTGATAAAAGGTTTTTTCCTTTTCAAATTTCCATTTAATTGTTGATTTTTCTTGGGCCCCTAACGAAGGGATAACCAAAGCAACAAAAACAATACCAGCTAACCATCTCACGCTCGACATCGAGAATCCTCCAAAAAGTAAGAACCTAATCCACTAAAATCATATTCGTGGAAGTATATATACAGTATTCTCTTCTACAGCAAAATATCATACAAGAAATTCTATGGTTTTTGAATATTTCTGGTAAAAATTTGGAATAACTTAAAGGA
>CAMDHK010000091.1 GCA_945897965.1 Candidatus Kuenenia stuttgartensis | reverse complement strand
CAAAGCAACAGTGATGCGCAAGATCCAACTGCAAGAATAGCAGCCCCATTACCTGAATTAGGGCCTAGAAAAAGCTCCACTCCTGCTCCATTAAGAGCTGCAAGATTATTTGCAGACAGAGATTGGGTGATTTATGTGGAATGTAAATTTGAAGAAATACTAGTTCATCCTAACCGCTTAGTCATTCCAACAAGTTTATTGGCTTCCGAAGAAGGCATTAAAAGATTTGTACAAGAAATAGAAAAAATGATCACAAGAAAACAATCAACAGTACGAGCAGGCGAACCGCCCTACAGACCAGAAGTACGATTCCTAGTTTGGCCTGATGGGTTGAGACCTTATCACTTGTCTTATCCAGCATTACAATCAGCAGGAATAAAACAAAAAAGACAAAACTTAGAGTCTGAAGATAATATCAAAGAAATTATTCAAGGAAGATAATTTTAAGCCATGCGTAGAAGAAGAAGACCAGATAAAGAAATACATTTTAGCTTCGATTCCTTTTTGGATGTCGTCGCTAATGTTGTTGGTATCATCATAAAACTGATTTTAGTAGCATGGGTTGGAGCTAGAACATACAAAGGGTTTGAAGTCCCAGAATCGTTTAAACCAAATACACAAAATGTTACGGAAAACAAATTAATTGATATTTCAGATCCCCTCACGCAGAGCATTGATGAAAAAAACAAGAAAAAAGCTGATTTTGAAGCAATACTTACTAGCAGAAAGAATAATCTTAACGACCAAGTTAAAGAAAAAGGGGTAATGGAACAAAAAGTTTATGAATTAAATAGCAGTTTAAAAACACTCCTTGATCAAGAAAAAACACTAAACACACTGATAAAAGAATCATCTGAAATCAATAAAACCAGCCCAATAAATATGGCTGCAATAAAAGCAAAATCCGACCAATTAAAAGAAGAAATTGAAACACTTAAAAAAACCAAAGGTGCAAAAAATGAACTTAAATACAAAACTCCTGTTAGCAGAACCTTGCAATCAGAGGAGATGATTTTTGAATGTAAAAACGGACGCATCACACCTGTAGACATTGGTGCAATGCTTGAAGAAGTTTCAGGGCAAATGCAAAGTTTAGGTGAAAAGCTACGAAAACAGTGGGAACTCGAAGAATCCTCACAAACTTATGGTGCATTCAAAATAAAATACACAGTTGAACGAGAAAGAAGCGCATTAGATATAGCCTCTTCTAATGCTGTTCCTGATGAACGATCTAATTTCAGATTTTCTTTGACGGGTTGGGTATTAGAATCGCTTGATCCAGAAAGGGGCGAAACATTGGAACAAGCGCTTAATCCAAATTCTGAATTTATGAAAATAATAGGGAGCCTTGATACAAATCAGACTGCAGTAACTTTTTGCGTTTACCCTGATAGCTTTACTATCTATCGAAGGATGCGCGATTTACTTCATGAAAAAAATATAGTTGTAGCTGGAAGGCCACTTAATTTTGACGCCCCAATTGCAATGTCTGTTAAAAAAGGTACTGCATCTAGGGGGCAATAACTATCTAAAGCCCCACAAGATAACTAAACCTCTTCTTAAATTGTTCAGATGTCCAATTTAAACTTTTTGCAAGAGCATCGAGTTTAATAGGGTCTTGGATATCAGATTTATCAAGCATGATCATATAGCGTCTTGCACATTCAAACCCTTCGCTTTTAACATCAACTATTCTCGTTTTCATTCTTCGAGTAGTTGGATTTATAATGTTTTCAAAGGGTATAGGTTGGAGTTTGCCACCAATAAATGAAATAACTGCTCCATATTTTGTACACTCATCAGATTTCAGGAATTTAACCGCGCCATAGCCAAGATCTCGCGTATATTCAGCATCAAAAGGAATCGGGTCGGCACAACGAAGTTCATAGCCTAAATCTTTATCAATAATCGTCAGGCTGATTCCCAATTGTTCAAGCTTGGCAGCAAGATGATCTTTAACCATTCTTCCAAACGCAATTTCACCTAAGCGCAAATGGCCATGCGGATCACGCTCAACTTTCCCGTAGCGGCTCAATTGATTGGCATCTACATTTGATAAACCTTTTTCGCCTATTTTCTCTAATAGCCCTTCAGCGAGCACAGCAACACCATAATTAGAACCGTTTTTGCGCCTTTTTATAATTGAACCAAGAAGAATATCAACCACTTCATCCATCGAAACATCTCTATCCTGAAATTCTTCAGGAATGATAGTCAGGGTAGCTGCAGCAGCTTTACCAATCCCAAGGGCCAAATGACCAGCAGCCCGACCCATACTAATAACCAAATACCAGCGTGAAGTAGTTTTAGCATCTTCACAAAGGCTACGAACAATATTAACTCCGTAATGCCTTGCGGTTTCAAATCCAAAAGTTGGAGTCGAAGGCGGCAAAGGCAAATCATTATCAATTGTTTTGGGAACATGCGCGACATTAATTGCGCCCGCTGCCTTAAGATAAACTTGACTTGCTGAAAAAGCAGTGTCATCGCCGCCAATAGTTACTAATTTGGTTATCCCAAGATTTTTAAGGGCTTCAAGAACTTGCTTCATATCTGCATCATTTTTTGCAGGATTAGTTCGCGAAGTACCTAAGATTGATCCACCTTTAAGATGAATGCCTTTAACATCCTCAATCGTAAGTTTTTTTATATTGCTAACGCTACCTTTAACTAAATGCTTAAACCCATCAATAAAACCATAAACTTCCATGCCATTAACAATGGCTTCGATGGTAACGGCACTAATAACCCCGTTAATCCCAGGAGCTGGGCCCCCACCGACAACAATGCCTAGTTTTCCAGTAGATTTTGCAATGTCCATAAGAATTTCCCAGATCAATAATAATAGAATACTGATGAAACGAGACACCACGTACTATATCAATTTAGAGTTACTATCAGGTTTTGACTACGGTTCAAACTTAGAAAAAACAATGAATCTTAAGATAAATTTTTAAGCTGCAATCTTTTTTGGTCGTGGCGTACAACTAAATAGGTTGAAGATTTCTTCCTCATTTAAGCCTAACGAAGAAGGCAAACCGCTATGCTCAATAATATCTGCAAATAGTTTTCGTTTGGCATCCAACACTTCTGCGATTCTTTCTTCAATAGTTTTTTGAGAAATGAACCTCTTGACAAAAACAGTGGACTTTTGGCCCAAACGATGCGCCCGATTGATGGCTTGATCCTCAATTGCAGGATTCCACCAGCGATCAAAAAGAAATACATAATTAGTAAACTGTAAATTAAGCCCAACGCTACCAGTGCCATAACTCATCAAAATGACATGTGCTTTTGGATCTTTTTTAAATTGATCAAGAATCCCCTGCCTTTGCTGAGAGGGAACTTTCCCATGATACATTAACGGATTATAATCTTTTAATTGCTCCGCAAGTTCCTCAAGAGGCTTAACCCATTGGGAAAAAACAATCGCTTTACTATTGGTAGCTTGAACTTCCTCCATATCGGCCAGCAATTGTTCAGCTTTGGAACTTGCACCAGTTCTAGGATCAAAATTACAAATCTGTTTTAATCGCATAACCAACTCAAAAACATGCTGAACAGTAACTGTATCGCCTAACTTATTTAAATGAACAACACCCTCTTTTTCAGCAAGATCATAAGCCTGCCTTTGAGCAGGAGTAAGCTCAAGAAAAACATCCTGAATAATTTTAGCAGGCATATCAGGGGCAGCTTCTTCCTTTGTCCTTCGGATAATACTTTCAGAAGTCAAGCTTGCCAACATTTTCGGGGGGGTATCTTTGGGAACCCTACCTGGATCTACAAATTCAAAAATATTAATCAAATCGTCGTGACGATTTTCGACAGGAGTCCCAGTCATAGCCCAACTACGCTCTCGCTGAACGGAACAAACAGCCTGTGCTGTCTTAGATCCCTTTGTTTTGATTCTTTGGGCTTCATCAATTACCATCAAATCATAAAATTTATTTTCTGCAACCCCTTCAAGAACATCGCGGGTTAACAACTCATAATTAACCAATTTTACAGCAGTATTAGATACATTCCAAGAGACTTTTCGTTCCTCTGTATTGCCGCAAATCACCTCAACTGGTAAATCTGAAGCCCAAAGCTTTAATTCACGAGTCCAATTTATAACTAGAGGTTTAGGGCAAGCAATTAAAACATTTTTCAATAACCCAGAACGAAATAGCAGCCTAATCGAAATTATAACTTGTATCGTTTTCCCTAATCCCATCTCATCAGCGATCAATGCTGATTTTCTTGGCATTAAAAATGCAATCCCTTTAATCTGGTACGGAAATGGTTTGAAGGGAAGGCTAACCTCTTTTCCTATAAACACCTCTTCAATCGGAGGTTGCAATAAGTACATTAATCGTTCTTTAAAATGAAACATATCCTTTAATGGTTTTACCCTAGTAAGGTCTTTTTCAAGAAGTATTTCTACATGATCAGAAGACTCTGCTTCAAGACTTTTATTATCGGAACTGGTATCCCCCAAAAGTTTAGGAGTAACATAATTTGCTGCTCCTTCTTGCGGCGTAGGGAACTTCCAGCATTCAGTGTTAACCTTTGGCTCGAGATCAGGCAACACCTTAACCCAAGGTAAATTATTAAGAAGTGGAAAGGATCTTAAATTTAAAACGCCATTTTTTGGCAAGATCTCAACGCTATTAATGGTTATGGGTAAATCCAAGCGGAATGAATTAAGCAAAGGTTCAGAAAACTCTTTTTGATTATCTTCTCCGCACGCAATATTTGCTAAAAGGTGCGGATTCATAAAAACCTCCTGAGAATAATAAAAACACTATTAAAGCAATCGGATAGTTAAAAAAACCACTTGAGCACGTAATTAAAAACGAAGAGATTTATGAACGAATCGGGTAGCAATCATGAAGGCTAGGTAAACAAAAAGGGTTCTAATTGCGAAAACTAAAAAACAACTTCCATTAATTAAAAATCAACTAAGAAACGATCTTATTAATTTCGACGGAAAGAACTTTAATCAAATCTTCAATTTCTTTCTCGTTAGAAGTTTTTTTGATGGCACATTCGATTTTTTCGCCAATCTGTGCCAACTGGGGATAGCCATAAAACCCACTTGCACCCTTTAACTGGTGAAGTTCTTTTTCGAGTGAATCAAAAGATTTAGATTTATTAAAATCAATAATATTATTAATTTTAAACACTAATGAATTAAAGAAATGCTGTTGCAAATTAAGATTGGAATCTGAACCAGATTCAACAATCCCATGCCCCTCAATTTTGATTTTTTCAACAATAGGCAAATAACAAGCTAAAGCCTCCAACAATTTCTCGCGATCGATCGGCTTGGTTAAAAACAAATCAAAACCAGCTTCCAAACATTCAATCTCATCATGTTTTGTAGCATTGGCGGTCAAAGCAAAAATCGGAATTTTATTACCAGAATTCCGAATGATTTTTGTAGTTTCCATACCACCACCATCAGGCATCTGCAAATCCATTAATATCAAATCAAAATCAGATTGAGCTAATTCGTGTAAAACTTTAGATCCAGATGAAACCGTTGTAACATCCAAGCCTTCTTTTTCTAAAAGATAACGCAAATAAACTTGAATGTCTTCGCTATCCTCTGCAAGTAAAATAGATGCGGTCGAAGGTAGTGACAAAGTACTTGTGATTGCATTTAAATCGCGCGAGTTTAATGTCCCAAGTTTTGCAGAATCGATTACTTTGTGTAAATCTTGAGAATCAACAGGAAGAAACAAAGAAAAACAAGACCCAGCTTTCAATTTGGTTGTAACTCTAATAAATCCGCCTAATAAGCGGGCAAGTCGGTTGGCGATAGTTAGCCCTAGGCCCGTACCTTCAATGCGTGAAGAAAAACCTTTTCCTGCCCTTACAAATGGATTAAACAAAGCAGCCATTTGTTTGTCGTCCATCCCTGGCCCTTGGTCTTCAACAGAAAAAGACAAGCAATCACCAGGAATATCTTCAATATGATCAATTTTTACCCGAACTTTAATTTCGCCCTTCAATGTGTATTTAATCGCATTCCCTAAAAGATTCACAAGGATCTGCCTAAGGCGAGTTGGGTCTGTATGAAATAAAACAGGTATATCACCCTCGGGAATGGCCAGCAATTTGATACCCTTTTTATTAGCTTGAAGCCCAAGAGTTTCAAACACTTCGGAAATCGTATACCAAGGGGAAACAGGGAGAATATCAATATCCATCCTGCCTGCTTCAATCTTTGAAAAATCTAAAATATCTTTAACTAACTGGAGCAAGAAATCCCCACTACGAGACATCGCCCGAGACATTTTTTTTCTTTCGTCAGCAGAAAGCTCTAGATCTGCAAGCATATGAGCATAACCAACAATCGCTTGAATTGGTGCCCGAATTTCGTGGCTCATATTAGCCAAAAACCCACTTTTTACGCGACTTGCGTCTTCAGCAGCAAGTAAACGAGAAACATTGGATTTGCTTGATTGATTTTGCAATTCAAATTCAATGCCAAAAATATCAAACCCTTTAACGCATTGTAATTCATCATAAAAAGGCTGGAAACGCCCATGAACCCAAATCCAATTTTGGTCAGGATTTCGAAGTCGAAACTCCATCGAAAAATGTTTTTTAAGAAATTTAGAAGAATCAATCGCATTCATAAGATCAGATTTTTCATCTTCATGAATCTGATCTAACCACGATGAAGCATTGTGATCTAATATTTTGATTTCCCATTCTTTATTAAAAGAAATCATTTCAAGATTTACGCCAACCTTCCAATAAAATGAAGGAAAATCAGGCTCTATTAGATTTTTAAACATCAATATTCCGAACACAAGGCAAAGATTATGTAGAAACAGCATCATAATGGAAACAGTTATATTTTCAAAGGTTTATTAGGAAAACCAAACAGGAAAAGATATTATGGTTGAACCTTCGAAACTTTATTATTTTTGGTAACAAAAATGCAATTCAATTTGATTCTAATTCTTCTGCTTAATCAACCTGTTTGTTTTCAAAACAATCCTAATAGCTCGTTCTCCAAGCAAGATGTAGAAGCAGCAATAAATCGTGGCACTTCCTTTTTAAAAAACACCCAAAAACCTGATGGAACTTGGTCCGATAACGATATTGGCCCTACAGCCTTGGCAGGAATGGCATTGCTAGAATCTGGCATTACACAAGATGACCAAATTTTGGCAAAAGCAATTACTGCTTTAAGAAAAAACGCACAAACAACAACCCATACTTATTCAATTGCGTTATGTCTTATATTTTTCGACCGGCTTGGCCAAATTGAAGATATTGCATTAATCGAATCTTTGGCAATGCGGTTACTGGCCGGGCAAACCCAATCAGGCGGTTGGGGTTATAATTGCCCAGGTCCGAACAATGAAGAGTTATTACGACTTGAAACTAACCAAAAAAAATCAGTTGAACTAAAAGCTACAAAAACATTTCCCAAATTTAATAGCAAGAAATCATTTGAAGATTTATCACCTGAAGTTGTTCGATCAATCAAAGTTATATATCAGGAAAAAGCCACCGGAAACAACAACGATGGAGGTTCAGACAATTCAAACACTCAATTTGCAACTTTTGCACTGTGGGTATCAAGAAGGCACGGAATACCCATTAACATTGCATTTTCACGCATATTGTTAAGATTCCGTGGCACGCAAGCTCAAGATGGAGGTTGGGGCTATTCAGGAAGTGGTGGAAATCAGCCTTCCTCCCCCACCATGACAGCAGCAGGCCTACTTTGTCTAGGCTTAGCATCAGGCTTTTTTGTAGAAATTGGAAACCAACTAAAACCTTCAGAAAGAATCGATATTAGTAAGGATGTATTTTTAGGACGGGGGCTTTTCGCATTGGCAAGTTGCATTGGAAATCCAGCAGGCAAAGGTAAAGAAGGATTAATTGCAAGGCTTGGAGAACAAGGGGGGCAAAGTTATTATTTCTTATGGTCACTCGAAAGAGCCGCAACAGGGTTAGGCTTGGAATCAATAGGCAGAAAAGACTGGTATTCTTGGGGTGCTGAAATTCTTTTAGTCAACCAGCTCCCTAATGGCTCCTGGAAAGGTGATTACGCAAGCTATAATGCAGATACATGTTTTGCAATTTTGTTTCTAACAAAATCAAATTTTGCTGAAGACTTAACCATGCTTCTTCGGGGAAAAACAAACAACCTTGGCTTGGTTGAACTTAAAAGTGGGGGAGTTGGAGGCGATGCAATTGCCAATCTTTCAAAGCAAGGTGGAATTAAAGTAGCAATTACCGGTGACGGAAAAGGCGCAACTCAAGGAAAAATAAGTTACAACAATACTAAAAAAGAAAACGACAATGCTACTAACAAGAAAGACATCGCAACGCATTCAGAAAAAGCATCAATAGCTTTGCTTACAAATGCAAAACCCGAAAAATTTTTAGAAGCTCTTGAGGAATTTAAAAAAGGAAAAGGCGGCGAATTCACCCAAGCTTTATCTGCAGCGATTCCAAACCTGCAAGGCTTCCAACAATTTGAAGCAAGAAAAGCGCTTGCAGAAAGGTTCGTACGCTTTAACAAAGAGACATTAATAGAATACATGAATAATGAAAATTCTGAGATTCGAGCTGCTGCGATTTCAGCCATCGCCCTACGAAATCAAAAAATCGGCATGGCTAATATTACAGCGGCCCTTGAAGACAATTCAGCATGGGTTCGTAATTCTGCATATTTATGTTTAAAATCGCTTACAAATCAAGATTTTGGCAACCCAAATCTTGTGACGGGTCCCGAAAAAACAAAAGTTTTGCAGCTTTGGAAAACTTACATCAAGGAAAATCCTTAGCAACCAATGCCCCGACTAGATCAAATATAGTTATTAATGAATTAAATCAAGAAACGCGTGGTTTTTTCAGTAAAATAAGACCATACATAAGATTCTTCAGGCAAACACCAAATGTCCAAGGATAAGTTACTATTTGTAACAGGCAAGCTAGCAAGCCCTTCACTCAAGGATTTGCTTTCCAGGATGACAGAGTCATTACCATTTGATTGGGAAATTAACACATTACCAATAAATGTAGCAGCATTGGCAACCATTGAATGGATCAGTTCACATTTAAAAATAACGAACAAACCCGACAAAATAATAATCCCTGGCTTATGCAGAGGAGAAACAAAAATTTTAGAAATTCAAACAGGCATTCCTTGCATTAAAGGCCCCAAAGACCTTCGAGATTTACCTACCTTTTTAAAGGTTGGAAATTTTAATGCAACGAACCCTGATTATGGTAAGTACAACATCGAGATAATAGCGGAAATAAATCATGCGCCTGATTTATCCTTGGAAGAGATTGAGACTACGGCCATCTATCTTACTTCACAGGGTGCGGATATTATTGATCTAGGAATGAATCCTGGCACACCTTGGAAACAAGTTGGGGAATGTGTTAAAAGACTAAAAAACCTAAATATCAAAGTTTCCATCGATAGTTTTAATCCAGCGGAAGTAGAAAGCGCAGTTAATGCAGGGGCAGATTTGGTTTTAAGTATCAACGAAGATAATCTTGAAATTGCCAAACATTTAGAATGCGAATTTGTTCTGATACCAAAAGAACCAGGCAAACCAGAAACTTTAAATAAATCTGTTGAAAAACTATTGAGTTGGAACCGTAAATTTAGAATCGACTCTATTCTTGAACCCATAGGGCTTGGCTTCGCAAAATCATTACTCGGGTATTATAAAGCCAGGGAACTTTATCCTACGATTCCCATGATGATGGGAATTGGAAATGTTACCGAATTAACAGATTCAGATTCTTCTGGGATCAATGCAATATTAATTGCAATATGCCAGGAACTAAATATTCAAAGCGTTTTAACTACATCCGTTATTAACTGGTGCAGGACTTCGGTCAAAGAGATAGATCTTGCTAGAAAACTGATGTTTCATGCCATCACAAAGCAAGTAATTCCCAAGCGATTAGAACCGGGATTACTATTACTACGAGATCCCACAGAGCGAAGGCATGGAATGGAAACACTTAACCGATTCAAGTCGGAAATAAAGGACAAGAATTTCCGGATATTTGCCGAAGACGGATTAATCCACATCATGAATAAAAACATTCATCTGATGGGTGAAGATCCTTACAAATTAATTGAGGGAGTAAAAAAAACGGAAGAAATAGATGAATCCCATTCCTTTTATTTAGGATTTGAACTTTGTAAAGCGATGACTGCAATTACACTGGGAAAAAATTACACTCAAGATCAGGAATTACAGTGGGGTTTCTTAACACGAGAAGAAACAATCCATCGTAATCCGATGGTTGACAGAAAAACAGAATAAGAACTTTACGATCTAAGAAAAGACTGAATAGTGATTACACCGTACATTAAAAAAATAAGTATGCCAATAAGCCAAAGCGAGGCTTTTTTAAGATTGCAAAATCTTCCTAGATTATTATTTCTTGAAGGAAACGCTAGCGGCAGTGATTATGCTTTTTTAACTGCAGATCCTTTTAAGGTATTGGAAAAGCAAGCAGACACAAAACAACAACAACCAAGCGATATATTAAAAACATTAAGAAGCGAATATAGCCGTTGGAAAATAAAACCTACGGATGGAGTCCCTCCATTCCAAGGGGGGATGGCAGGGTTATTTGGCTATGGATTATCAAAACAAATAGAAAAACTACCTTCGGATTGCAAAGCTTTTATCCAATCGCCTGACTTATCAATAGGCTTTTACGACTGGGTTCTATCATTTGATTTACGAAAAGAGGAAGTCTGGCTGGTTTCAACTGGATTTCCTGAAACGACTGAATATTTACAGATGCTTCGTGCTAAAAATCGTGCCGATATGGTTCTTAAACTGCTAGAAACTCCAACGAAAAACCATCTGATAAACTTAAGTCAGAAAGAATTAAGCTATAAAGCTCCTGAAAATTTATTCAGGTTATATGAAGACGAGCATTTTTATTGTGACAATTCCGCAATTGACTACATGAAAAGTGTTGAAAAAAGTATTGAATACATCAATGCAGGAGATTCTTTTCAGATCAATTTATCACAAAGATTCTGGCATCCAAAATTTTGCGATGACCGATTGCTTTACGAATTACTTTCAAAAACATCCCCTGCCCCATTTTCATGCTATCTAACTACTTCGATGGGCAATATTTTAAGCGCATCTCCTGAAAGATTTCTAACCCTCCAAAATAACAAAGTAATAACAAGTCCAATTAAAGGAACGAGGCCCAGAGGAAAAACAGAACAAGAAGATATCGAGATGGCTAATTCCCTTCTAAATAGCCCTAAAGACAGAGCTGAAAATGTAATGATTGTAGATTTACTCAGAAATGATTTGGGGCGAGTTTGCTCATTCGGAAGCATTCAAGTTGAAGAACTTTGCAAACTTGAAACCTTCTCCAATGTACACCATTTAGTTTCCAAAGTTACGGGCAACCTAAAGCCGGAGTATGACGCCCTGGATTTATTGCTTTCATGTTTTCCGGGGGGATCTGTTACAGGAGCCCCGAAGATACGATCGATGGAAATAATCTCCGAGTTAGAAACATCACCCCGCGGGATTTATTGCGGCAGCGTAGGGTATCTTGGTTTTGACGGATCCATGGACACAAACATTTTGATACGAAGTATATTTTCCTCAGAAAAATGGCTGCAATTTGGAGCGGGAGGCGGGATTGTTGCAGATTCGAATCCTAACGATGAATACCTTGAAACTTTAAACAAAGCCTCGGGGATTATACAAACTATTCGCTCTCATCCAGACTCGATTAATTTGATTCAATTAAAGCGCTAGGGTTTATTGCTTGGTGCGTTGAGGCTGAAATCATAACCGCTTCGCACAAAGCAATAGTTAACAAGTTATCATCACCACTGATTTCGGGCTCGATCCCCAATTCGACCGCACGCAATAATTGAGCCATTGTGCCAACAAAAGCATCTGGGAACCAAACTTCATTCCATACTGGCGAATGCCATTTACCATTGTCACCAACAGTGGTGAACTCCAAGGTACTTGGAATTTTTTCCGGATATTTAGGCCAACCGATGGTACCTTTTGCCATACCAAGAGTACCTTCAATGCGCCAACGAATATAAATATCCTCGCCCGCACCTTCCTTGGCAGGCCCCGCCCAAACATCATCCCAAGAAGAAGCGCGGGCTCCGGAATCGTATTCAAGGATGTATAAATTAACGCCATCGGTATGCGAAAATTTAGTTCTTGGGTCTTTGGTCGTACTAGCAAAAACGCGGTTTGGGTTCCCCAACCAATAGCGAAAAGTATCTAAATGATGAATACTCATGATAAAAGTTGAAAGTGATTTTAAACCTTGGGCCCAAGGCATCCAATGTGGAATAGCTCGCATTTCAATGGTAGCCAGAACGATATCTCCAAGTTTACCTGAATTTAAAAGAGATTTAGCAACCCTTACCGATTGATCAAATCGCATATTTTGATTAACTGCAAGAGTGACTGACTTTTGTTTGCACGCATCAACCAATTTTTTTGCAGGAAGCAAATCCATGGCAAGAGGCTTCTGGGCTAAAATTCCCCGCAATTTTTTAGATTGCTCAAGGGCCTTCATTATAATTTTTGGTTGGGCTTCCGGTGGAACCGCAATATCCAAAATATCAAAATCACCATACTCAAGCATTTCATCAATCGAATCAAACACGACTGGGATATTATGATCTAAAGCCACTTCTTTTGCTTTATCTTTAGATCTTGAAGAGATGCAAGACACATGGAATCCCGCGCTTTTATATGCAGGGATCTGGCAATCTTTCATAATAAAACCAGATCCTATACATCCTATCTTGAAATCTTTTTTCACAGGAAGAATTGGAAGTCTTGAATCTACAAGATGCTTGATGAAGTTATCCAAATTTGGTTCCAATCAATTACGAAACAGAATTGGAAATAACTCTCAACTCTCTAGGCAAGGGAAACTGAACATGTTCTTCCCGGATAATTCTGTTTTCAACTTGGGCATTATAATTAATTCTGAGCCATTCAACACATTCTTCAACAACATCTTCAGGGGCACTGGCACCAGCAGTAATTAAAACAATTTCAGTATTAACCAGCCATTCGGGATTAATCTCTTTGACAGAATCAATCAAATAAGCAGGTTTACCAAAGGATATTGCAAGTTCTGAAAGACGCATACTATTAGAGCTGTTTTGACTTCCAAGAACTAAAACAAGATCAACTTCAGGAACAAGTTCCTTAACTGCTTCCTGCCGATTCTGAGTTGCATAACAAATATCATCCTTGGTTGGCCCGATGATATTTGGGAATTTTTTCTTCAATACCTCAATAATAACCTGTGCTTCATCAACGCTTAAAGTTGTTTGAGTCAAAAACGCAACCTTAGTATCTTTAGGAAGAACCAAATTGTTTGCACTTTGAACATCTTCCACCAGAACAATACTTCCTGGCGCTTCACCCATCGTACCTAGCACTTCGTCGTGCCCTTCATGGCCAATCAAAATAATGGTGTAGCCTTCACTTGCAAATTTTACAGCTTCTTTATGAACCTTGGTAACAAGCGGACAAGTGGCATCAATCGCAAGTAGATTTCGTTTTTGAGAGTCCAACCTGATGGTCGGAGAGACGCCGTGTGCACTATATAAAACAGTAGAGCCTTCAGGAATATCATCAATTTTATCAACGAAAACGACACCTTTTTTACTGAACCGGTCTACCACAGGCCTATTATGAACAATTTCATGATAAACATAAATAGGCGAGCCAAATTTTGCCAAGGCTTTTTCCAGGCTTTCGATAGCCATGTTAACACCAGCGCAAAAACCTCTTGGATTTGCAAGAATCACTTTCATTCAGTTATCTCCTCCTTGGATAGACCACAATGATGATAACAATTTATTGTAGCATGGTAACCAACAAAAAAGCCGCGACTGGAGAACCAATCACGGCAAAATAAAACACAAGAAGATGAAAATCAGTCGTACTTAACGCCATCTTTTGCTGGAACAATCCACTTCTTGCCATCTTTTTCAAGCACAACGCCTTTTACGGAACCTTTAGCAGGCCCATTGCAAATCGTATCATGATAAGATTCTGCTTTGCCATTATCTTTATAGTAATAGAGCACTACTTTGCCTTTTTCTGAAACCTTAATGGCATGACCACAATCTGCGGATTCATTTAAGGCACACTTAGTGCAATTAATTTCACCCTTAAGAGTAATTTCTTTAGCAGGTTTATCGGCAGCAGAAACTAATCCGACAAAAAACAACAACGCAAAAGCAGCAAAAACAAGATTTTTCATAATATTCTCCAAATAAAAATAGGAAACACTATCCGATTATACCATTTAATATTTTTATTCCACATCAAATTTCCAAACAAATGACAATTAACACTTAGAAGTGTTGACATCTTAGAAATCAGCCCTATTATTACCATTTATTACCTAGGTTTAATAAAAATGAATGCACTACATAAAGCTGAGGCATTGGTAGAGGCACTGGATTATTTCAGGGCCTTTAGAAAAAAAATTGTGGTAGTTAAATTAGGCGGAAGCATCATGGATGATTCAAGCTGCCTAAACAGCACTTTAGCAGACTTGGTTCTAATGGAAACTGCTGGCATGTTCCCAGTTTTGGTTCACGGTGGGGGCAAAGCAATCGACCAAGCTATGGCCAAGCAAGGCCTTCAACCAAAAAAAATTGCAGGTCGTAGAATTACTGATGACGATACTCTTGCTATTGTCAGGGAAGTTCTAACCAATGACACCAATGCTGATATAGTTAGACGAATAAGAAATCTTGGGGGCCGAGCTATCCCTCTTCATACCGGCGCAATGCAGGTACTGTGGGGC
>CAMDHK010000090.1 GCA_945897965.1 Candidatus Kuenenia stuttgartensis | reverse complement strand
AAGTCGTTGATGATTCTACCGCCTTTGCCTCCTGGAACCCTGGCAACCATCGCGATGCCAACACCATGATCATAGAGGTTGCATTTACCCGAAGGCACTCCTGGCATACCGTGGTCGCCACTGATGATGATGAGGGTGCGATCAAGCTGTTTCTTTTCCTCAAGTTGTTTTAGGAGAACGCCTACATAGGCATCAACCGCCTGGCATTCGCCCAGATAATCAGCGACATCCTCGCGGACTTCAGGAACATCGGGAAGAAACTTGGGGAGTTTTCTCTGAAGAGAATCGGGTTCGATGTTCCAGAGTTTTTTTCCAGAACCTTTGACCCAGGTGCGGTGCGTGGTGGTCACACCTAAAAAGTAATGCCAAGGTTTGCCCTGTTGATTTGCAGCATAGAAGTCTTCAAAGTTTTTGTTGACCTGAGACAAGATTTCTTGGCGAGCTTGCTCGAGAGAAGCACCTTTTTCAATGCGCGAAGTAACTTCTTCGGAGAAGTTATTGGGTGCCCTGCCTGCTTTTTCATAAGCGTATTGTTGCCCACCAAAGGGTGCGTCTGTGGGCGTTCCAGGGCTCCAAACCTTATACGATTTTCCTATGTGATAACCACTATCGCGTACCATTAAAGGATAGGTAGGAATCGAAGAATCCCAGATTGCACCGTTAAGAATCGCCCCACGGCCAGTGTTAAAAAAGTATCTTCCCGAAAGCATTGAGCTTCTGCATGGGGTGCAAGAGGGGGAGTTCACAAAGGCGTTTTTAAACAATACTCCTTCCCTTGCAACACGATCGATATTCGGGGTTTTGACTACATCATTAATTGTGGGCCTGCCATCGATTCCCTTGTAGCAACTGGCATAACGGCCATAGTCATCCGCAAAGATAAAAAGGATGTTCCACCTTGGTGCGGCTTCTTCTGCCTTGATGCAAGTGTTTAAAAGCATGAAGGTGAGAATAGTGAGAAATAGTATTTTGATAAAGTTCATGATGCTATCCGATGAATTTAAGGAAGGGTAATTACTTGGCTTCGATCACTTTGATTTTAACCTTGCCCATGACACGGATAACGGGAAGAAGTGGTGCAAGGGTTTGTTGATCGTGCCAGTTATGATCTGCAATTTTCAGATGCCCCGGCCCCACGAGTCCTTCGCCCAAGGTCGCATCCATACCAACCCATGCATTTTGTACATAGACTTCAGCCCACATATGAAACCCAAGTTGAGGCTTGCGGGTTTTTGAATCTTCCACATACACCAGCCCCAATGCGGTGCGCGAGGGGATCCCCGCGGCCCTGCACATGGCTGCCATCAGCATGGCATGTTGTCTGCAATCGCCTTGAAGATCTTTTGCGATTTGTGCAGCGGTGGCAAAACCTACGGAGCTAGAGCCCTTCATGTTGTCGAATACAAACCGTTCGATTTTACGTGCCTTCTTTAATTCATCGGTTTCGTTGCCCACCGCTTTGGCAGCGAGTTCTTTCACCTTGGCATCTGCGCTTTCGAGAAAGTAGCTTGAATCGAGAAAATCTTTCGCAGGTTGTTTTTCCTCAAGCCCTACATTCCCCAGTACTTTAAGTTCAAACCAGCCATCCTCCAGCTTTTTAAGTTTCTGTCTGCCATCCACGGTAAATGCGGAAGCCCCTTCCATGTTTTCAAGTTTAAACTGGTAGGTGACTTCTTCACGGTGGTGGACATCGCGGATTTTTTTATCCAGCGTGATCATGGTGTTAAGGCCGATGTCGGGAAGAACTGCTAAGTCGCCATCGTCTTTTTGAGCGAATTCTTTGGTGGTGCGATAGAGAAAGATATTGCCTATGCCGGGAAGTTCCATCACCGAGCGCCTAGGGATGAAATCATCGCCCACCCAGGAAACCATTTTGGGAAGCTGCAGGGCGCTGCCAAAGATGGTTACTTTATCTGGTGCGACTTCGTAGCGCATGAGCCCCACTTTTTCACGGGTAGCTTTTGCAGGATTCTTTTTATCTGTCTCTAAGAAATCCACTTCTTCCTTGGGAAAAAGCTCGGCTTGCATACGAACCGTTTGCATCAGGCTTGGTTCAAAGTTGAGGTAATCAAACTTGGTGCCCGCCTTGGCTTTCATCAACAACGGGAGTTTTTCTTGTTTGTAAACGCCTATGGCTTTGTCGTTCCAATTTAGGGCACGGGGTTCGGGAACTCCTGGCACTTTCAGCCATAGTTTGCCATCTTTGACTTCGCCTTCCTGAATTGCCTGGCCTTTATCGAGGTGTTGAATCATGCGGAAGGATTTAATTTTACCCTCTTGGTCTTCAACCATTTCCGTATCCATTTTCATTGCGACAACAGATTTGTAGCGTTTTAGCATGAGTTGCATTTCGAGTCGGGTTTCAAAATGTTTTGTGCCATCGGTTTGGATGATTTCTTTGACGATTGAATGGAAGTTGCCACAGCGTATGCCTTCGAGGTAGGCAGCATCCCAGTTATCTTGAATGATGGTGGATTTGGGAGTTTGAGCCAGGCAAAGCGAGAAGCAAAGAAGAATGCAGGGGATGGTAAGCAGGTATTTTCGCATGGTCGCTCCAGAGAGTATTCAGGCCCGATTCAAAATTCTATGGTAACTGATTTTGCCCGATTCACAAGAATAAGTGAGGTAAAAATAAGCTTAAAGATTGCGGACTGGACTTCTTTGGATTAATTACCACTATATTAACATCATGGTACATCAATTGGGAATAACTGAGTTTTTAGAGCAATCGCAGGGGCATCTTGCACTCGATGTAAGAAGCGAGGGTGAGTACGAACATGGGCGCATACCCGGGACGGTTAACCTTCCTTTGTTCAATAACCTTGAACGCGAAATTGTGGGGACTGCGTATAAGCAAAAAAGCAAACGCGAGGCAACCCTACTAGGGCTCGATTTTGCGAGCAAGAAGATGTGCGACTTTGTGCGTTTCATTCAACCCAAGTTGAAAGACAACAAGGTATTTGTACATTGTTGGCGTGGCGGTATGCGTAGCGAAAGCATGGCATGGTTGTTTAATCTTTTTGAACATGAAGTGTTTATTCTTCAAGGCGGGTATAAATCGTTTCGTAATCATGTGCTTGAAGTTCTTGATAAACCTCTTAATTATGTGGTGCTTGGTGGGCGGACAGGTTCGGGGAAAACTGCAATCCTTCACCAACTGAAAACATTAGGTGAGCAGGTTATTGATCTGGAAGGGTTGGCGCATCATAAGGGTTCTGCGTTTGGCGCCCTTGGGCAGTTACATCCACAACCTTCCAATGAGCAATTCGAAAATATTCTTGCTATGCAATTGAAAGATTTTGATTTGGAACGCAGGGTTTGGGTCGAGGATGAAAGTCGTTCAGTAGGCAAAGTCATACTCCCCGAATTGTTTTGGAAAAGGATATCGCTGGCCCCTTCGATGATCATTAATCTGCCTTTTGATGTGCGTGTTGAAAGATTGAAAGCTGATTATGGTGAAAACGAAGTTGAAGGGCTGCGAAATTCGATCAACAATATTAAGAAAAGATTAGGGCCAGATTGTTCTGAGAAAGCGTTTTGTGCACTTGAACAAAAAGACTTTGCTGGCGTAGCCCGGCTAGTTTTAGGTTATTATGACAAGCTTTATGACAAGGGAATTGCCAATAAGCTGAACCCTAATGTACGCCATCTGAATTTTGCAACCGATCAAATTGATCATATTGCTAAACAGCTGCAAGAAACTGATTTTGAATCATTGAGTGCTATAAAGCGGTAAAAGCAGGCAGAAAAGGCTTTAATGGTTAATCGTTAAAGTCGTTAATATTGCAGCAAAAGCCCAGCTATTAAGTTTTGGCTTTTTTTTGACGATATTAGTTATTGCTTGAATCAACGCCAAAAGGTAGAATTTTAGCATATAGGTTTAGGATGTCCCGCCTTATTAAAGATCACGCCTCCCCCGCCTATAAATGGAGATCACGCCATGGAACAGAAATTTGAAGGAACTCCGAAATCGGAAATCCGCATCGATGGTCCCAAGCTTTTGCGTTCTGAAGTTACCAACGACTGGGGTTCTCTTTTGCGCTGGGTCATCACCCAGAACGGCAAAGAGGTTAATGTGCACAATGCAAGGCCCATGCTTAATTACGAACCCAAACTTTCCACTAAAGGTAGTCACGAAGCAGTACTTCAGATGTGGAAGTATGTTGATTACAAAAAAGATGCTCAAGGCGAATTCACCAATAGTAAGTTTGTTGAAGTATCCAACAAAATAACCTTCAATATTTAGTTCCCCCACCGTACTGCATAGATAACCCATTTGATAATAACGGAGCCATAGCCATGCTAAATATTGGAAAAGAGCGAGTTCCTTTGTGCGAAGGCCCATCAAGGCGCAGTTTCCTGCAGTTGGGAACAACAGGCATGGCAACGCTTTCGTTGCCTACGCTGTTCAAGTTGGAAGCCTTGGGTGCGGTTAAGAATTCAGATGCGAAGATTCGCAACTGTATCACGATTTTTTTGGTTGGTTCGCCTGGTCAGCTCGATACTTGGGATATGAAACCCGATGCACCTGCTGAAGTACGAGGCAAATTCAAACCCGTTCAGACGAATGTAAACGGTATACAGATCTGCGAACACTTCCCAATGATGTCCAAGATGATGGACAAAGTTGCTTTGATTAGAAGCTTGCATCATCGCACTGGTGCGACCCACGAAAACGGGCAGCGCTGGATGATGACGGGCCATGATTTTAACGCAGATAGCGTTAAGCCCCACCTTGGTAGCGTTATTTCCAAAGTGTATGGCCAAAAGAGCGAACTGCCTTCCAATATCGTGCTTCCCGGTCCGATTGGTAATACAGGCGCTGGTCCATTGCATGGCCAGACTTCAGGTTATTTGGGCAGCGCCCATGAGCCTTTCTTCCTTAACTCTGATCCTGCTAACAAAGATTTTAAAGTGGGTGATCTTGAAGTGGCGCAAGGGCAAGGCAATAACCGGCTCGATGCACGCAAACAACTTCTTACCCAACTCGATGATATTCAACGCAGAACCGAATCCCGCAGCACCCAGATGCATGACAGTGCATACGATCGGGCTTTCAGGCTTTTAACTTCGCCCAAGGCAAAGCAAGCTTTTGATCTGAACCAAGAAAACGAAAAGCAGCGTGATCGCTATGGTCGCAACACCTTCGGCCAAAGCTGCCTGATGGCACGCAGAATGGTCGAAAATGGCGTGCGCTTTGTTACCGTCAATCATTTTGATACCGTGTTCAATCTTTCGTGTTGGGATATGCACGCTGATGGTGGCGGCCTTAATAATACCTACCTCGATTACGAAAGGCTTCTTTGCCCTCAGTTCGATATGGCATACACCGCCCTTCTAGAAGATCTTCAACAAAGGGGATTACTCGAAGAAACCGTGGTGGCAGTGCTAAGCGAGTTCGGCCGAACCCCTAGAATCAACCCCAAGGGCGGGCGAGATCATTATCCCAATGCTTGGACTAACTTCTTGGCAGGTGGAAATATCCGTGGCGGTCAGGTGATTGGCTCAACCGATAAGATCGGTGCGCGACCAAACGACTTCCCTGTAGAACCACCGCAAATTCTTGCTTCGATTTATCATGCCATGGGTATTAATCTTGATACCACCATGATGCCCGGGCCAGGCGATAGACCTGTTCGCCTTGTCGAAGCAGAACCGATCCGCCAATTGTTCTCCTGATCATAATTATTTCAATTGCAAAGAGTCATGTTAAAGTTTTAATTGGGAATGAGTGAGAGATGAACAGATTCCTGCAATTAACTTTCAGCTTGTTCTTTCTGGCTTTTATCGCAAATGCCTCTGAACCCTTGGTTCGCACCGTGGATGTAAGAGGTTTACAAGTTGGCGCGGTTACAACTCTAGTATTCGATGGTGATGGTTTTGGTAAATCTCCAAAACTGTTGCTCCCTTTTAATGTCACCCCTGTTCTTAAAACAGGTTCAACCGAAAAGAAAGCTAGCTTCGATATCACCTTGCCCCCTGATATCGTTCCCGGGTTTTACCAGTGTAGTTTAGTTGCAGAAGGTGGCGTCAGCCTACCTGTGCTTTTGGGTATCGATCATCTCGTACAAAAACCCTTTGCGGTTTCCATCGATCAACCATTACCCATCGCAATGCATGGCACCATTTCAGGTAGCCAGATTTTAGAAACAAAGTTTCAGGGAACCAAAGGCCAGCAATTGATGGTGGAAGTGGAAGCACAAAAACTTGGTTCTAAACTACAACCGGTTTTGCATCTTTACAACTCGAAGAAACTACAAGTTGCATGGTCTTGGCCCGTGCCCCATTTGTTTGGCGATACCCGATTAGAAATCACCCTGCCCGAAGATGATACCTACACCATTGCGCTACACGATCTCGAATACGCTGCGGGTGCGCCCGGGTTGTTTCGCATGAAGGTTGGCAAGTGGGAGTTTTTTGACCAGGTTATTCCTACTGTGGTTGCAGAAGGTAAGGTAAAAGCGGTCGAACTGATGGGTAATATGCCTGTTGCCAAGTTAAATATGCCAACCACAAAAGGGGCGGGTTCGGTGGTGCTTCCTTGGCCGACTCAGGGGAAATGGTCTGGGATGCGGCCTTTCGTGCAATCCGGATCGTCGCAAGAATATGTAGAAACCCAAGCGCCCCCTATGCAGGAATTAAAGGGGTTGCCTTTGATGGTTCATGGCAAGCTTTTGCAACCCAATGAAGAAGATCGTTATCTGTTAACATGCAGCCCTAAATCAAAACTACGATTCGATGTGTTCGCAGAAAGAATTGGCTCTGCAGTTGATGCAGGGTTGGTGCTGAGAAATGATAAGGGTGTTGAGATCGCCCGAGCTGAAGACAGGCCCGGTTCTTCCGACCCACTATTAGAATTTACCGTGCCCGATGCCATTACTTCCATTCAGGTTTGTGTGATTGATTCTCAAGGAAGGGGTGGGCCCAAAGCAAATTACAGGCTTGGGATTGAAGATATTAGCACCCCAGAAACATCCGCCAAGATTAACTTGATCACCCCTATTCAGAGGTTTTCTCTTGGCACTAACAGCAACATGGTTTTTCCTGTTTGGGCCATACGCAATGGCTATGCAGGAAAAATAGATGTTCAGTTTTCCCAATTGCCCAAAGGTGTAAAGATCGAAGGTAATGTGATTCCACCTGAAGGCGATGGCGCACTCATCACGGTGAAAACAAATACAGAAGCAACCCTGCCTATTGTTACAACTCTGATAGGCAAAAATGATAAAGGTATAAGTTCTGAAGTCGGAGTGTTGAACCACCCATTACAAAGATTGCAACCATGGATGGCGAGTGAAATAGCAGTTGCGCCCGTTTCCGAAAAAGCCCCCAGTCTTTCGATCGCTTGGAACAATCTACCTAAGAATATCGCATTCGTACCGGGCATGAAAATGAATCTGCCAGTTAAAGTTAATAGGGAAGATCTTGCTAGCGTTGTTCGACTAACGCTTATCACTAGTCAAAACCCTCCGAAGGTGAATAACCAGCCCGATCCCAAGGTTGCGCTTAAAGTCGAGAAGGCTGTTGAAGTTGCAGCTAAGGCCAGCGATGCAACCGTTTCAGTATTAGTTCCCGTTGGGCCATTTCCTGTATCTGTTTTCGACATCACCCTTCAGGCAGAATTGCTAAGTGCAAATAAGCAAGTAGTGCTTGCAACTGCTTATGCCCCTGTTCTCCGATTGCCTTTACGAATTCCTTTGGTGGTTTCGATTGAAAAGCCCGGGAAGCTGGAAGCGCTGTTTGATGCTAAAAAAGGTTCAGAGTTTCTCTTTAAGGGCAAAGTCGCGCGCAACGATGGTTTGGTGGGGGATGTTACCCTTGTTGCAACGGGTTTGCCTGCCGGGGCTAAGTTTGAGCCTGCACTTGTAAAGGCAGATAAAAACGAATTTGATGGCAAGATAATCCTTCCCGCCACACTAATGCCCAACGAATACAAAGGTATAAAACTTACTGCATCAGGCGTGCCAGATATCAAGGCACCTACAATAAAGGTGAATAGTAAAGAGGTTGAACTGGTGTTGGTATTAAAGCCCGCACCAAAATAACAATAGATATATAGAGGCTAGTAAAATGAATATAACATTGCTTTTAACGGTTCTTGGTTTTCAAGTTGCAGCAGATGCTTTACCAGCGGGGCCTGTGCATATCTCGCCAACCTCGATGGTTCTTACCCACATGAGGCAGCCAAGATCGCTGCAAGTGTTGGGCACTTCTGCAGAGGGGTATACCCTCGATTTGTCTAAGGATACGAAGTTTGTTAGTGCTGGCCCTGCCATCGCTCGCGTTGATGAAAATGGCTGGGTTCATCCTGTATCCAATGGCGCAACGATGATTTCGGTTACCGTGCAGGGGAAAACAAGCACCATTCCTGTTGAAGTTAAACTGCCCATGGAAGAACCAAAGTACAGTTTCTTGCATGAAGTGATGCCTGTGCTTTCGCAATCGGGTTGTAATGCAGGCGCATGCCATGGCTATTCGCTTGGGAAAAACGGATTTAAATTGTCGCTTCGGGGTTCCGACCCAATGTTGGATTATCCCTCGATCGCCCGTGAGTTCTTTGGCAGAAGAGTTGATATTTTAAAACCCGATGCCAGTTTGATTGTTGCGAAAAGCAGGGGGGATGCGGCCCATGAGGGAGGTGTACGCTTTGCCAAAAATAGCCTCTCAGATACCATCATGGTTAATTGGATTCGCCAGGGTACTCCTGATGATTCTAAAGATACCTTGCAGGTTACTGGCGTTCGTATGATGCCTCAGAAACTTGTTTTGCAACCAGGCCAGAAACATAAGCTCCAGCTTGTTGCTGATTACAATAATGGCTCGACCAGAGATGTTACCAAGCTTGGTATCTTTACGGTAAACAATGATCAATTCGCCAAGGTTGATGAACAGGGCATGGTCACCGCAGGCGATGCGGGCGAAACCGCAATCGTTGGAAGGTTCGAGCGAACCTTTGCTGCAACGGGCGTGCTTGTGCTTATAGATACCAAGGGTTTTGTTCCAACTCCCGTACCGCAAAACCATATCGTCGATCGTGCAGTGATCGATAAGCTGAATCATCTTAAAATCAAACCATCTGGATTATGCTCGGATGAAGATTTTCTTCGCAGGGTGTATGTTGACCTCATCGGGGTGCAACCGAAGCCTGATGAAACAAGATCATTTCTTGCGAACAAGAATCCAAACAAGCGTAACGAAGCGATAGCAGCGTTATTTGAAAGGCCGGAGTTCATCGATCATTGGTCGCTGAAATGGGGCGATTTGTTGCAGAACTCGCGCAATTCCGCCAGCTCGCAATCGGTTTACATGTTTCGTGAATTCATCCGCAGTGCAGTTGCTTCCAACATGCCCATGGATAAATTAGCGACCCGATTGGTTACATCAAGGGGTGGTATTAATGACGATCCAGCTTCCGTTTATTTCACCATTAGTAAAGATACGAATGATACCGTGGAACGGGTGACTCAGGTGTTTTGTGGCGTAAGGATGTTATGTGCACGATGCCATCCGCATCCGATGGAAAACTGGACACAAGCGGATTACTTCGGCATTGCAAGCTTCTTTTCGCAAGTTGCAATGCGTCAAGATTCCCGTTATCAGAATGTTCCCAACACTAAGGTGGTGCATTTAAACTTGCCCGCAGGTTTTGCAACCAATCCCCGCACAGGTCAGGCTCAGCCTCCTCGATTTCTAGGGGGTGCAGAGCCCAAGCAAACCCCAGGTGTTGATCGCAGAGATGCTTACGCCTCTTGGCTTGTCTCGCCTGACAACATTTTCTTTGCACGTGGCTTGTCGAATCGTGTCTGGAGTTATTTTTTCCATCGGGGCATTATCGATCCAGTCGATGATATTCGCAGTACCAATCCCCCTATTAATCCAGCTCTGTTGGATGCACTTACCAAAGATTTCATCGATAATAAGTACGACATCAGAAAGCTGATGCAACGCATTGTTTCATCTGAAACTTATCAGCGCAGCAGCATTAGTAACGATAGTAATAAGCATGATGAGCAGAATTTTTCGCGCATGATCCCTAGGCGGATTCCTGCGGAAGCGCTTCTCGATTCTTTGGTACAAGCCACAGGCGTGCCTGAAAATTATAGTGGCGCACCCGGTGGGTTTCGTGCTGCGCAGCTTCCCGATGGTAATGTCGAAAGTTCTTTCCTTAAACTCTTTGGCAAACCTCAGCGCATGGATGCTTGCGAATGCGAACGCGACAATGGTTCAAACATGTTGCAGGCGCTTCACTTCATCAATGGCAAAAGCATCATGGGCAGATTGCAAAACCCAGCGGCACGGCCTGCTGTTGCAGTGAGGCTTAAAACGCCAGATGCCGAGTTGGTAAGTGATTTATACCTTTGGTGTTTCGCAAGGTTGCCTAATGCAAAAGAGATAGATTTATCGCTAGCGTTTTTGAAATCCGCACCCGCAGACAAACGCGCAGAAGCTATTCAGGATTTCATGTGGGCCCTTCTCAATAGCAAAGATTTCCAGATGCTTCATTAGGAAAAGAATCAGTAAAGCAGAAGATTAGCCACGGAGGGAAGATACATCTTTCAGAGCCGGATGCGTGAGCGACGGTTGCACTCATTCTCGCGCAACCATGGTATCGTAAAGGCCGTAGTGTGTTAGCCCCGCATGACTTTCGATGCCGGTGTATCGTAGCGATGCATTCTCATATCGCCTGAATGCGAAAACTTCCTGATTCATATGCTCGGTGTTGAACACCTTTGATTTCTTAAGAGCGCTAATTCTTTCTCACCAACACCGTGTTACTGCGTAAGAATTAAATGTCGTATCCATGGTAACCACAGGAATCCGTTCTGCAATCGCTTGTGAAATTATCATCCGATCGAACGGGTCTTTGTGGTGCATTGGCAACGATGAAAGAACTGTGGCATGTGGTAATGCAATCGGAAGAATGACAAAACCGCTTCCGTTAATACCCGCCGTCCAGAATTCTTCAAATGGCACAGTCAGTGGATACTTGCCAATGCTGACCTTGATGGCAACTTCCCAATAGCTTGCGGGACTGACTAAAATTTCGTTAGTGGGGTCGGCGATAAGAGCCTTGGCTGTCGCACTCAGTTGCGGATCATCGGTGAAGAACCAGAGGAATGCATGAGTGTCGAGCAGTAATCTCATGGGGTGTACTCCGCAAAGCCTTCCAGATGTTCATTATCTTCTTTAAGAAGAGAAATCATTCCCTTTCCTAGTCCTGGAACACGGGGTTTCCGATGCTGCGGATTCTCGCTCACCAATTTTGCGACAGTTTGTTGGTTTTCCGTAATGATGATTTCGTCGCCCGGTGCCAATTGGTGGATAAAGTCCTTTAGTTTTGCCTGAGCCTCTTCGAGTGTGATGGTTATCGTCATTTTTCTCTCTTTGTATTTGGCCACAGTCAACACAGAATGCAGGGATAAGAAAAACGTCTACTAAATATTCTATCTTTTTCAAACATCTGTGTCATCAGTTATATCCGGGGCTCACTTTGTCTTCTTCTTGGCCTTCATATCCGCGCCACCACGGTATCGTAAAGGCCGTAGTGTGTTAGCCCCTCATGGCTCTCGATGCCGGTGTATCGTAGCGATGCATTCTCATATCGCCTGAATGCGAAAACTGCCTGATTCATATGCTCGGTATTAAATACCTTCAACCGCACTAGCAAATGAAAATCTTTTACAGTCAACCCTGTAACTGTTTTGAACAAATCGGGTTCAAGCTTGGTAATCACATCTTGCAGCGTGTTCTCACGGAAATCAGTTAGGTACATGAACGCTGGGATGCGCGTAGCAAACTTGATCAGCTTTTCTTGTACCATCTTCCGCTTGGATTTATATTCCTTTTCCTCTTCTGTGAGTTGTTTTTTCTCCTTTGCCGATAGGTCTTTCTTCTTCGCCTTATCCTTTAAGCCTTTCACAATGTCGCTTTTATTGATGATTGTTTCGATGATGTTGTCGCCCAGCGCACGCCATCCCTCGATGCGCTCTACTGCAGCCATTGCCTCGGGATTATCCAAAATGCGTCGTAGGGTGTCGTTATCGACATTCACGAGCACGGCACTCTCCCACTTACGAGCAAGCAGTGTGGCCGTGGTTCCGGCCATTGCAATATCGAGTATGCCACCCGCATCAATCTGCGTCATGTTGGCGCCATCGTAGGCCAGCACGGGCAAGAAGGAAATGAGATCTTTGACTGCGTTTTCGGGATTTGATTCGCCGGGTGAAAGTCCAATCCCATATTCAGAAAGTTGTCGCAGCGCCCGTGTGGGGGCAAAGTCGAACACGAAGCAGGCAGGCTTGAGGATTTCCTCTTCGTTTGGGTTGTTGCCGTTGGGGTTCTTAATAGACCATGGTGACTGCACACGAAACGCAGCCTGAAAGTAAGTCTCTGGCGACTTCAAGTTGCGTAGCATCAAGATGGAAGACCACTGCGGCACGGTCACACCCGTAGTAAGTTTGCCGCAAGAAAGCGTGATGGTCTTAGTGTCAAACCCACTACCTATACACTTTCGCACTGGCGGCAGTGCATCCAAGCCGATGCCCGCAGAGGTGCCAGCAGCGACAATCGCTTCATATTCATGCCAGAAAATATTGTGCTTCTCTACAAAAAGATTGGCCATGGCGAAGCAGGCTGCGACATTTGGCATGAACCAGAATGAATGCTGAAGATAAGGAAGCAAGCGCACATCCGAATAGGGGAAGGGTGGCCGTGTGCCGGTCTTGAGGTGCTCCACCGCTCTGGGGGCATATGCGCCACGAATAATGTCCAGCCATTTTTGCACATCGTTCTTATGCTTGAACTTTGCACTCTTGCCCGTACCCGAGGCCTCAAAAAAAGTGTTCAGGTCGAACTCGTCAAACTCTCCGGCACTCGCAATCGCCACAAGTTCATCGGGCATCTGGTAGGTGAGCAACCGCATTTGTGGCATTGCGCTGTATGGATTCCTCGCACCATTTTTTCTTTGTGTAAACTCTTGTTTAGCACGCTGCTCGTCGGTGTAGGTCCAATTAAAGATTTGCTCTTCGATGAATTCGCCAGTGGCCAGCGCTTTGAATGGTGTGCCGGAGAGATACAGGTAGGCCTTCGTGATGATCGGGAGAAAATCGGTTTCTTGCTCCGAGAGTTCACCGAGGTCTTCATTCACATGTTCTAACCCGGGGGTGTATTCAAGTTTCGTCTCTTTCTTGGCGATCGATTCTTCCTCGCCCTCGAATAATTCCTTGGCTGTGTCTCGCCAAGCACCAAAGTGGTATTCATCGAATACGACCAAGTCCCATTTGATCTTGTGAATCCAAGTGTTGTTTGGCTTGATGTTCCCTACATCATCGCGGCCCAGCAAATCTTGAAAGGAACCGAAATAGACTAGTGGTTTCTTGACACTTATTTTTGTCGGGTCGCTTTCGCAATTGCGCGAGAGGTATTGCCAGCCATCAAAGTCCACATGGGATTCGAGGTCTGTCTGCCATGCATCTTCTACTGCGGGCTTGAAGGTAACCACGAGCACTCGCTTTGCCCCGAGCTTCTTGGCAAGCTGATAGGCGGTAAAAGTCTTTCCGAAGCGCATCTTTGCATTCCAAAGGAAGCGTGGGACTGCGTGCATATCCTCCTTCCAAATAGAGTGAAAATAAGCATGCGTTTTGTTAACGGCATCCGCTTGCTCCCGTCGCATTGGGAAAGTTTCCGAATGCGTACCGCTAAACTTTTGACCCGTGCGCAATTCGGTGAGAGCAGTTTTTATATCTTTTAGCGTGCAGCGCATCCATTCCAATTCAGCGTTCTCGAAGCCCTTCTTGATGAGGACGGCGCGCACTTCGTGATCGGTGAAGATTGTGCCATTGTTACGCTCGGCAGACTCATCAAGTTCAATGGTGTAGTTCTTGATGTTGGCGGTTTTGAGTTGCTCGGCGACACGCTGTTTCACATCGCGCATGGTCTGGCCTATTTTTAGAAGCCCTGCGTGGGCTTTGTCTGCGATGGAATAGGCGTAGATGCGCGGCCGGGCTTCGGGCTTTGGCGCAAGAATTTCTTCAATGGTTTTATTCATCGCTTGCGGTCCTTCTGGGTGGTCTCGATGAAATCAGCCCCGACGGGGCGGGATATGCCAGCCCAGGGCAACGCCCTGGGAAACGGGACCAACAAAATCCAACAGCCCTGAAAGGGCGACCCATTTTGCCGTTCAATCCCAGACATATCGTTCATCAAACACCAGCCCATGCTTTTCAAGGAACAGACGGTATTCCTCCTGAAATGTTTTTTTGCGGTGGTGTTCCTGTTGGTTCGTAATGTATTGGCGGACGGAGGAAGTGTTGGATTCACTGACGGTAAAGGCACCATAACCTGCCTGCCACGCAAAGTTAATAAATTCATTCCCCTGCGTTTTAATCCATTTGGAAGAGGATTTTTTGACCTCTTCCACCGCCTGGCTGACCGATACGGTGCGGGAAAGTTCAAAAAGAATGTGAACATGATCCTCCACGGAGTTGATGAGCACAGGATCGCAGCCCAAGTTTTGGAGCACGGTGGCCATGTAGGCGTGCAGCGAATTCCGTACTGCATCGGTAATGAGGTGCTCGCGGTGCTTGGTACTGAAGATAAGATGGATGTAGAGACGCGCAAGAGATTGAGGCATGGGATAGGCCGCCCTTTCAGGGCTGGGGTGGGGTTGCGGTTTGAATACCCAGGGCGGTGCCCCGGGCAGGGGTTGGGCCGCGCCGTTGGCGCTACATTTTCCGCCCCAAAGGGGCACTCCATTAAAGCCCGGGGCAACGCCCTGGGAACCGGGACGAACAAAATCCAACAGCCCTGAAAGGGCGACCCAAACCGCCGGAACCCATTTTGCATTTGGTTTTGTTGGTGATGAAAGGGCGACCCAAACCGCCGGAA
>CAMDHK010000089.1 GCA_945897965.1 Candidatus Kuenenia stuttgartensis | reverse complement strand
GAATCAAGAATCAAAGCTTTAGCTTCATTACCTTTTGCAACTTTTTCGTCATTAGTTCGAAGGGAAGAAATTTCAGAAATCTTCGTTTTTGCCATCTGAATGGTTAAACTTGCAAGATCAAGTTTAGCTTCAGAAACCCTAGCACTCTTTGGATTAGCACTGATAAATTTTTTAATTTCAACCATGACTCCAAGATAAAGTTTCTGTCTTCGGGTTTTATCTGGTTCTGCAATCGCTTTTGATAATTGAGTCCTTGCAATTTCAAGTGGAATGTTAACTTTTAATTCAGGAGAAGCCATTTTTTCAATGATTTTCAAATAATCCAAGGCGAGGTCAATATCTCCTCGTTTTCGTAATCCATCTACAAAATCCAAATCTATTCTTTCTTTGACCGTTTGGGCAAAAACCAGAATAGGTGTAACCAATATTAAACAAAGAAAAATGGCAAAACTTCGTTTCATGACTAGCCCAACCCCAGCATTAAAGGAAAAAAACAGGATAGAAACTTCATTTTACAAGAATATCTTCACTGTTTATTCATTATTTCAAAAAGAAGTCCACAGGTATAGCAAAAACCTGAAAAACAGTTATAAAGTTTATTTCTTTTTAAAGTTTTTATCAGAGGAGATTGCAATACCAACATAACCAAAGGATTTTTCTGGTTCAGAAGCTTTAATCAACGCCCCCTTAAACCAAGAAGAATTTTTGGGATTCATACCAACATGGCGGTAAGCCATTGATTTGCTCAAAGAAGCAGCTTCCATTTTATTCGTATCTTCAAGAGTTGAAGAGGTGAAATCCTCTTTAGCGAGAAAAGAAGCAAGTAAAAACCTGGATTTAATCTGTTTGTAATCTTTCATAGCCTGTGGGACTTTATCAGATGCTTTAAACCAAGAATCGGATGATATCTTTAAGCTTTGAGAAATAGCAGAGAGAACTAAATAGGATTGCACACTATCAACATTGGGCATCACACCTTCACTAACAATACGATTCAATTCATCTTTAAGCACTGAAACATCTTTGCCAAGAACTGATGCAAGAAAAGAAACCTTGGTTAAACAATTTAATCGAAAAACCGCATCAGCATTTTTAAAATTTGATGACCCGATCAAAGTTTCCAATTTGTCATCAGCCAAATCACCACAAAGCAGGCAAAATATATCAGCTTCATTGTTAGAATCTTTAGCAACAACAAAGGGCAATGGTTTATCTTTTTCTGCCATTTTAAAGAATGCTGCAGCAAAAGGAGAAACAGGGGTAGTCGGAGCTGAAGTGTAACGGGTTCGGATAGAATCCAAGATTTGCTTTGACGCCTCGATTTTCTGAGCCTTAAATAACTCCATACCCACCACAGCTAAAAAATCAGAGTGGTCATCAATTTTTTTATCTTTAGAAACCGCAGAACCAGAAAGAACTTGCGAAGCAAATGCAAGTGCACGATCTGTTTCACCGCTGGCAATAAATGAAGCAGTCGCTTCTTTTAATGCAATGAGTTTAATCTCTGGTATGGTAAAAGACTCGAAAGGTTGCTTTAGAAATTTCTGAACTTCATCCCATTTTAATTTTTTATTATCCCGCACATCATCCTTACCACCACCCAATTCGATTATGGATCTGGATAATTCGAGTAATGCAAAATCTTTTTCAAACAAAGAGCCAGCTTTATCCAAAGAAGCTAAAGCAGATTGAAGAGTTTTTTTTATTTTTGAAGCAGAAACTTCAGGAGTTTCTGACAGGCGATAAGAAGCAATACCAGCAAGGAGAACAGCCTTGATCTCACCGGAAGAGTTAGCAAGGTCGCCACTTTTTATACTAAGTTCAATTTTGGCAATTTGTGCATCTTCGTTAACTTTACCACGATAAGAATTATAATAAAGAAACCCTAATAATCCGGAAACAATCACAACAAAAACCATTACAGCGCGTTTGATTTTTTCAGCACGCGTTAAAGGTTCAAACTCTTCGACAATTGCACCGGCCTCGAGCAAGGCATCGCGGGAAACGGTATCCATGGTGGAATTCCATGTGCCTTCAAGCTCTGGTTCTTCTTTCCGTAGAGCACCAGAAGGTCGTTTATCAGGTTGCTTTTTCCAATCTGGGCCAGATTTTTTCACAACTGCTGGCATAGGAACCTTAAGAATTCTCCTACAGCCAGGGCAGGGGGCCTGCTTTCCACCTAAATCGATAGGGAAGGAAACTTTTTCATCACAAAAAGTACATTCAAACTGAATGAATTGAGGAACTGCTTCTTCTTCTTGTTTAGTTTCTTCTAGTGCTAATGCCGCCATCGCTTCGATATCTTGTTCCGCCTGGCTTTTGGTTTTAATCGAAGCTTGAGGAGGGACAATTTCGTGAGGTATGCTATCTGGCGGTAAAGCAGGTACGATTAAAGGAACTTTGCAACTAGGGCAAGGAATAGTTTTACCTGCAAATTTATCTGCAGCTTTAAACTTTTTTTTGCAAGCATTACAAGAAAACTGGACAGGCATGTGCAACAATCCTCGTGAATCAACCTAAATTATAAAGCTGAGACTAAGATAAATGATTATCTAATAACAGGAAGCGCAAATTTCTTTTCATGGGTACCAAGTCCTTTTTCCACTATCAAGTTGCCACTTTGAGCTTCTTCAATTTCCCATTTTTCAACTTCTTCTAGAAGAGCATCCACCATTTCACTTTCAAGGACATGGCGCACAATTTCGCCTCTTTTAAATATAACGCCTTTACCCTTACCAGCTGCAATACCTAAATCTGCTTCCCGCGCTTCCCCAGGCCCATTAACAATACAGCCAAGAATGCTAATTTTAATCGGTGTCGTTTTCCCTGCGAGTCGTTTTTCAACTTGAGCAATGATTCCCTCGAGATCAATTTCAAGCCGGCCACAAGTAGGACATGCGATAAGTTCAGGTTTTCGGACGCGCCTTTGGGTTGCTTGAAGAATATCAAACGCTGCTTGAATTTCTGGGACAGGATCACCCAATAAACTAATTCGAATGGTATCGCCTATGCCATCAAGCAACAATGGAGCCAATCCACAAGCAGATTTAGTAACAGCGTAGGGCGGTTTACCAGCTTCGGTTATACCAATGTGAGTTGGGTAATCGGCTTGTTTTGCAAACATGCGATAGGCTTCAACAGCCGTAAGAACATCGCTTGATTTTAAAGATACAATAATATTTTTCACACCTTCAGATTCAGCTATTTCAAGATATCGAAGGGCACTTTCAACCATTGCAGGAGGGCAGGGGAACCCATATTTTTCAACAAGCTCCTTTTCCAAACTACCTGCATTAACCCCAATACGAATGGGTAAACCTTTATCCTTGGCTTTTCTAAGAACTTGCCTATATCGATCATAACCACCAATATTACCAGGATTAATACGGATTTTATCAATCGGATGATCCATTGCCTGAAGGGCCATTTTGTAATCAAAATGAATATCACAGATCAAAGGGATACCGATCTTTTTTCGAATCTCTCCCAAAGCATGAGCATCTTCAGCCTTGGGCACTGTAACTCGAATTAATTCACAACCAGCTTCTTCAAGGGCATGTATTTGCTTAATTACTTCTTCCACAAAATGTGTATCGGGAGTGGTCATCGATTGAACAAGAATCGGGTTATTTCCACCAATTACACGATTGCCAATCATTACTTCACGAGTTTTATGCCTAGTAAAAGAATGCTTATAAGACATATGAATGGAGTCCTTTCAATAAGGAAAAAGCCGCAGATCTTCCATGGCTTGAAGTATATACGAAAATAAACATCATCCCAAACACAAACATAGGCTAAGTTGATTCAAGTACCAATTATTTTCCAACACAAAACCGACTAAACATTCGATCTAAAAGATCATCCGTAAAAACATGCCCGGTAATCTGGCCTAAGTTCTCAATTGCTTCCCTCAACTCCAGGGCTAAAATTTCCAAGGGTTCTTCAAAAAGAACACAATGATGAGCCCTGCGTAAATTATCAAGACACAGATTGGCATACCCATTTATTCTAGCAAGGCCTGAAGCAGATGCAGAACCATTTTTTTGATGTACAAGTTCAATTATATTTTTCTTTAAAAGGTCGATGCCCTGAGATGTGACAGAGCTAGTATGAATCCAATCATCTGGCCCTTCAGAAACATCAACTTTAGTAGCAACTTTAAGCAATAATTTTTCATCAGCCTTTAAAAAAAGCCCTAGAACTTGCTGATGATCCTTATCCGCGCAATAAACAATAACATCCGCAAGACCTAGTTCTTTAACTGCTAAATTCTGAGCCTGTCGCTCAATAAAATCCCGTCCATCTTCAATTCCAGGCGCATCGACAAGCTCGAAAAAAGAATCATCCCAATCAATCCTAGAAGTGACCAGATCTCGGGTAGTGCCTGGAATCGGGCTAACAAGAGATTTTTGCTCACTAACCAAAATGTTAAACAATGAGGATTTACCAGCATTCGGAAGACCGACAATTATAACTCGAACTTTTTCATCGCCAACTCCCCGCGACTGAAGTTTTTTGACCAAAACAATTATTTGGGCAAGCATATCGCCAATTGTTTTAAGTATCGCATCAGAACTGATAATCAGAATGTCTTCAGTTGAAAAATCTAGATTAGCTTCAACATCTGCAAGAAGATTTAGTAAATCATCTTTAACTTTATGCAAGGGATCAAAAACACCCCCCGCAAGTTTACCCAGAGCTTTATACAGCCCATCTGGAGTAGAAGCTTCAATAACCTGATGAATTGCATCAACTTGCGCAATATCAACTTTGCCATTGAGAAAAGCACGGAGGGTGAACTCCCCAGGTTTAGCAGGCCTGAAGCCACATTCAAAGAGTTTTGAAAATACTAAGTCAACAATCCAAGAATTAGAAATGAGATGTAATTCAATAACATCTTGGCCAGTGTAGGAAGCAGGAGATTTCCAAAAATAGAAATCCATTTCAACCGAACGAAAATCATCCAACAAAAAACTAGCAGGAACAAGCCCTTTAGAAATGTTAAGAACGGGTATTTTAAAATGAAGAAAGGAAGAAACGCAATCCAAGGCCTTATCGCCCGTAATACGAATAATCTGCCTAGCGCCATAACCCGCAGGGGAAGAGTTAGCGCAAATCAAGTCATGTGAAAGAAGTATTTCCCGTTTCAAAATAGGTAACCCCAAACATGGGTTATTTTTTCTCTGCTTGTTTTAGAATATCATTAAACCAATCACGCCAACGATCGAGAGCAGTTTTTTCGGTATTACTCTTTTCTAAAGCCTTATTAGCGAGTTCTTTCCGTAAGTTTTTAGCAGACTTACCATTGTTATTAGAATCTAATTTTGAAATATCTGCACCATTGGCCGATGCTAACAAAGGTTGAGGTCCAGTTTTGGATTTAGGCAGCAATTTTCTTTCAGCAAGGCCCCACAAACTACTAGCAATAAAATAAATGCAAAGGCCTGCAGCAACCTTGTAAAACATAAAACCCATAAAGACCATCATATAGGTCATCATTTTTTGCTGTGCTTCTTGTTGCTCATCCGTAGGAGGAGGAGTAAACATTTTTTGCTGTAAAACCATCAAACCAATGGCAAAAATTGGAAGAAGGTTAAAATAAGGCCCAAGATAAAAAAAGCCGCCGTAGTCTTCTGGATTACTGATTAGAGGAATTGCGGCGCCCCAATTAATCAGCATATCAGGCGCAGCAAGGTTGATAATCCAAGTAGGCCAGAAAGTGGCAAGGCGAAAATGGATGCTTTCTTGCAAGGCAAAATAAAGCCCCATAAAAACAGGCATTTGAATCAGAACCACCCAGCAAGTGCCAAAAGGGTTAACATTATATTTACGATATAATTCCATTTGGGCCAAGCCAATCGCTTGCTTATCACCCTTCAATTTTTCCTGCATCTTTTTCAACTCAGGGGCAAGTTCTTGCATCTTAATACTCATGATTGCTTGCTTCCTGCTTAAAGGAAACATCAGACCACGAATTAGAATGGTAAGAAAAATGATACAAAGACCAAAGTTAGGCAGGACAAGATAAACTTTCCACAAAATCCAATGCATCATGTTTGTGCATTTAATAACAATATCAGTCCAAAAAATAGAGGCGCAAAAAGACCCAATCCAACCTGGGGATTGATAATCAGTCATGGTGTTTAGCCCGAGTTTATTCGTATATCGGGAAACCTGCTCAGAATTAACCATTGCATTATTGCTAAAATCACCAAGCAAACTAGTTTTAACAGGGCCATTATAAAGTAAATATTTATGGGTTACAGGTTTCCCTGCAACAAGATTAAATTGCTTGGAAGTAAGCCTGACGGTAATGTCATTATCAAATAATGGTTGAGCCTGAGTTTCTTTCCGAACATCAATAACAGCATACATGGGCTTTTTATCAGGAGTCGCTATATGCCGATAATAAATTGCTATTTGTCTGCCTAACCCAAACTGGGACTCCATTTTCTCGAAAGATTCTTTACTATCGAACCAAAAAGTTTCATCTTTACCATCAACACGAAGATTAAGGCTCCGATTTACGGGATCAATTTTAGAAATAATCCCCCGGGCAAAAGTTGCATCGAGTGTGGGACGAACTTTTTCGATGATTTTTTGATCAGGCTGATCTTCATCAACAACTACCATTGAAGAAAAATACTGAATCGCAACGCCTGCATACCGAAACCAATGGTTTAACTGATTATTAACAAGAACTTCACTTCCGCCCATCCAACTAGCAATCTGCCTGCCATCTTGAAGGTCGCGATAAACATTATTTCGGTCATCAACTTGTGCAATTAAAGCATTTCTAAAAATATTTGTATACCAATCACCTTCAACCGGAAGGCTTCTGGGGCCTGTAACTTGGTATCTAAAAGGAATAACAGCCATATCGTCAGTGGAAAAAACTAATTCCATGCCAACATGGTAATCGTTCTTCGAAAGAGTAAAAGTTTTAGAAATAAGAATGTTCTGCAATTTTGTTTCAAAAACAAGTTTCTGAAATGCAATACCTCTGGAATCAACTTCTTCGGTAGGGCCTGAAACGATTTTCCAGTCTGTTTTCCCTAATAGATCCATAGGTTGGTCGCCAAATTGATCTTTAAAATCAAAATGATAAAGATAATTTGCGCCAGCATGCCAGCGGGATTCTAGGGGTATTAAATCCAGACTTTTAGGTTTTTTCTCAATTTGATTAATCCAAACAGGTCTGCCAAGATTATCAGCTTGCTGAAATTTATTAAGTACTACTTTGCGGACACACGCACCAAACGAATCAAAAGTAATTCCCAAATGAAAACCTGATGAAGAATCTTCGCTGCCAAGGGTTACGAAATTCCCTCGTTCTTTGAAAGGAGCAAGGGACAACCCATTATCATTATCTTTTGTATTATCATTTAATTTAATTGAGGGTTTTTCGACAAAAGGTTCAGTAATTTCAGGTTTTTTTTTAGGAGCAGGCCAAAGAGACTCACGGATTTGAATCCATGCCGCAAAAAGCAGGAAAGATGCTGTAAAAAACAAAAGGAAATTCTTATTATTCTTCATATTTATATTGAATGGATTTAAGGAAAAAAAAGTATAGGAATTCGCCTATGCTTAAACTAGCGACCTTCTTTAAGACGATCACCCAGAAAATTTTCCAACTCGGGAATCGCATAGATCTTTTTAGCAGTAATCTCAAAGTCATAGGGCACTCTGCGATAGCTGATTCGATTATTTTCAAGAATTACATAACAAGATTTTGGATTGCTATCGCGAGGTTGGCCCACTGACCCAACATTACAAAGGGTTTTACGATTATCTAGTAAATAGGAGAAATCAAATTCTTCTGGGCTTTGAAATTGATAAAGATCGGTACCTTCCTGCTGCACGAAAATCCCAGGCACATGGGTATGGCCTTGAAAACAATATTTTCCAACGAGGGAAAAGATTCTTTCCATTTTTCTGTTGTTATAAATATCTTCAGGAAAAACATATTCATTTAAAGGGTTTCGAGCAGAACCATGAACAAAAAGCAGTTCTTCTTCACGGTGCAAGCGGGGACGAGCAGAAAGGAAATTCCAGCGTTTGGAGCGTTCCTCTGGAGACCCCCCGGTCTCTAATTGTTTTCTTGTCCAAAAAATAGCACGCTCAGCCGAAGGATTAAACCCATCAGGATCAAATAATGCACCCTGATCATGATTCCCTAATAGAACCACCTTGCAATTCATGACTAAATCGACACATTCACAAGGGTTAGGGCCGTAGCCCACGACATCTCCTAGGCAATAAATCTCGTCAACACCTTGAGATTCGATGTCTATGAGTACATTACGAAAGGCTTCAATATTTCCATGAATATCGCTAATAATCGCTTTTTTCACATTTTCACCAACCAAATTAGAAACAAGTGCAAGTCAGTATCAATTCTGCACAAGCAATTATCTTAGCTGATTTAAACTGTTCTGCCATCGTTTTAAACACAATAAGTCGAGACTTCCCTTCAAGTTGCATTAATTCCCCATATTAATTCTGGTTCCCTGCTCAAAAGATTCGAAAGTAATTTCAGGAAAAATCTCGGTTACCTTATGGGAATCTAACGTGCTTAAGTTGTTTCTGTTGGGTACTTTACCTTCAATTGCAAGTGCATATACCCCTTCAATTGGGGTATCCAATTCAATTAAGTGTTCAAAAATAGCAAAGGTCTTGCTTCGAAAAATGCAAAAAGGATCAATTCCAGTTTCTTTAACAATAGAAAATTGATCTGCAAGATTACGACCTATTAAAGGATTCTCATTTAAAAGCAATAAAATATTAAGCTTAGCTTTCTCCTTGGGGGCGGTTTCTCCCTCAACCGTAGCGGTAGACCACTCCACCCCTTCCCGCCAACGAACCCGGACCCTGATCTTTTTTCCTTGTGGAATTTTATCGAATATTTTCCCATCTTTTTCGAATTGAATTAACATTCGTTCATCACGCCATCTGTCATTTGATTTACTATTTCGAAATTCCATCACTCCATTGTGATTAGAATCCGAAAAAGGCCCACGCCATGAAACTCGTTCGAATAATGCATCGGGCATAAGCCAAGCTGCAGTTTTAAATTTTGAATCATCAGAAAACAAAGAAAGGGCCAAATTCTGATAAGCAGGAAGTTGGGATGAAACGTTTTCTAGAACAACAAATAATCTGTGTGATTTGAACTCCATCAATTGCTCTCGAAGTTTCAGAATACGATTGATTTTTTCATGAAGCTCAAAGTTATCCTTATCCCATTTAGCTTTATTTTCTTTATAAACTTCCCTTCGTTTTAGAATTTCAGGTTCTTCGCCAAATTGATCAATCAAAAATGTTCTTTCAGATTGAAGGTATTGGTTAAGCCCCTGAAGAAATCTTTTAGAAACATCAGTTTCAGAATAGCGACTTAATAAAGCATAAGAAGCTTTTAAATCACGGTTAGCAAACCCAGCAACCTCATCCAACATAGTTGGAATTGCAGGATCAATTCTTACTAACACTATTTTGGTACCAGGATATATCTTGGCAATTTCAAGTGCTTTTTTTGTATGAAAACCAATATTTTCTTGGCTTTTAGAGTAGGGCATTTCTTCCATTGCGAAGTCTCGCGTTCGCGTAAGATCAACTATTTCAGCATGTGTTTGAATTTCACCAAAAGCTTTTTCCCACCCTAAAAATTCAGTTCCAACAATGGCAATGGATGCTGGTGCCCCAACGCCACGCAAATTACGCGCTGGTTGCGATGCCCCTTCATTAGAAAAAATATTCAACAGATTATTCTGCTTGATCGAGTAATTTGTTTTAATTTGGGTTTCAGCAGTAGTGACAAACATAACTGAGGGAAGTGCTGCAAGATTCTTAATGGATGCAGGGGTTGCAAGGATTTCAATTAAAGCACCATTTGCTCCTTCAACAACGGCATCATTTAGATTGGAGAATAGTTCATTAATTTCGTTTTGGCCAGGTGGTTGATGATTTAAAACTAAGAGCCATTTTTCAAGTTTTTGTTCAGTAGCTTCCAGTTTTTTTCTAGCAGCGGGGCTCATTTTTCGCAACGAATTTTCTTTGATGTCTTCAATAACTCTTGCCTTTACCAATGGCCAATCAGGATGCACCTTGACAACACGGGGGAAAGCAAAAGGAGTAACCAAAACGCCAGCGGTTTTTAATGCTTCTGGAAATATTTTGGAATCAATGATGGGCAATGATTTCCCAATGAGATTTCCTGTAATTCGTGTAAACAATTCTGGGTTATAAGAAACAGCATCAACAAAACCAATTTTAAATAGGCTGCTTTTAAGATCATCCCAAAATTCATGCTGTTTCTTAGCTTGCATATATTGTTGGAACTCAATTTCAATTCGAACTGGATCTTCAGACTTATATGGATCTTCACTTCCAACCGGCCAACTGGTTACAGAATAAATCCACCTCGGATTGATACACTTGCTTTCCTTGCCTATTGGTACAGTTCCATCAAACGAACTAATAGTTTCATCTTGTAATTTTTCAAACAGATTTTCATCGGTAGAAGTGAAGCCAGTTGCTTTAAGATATTTAAGCAACTCATCGACTTGCCTTAGTCTTTCAACACCATAAACTTGAATTCGAAATTTGACCCTAACATTAACTTTATCTACCGAAACGGGTGTATCTTGCCCCATCAACGAAATAGGCAAAACAAGTAGAATCAGAAGAAAGCTTATTAATTTCTTAGTCATCTTAACTTCTCGTTATCATTACAGAACAAACCATTCTATTATGACATGCGTTTTTAAAGTAGAGGGGCCTTAATTCTGGTAATCACAAAGTAATTTAATTTTTAAAAAGGAAATACCATGAAATTCGGTCAGGGACAAAAAGTTATCATCACCGGTGCTTCAACAGGCATCGGAAGGGCAATAGCTATAGAATTAGCTAAAGGTGGAGCACAGTTGGGACTTATTGCAAGAAGAGAAGAACTACTTTCAGAACTTGTAAATGAAATACAAACCCTTGGTGGCAAAGCTTTTTACAGGGTCGCAGACATATCAGAACGAAAAGAAACACTAATTGGGATTTCGGAATTAATAAACTGCATGAGCGGAATAGACATACTCATAGCCAACGCAGGGGTTGGTGCCCCAACAACGATCCAACCTTTTAATGTTGAAACTCAAGAAAAAATGATCAAGGTAAATTTGCTAGGTGTTATTTATTGCATTGAAGCTGTTTTACAAACCATGCTTGATTCAGGAAAAGGACATATCATTGCAATTTCAAGCCTAGCAGGGTTTAAAGGGTTACCGGGCGAATCGGGTTACACTGCATCGAAAGCAGGCTTAAATACATTCATGGAAGGAATGCGAATACAATTGCGCCCGAAAAACATTTTTGTAAGCACAATATGCCCAGGATTTATAAAAACACCCATGACAGAAGTTAATGATGAAAAAGATATGCCTTGGCTAATGGATGCAGAAACCGCAGCAAGCATAATAATTAAAGCAATTCAACGAAAAGCAAAAGTTCTTAGATTTCCATGGCAAACTTCGCTACTTATGCGAATTGTAGGTTTCCTTCCAGACTGGTTGATCGAGCGTGTCATGAAAAAGTACAACGAAAACCCGCCCATGCCTAAAAACCCACTATAAAAACAACGCCTTTATTTAGTATATCGGGATGCGATTTCGCCAAACAAATGAGCCATCGACTTTATCAATTTTATCCAGTCTCCTTCATGCAAACTTTCGTTAGGGGCATGAGCGTTACTATCTGGGTCTTCAATACCTAGCAATAGAGCAGGGGCCCCGCCAAGCAATTCAACTAATGGTCGGACAAATCCAATTGTTCCGCCACACCCTATGCCGACAGGTTTCGCTTTAAAGCCTTTTTCAAGAGCAGCAATTGCAGCTTCAAAAGCGGGCCCTGTAGGGTCGGTCATCCACCAATCAACGGAACTTCCATGCGCAGTAACCTTAACCTCCACGCCCCAAGGAGCATCGGCAGAAAGAGCTTTGCGCAATAATTCTTCTACATGCTTTGGGTCCTGATCTGGAACAATCCTACAACTTACGAGAGCTGAAGCAGTAGGGAGAACTTGATTAGATGCACCTTTAATATTGCTAGCTTCAATGGCAATAACGGTAACTGCGGGGTGGCGCCAAGTTTGCTCATAAATACTTTTCCCTTTTTGCAAAGCAAACTTAACATGATCAGGAACGCCCAAAGATTTCCTTAAGGCATCAGAATCCACGGGTAAAGATTCAATCACTGTTCTTTCTGAATCAGTCAATGGTTTGACAGAATCATAAAAACCTTGAATTGGAATAGGTCCGTCTTCCCAGCAAAGCCTAGATAAAACCTTGGTGAGTGCAAGTGCGGAATCGGCAAAAGCTCCACCTGCCATTCCAGAATGCACAGGAATCAATGCGCTTTTAACTTCTACAAGCAATGTTACAATGCCACGAAGGGAATAAGTGATCGATGGTAAACCCACCCGAATATTTTCAGTATCACAAACAACAATAATATCTGCCTGAATACGGCTACGGTTTTCACTAAAGAATTTGACAAGGTTTTTTGAACCGACCTCTTCTTCTCCCTCAACAAGCATTTTTATATTTACAGGAAGTTTACCAGCAGTTTTAAGCCATGAAGCAATAGATGCGAGTTGAGCAACTGAAGCGCCCTTATCGTCAGCAGCGCCCCGGCCAAAAAGGCGGCCTTCTCTTGCGGTTAATTCCCAAGGCGGGCTGAGCCAAAGATGTTCATAATTTATGGGTTGTACATCATGATGTGAATAAAGGAATAAAGTAGGCTGATTCGGAGCACCCAACCATTCTCCATAAGCAAAAGGATTAGAATCCCCTGTTCTAAGAATTTCTACATTGTTAAGTCCAGCTTTTTTCATTTGCTGGCAAACAGCTTCGGCAGAAAGTTCAATTTCTTTTTGATGCTCACCATCCGTACTAATACTAGGAATCTTGACCAAATCTCTTAAATCAGAAACAAGGCTAGCATGATTATTATCGATCCATGCTTCAGCATTTTTCAACTCAGTTTCAAACATCTTAAATTCCTGTAGTTAAAGTCCAAGCATTGCGAGGGTTTTTGGAATAAAAACTAAACAACCAATAATAGAAGTAAAAACACTAGCAAGCAAAACAGCTCCTGCCGCAATATCTAAAACCTGAAAATTGTTTGCACGGATATCTTCTGGCAATATTGCATAAAGCATCTCGATCGAACTATTTAAAAGTTCTACCGCCATAACAAACCCAATGCAACCAATCAACAACGACCACTCAATCAAATCGCATCTTAGTACAACTGCAAAAGCTACAACCATGGAAGCAAAAAAGAAATGAACAAAGAAACTGGAATGGCCCCGCATCCCAAGTTTCATACCCTTAAAAGCGCAATTGAATTTATCTTTCCAGGGCCTTTTCAAGTTTTTTCGTTCATCAGTATTCACAAGCAAATTACCCCATAATTATTGGAGTGAAATACGACTTCCACAAACAATTATAACAACTAACAAATAGTAACAGATGATTCACGGAAAAGAAATGAATGCAATTTACCGAGCAAGAACGCTACCATTATTACTAAAATTACTAGATGGACCAACATAGCGCCCACCACCTGAAGCAATAGTCGGAAGAATTTCAAAAGTAAAACCAAAATTATCCTGCATTGCGTTATAGGTAAAACCTAGGCTGACCTGAAGATCCGTACCAACTCTGGTAAGCACAAGGGAATTGCTAACACTTTGAAAAGTGGCAAAATCATATGTACTACTTCCTGTAACAGCATACTTGGGGCTAAAAATGTAAGTTGCAGCGCCTGTTAGCGCCTTACTTTCCACTGGTTCAATACTTCGGTAGCCAAGATAAAAGTTAGTGCGGTCAGATCGGTTTAAGTAACCACCAAGAGTAAATACTCTTGCCCCGTTTTCCATTGGGTCAATCCAGCCGGTGCTTGTAAAACTAGTCCGGTCACCAATATTCCAAAGATAATCGTATTGAAGAAAAGCAAGGTAATTGCCAAAGTTATCTGTATTCTTTTCAGGGAAGAAGGAACCGGAAAGATCAAGAACCATCCAATCCACAACATGCTGGCTACCAGGGAAACCACGTTTAGTCTGCAAGCGCTGCCTAATATCCCCCTGAATAACCTGAATCTGGTTAAGCGTATCAATGCGCGTATCAATATTTCTGCGAATTGCATAAATCTGCGGATCAAAATAAGGATTATTAGTCGTAAGAAGATTGCTGTTAAATGTATTCGGGTAGATCGTTGGTTGATTACGAATATCACGCAAAGCCTGATCAGAAGCGTCATCATTCAATCGGTCAAGCTGTGCAAAATTTGAATATTGAGCAGAAGAAGAAGCATTAAAGTAGTTGATACTATTTACAACTTTATGATTAATACCATTTACATTAAACAGCTCGGATTTAAATTCTGGATATGCAGCTGTAAAAGGCAAGCTGGCACGAATACCACCACCACCCCAAGCTCTGCCTAATGTATCCCCTGAAAGATCGTTAGTATAAAGCGCAAGATCACCCTTCACATAGGGGGCTATTTTCAAGCCACCCAAATTAAATGGTGCGCTTAATTCTTCACTAATATTGAATCTACCTGTACTATTTTCAACATCTGTTAGAGGGCTAACAACTGGTGTTCCATCATTGGTAATCAACAAATTGGCGTAAGCAGCTCCGCCCCAAGTGCTAGAAGTAAAAATATCAAATATCGGCTGACCTAAAATAAATCCATCAAGCCTGGGCAACCAATTCGTTTCATTTATCCAAGGGCGTGTTCTGACTTCACCCATAACATACCAACCCATGTTCTGATCTGTCTGCCTAAGATAAGCCCAAGTATCTTGATTTATCCCGTTATCCCATTCAGGTTTAAAAAACTGTTCAATGTAGTTACGGTCACTTATCCC
>CAMDHK010000088.1 GCA_945897965.1 Candidatus Kuenenia stuttgartensis | reverse complement strand
TCATCATCAAGAAAGATTTCCCAAGCCATGCGAACTTTGCCTTTGCCTATGCCATGGGTTTTGGTGCGAAGTTTGTCGCCCTTTTTGATATCAGAGAATTGAGCGGGTTGGCCTGCCTTCCAGAATCGGGTTTCTTTATCAGTTTCGATAACCACACCTTTTTCACGGATGAAAGTGAGATCGCCCTTGGCCCATGTGGTAGAGATTTTTCCAGCCTTGGCATCGATTTCTTCCACGAAGAAGTATTCGCCATGCCCGTTCATCATGTTCATTTCGTCTTGGATGTAGGTAAGAAAAACCCATTCGCCCTTTTCGTTTTCATGAAGGCGAAAGATGGCTCGTTCGCCAATGCGGAAGTCTTGCAAGTCACCATGCGTCGCATGATGAAGTAGTTCTGCATAAGGCATAACGGTAAAGGTGATGACTTCATCGGTGTTTTCTCTGCGGAATTTTCCGGTTCGGGTTTGTAGATCAATGCTGATCAGTTCGCCCCATGGCCTTTGCATTTTATCAAAGGGGATGATTACTTTTCCCGGGGTGATTTTAAGAACGGGCTTGGCTGGAGCATCTGCAGCAGTGCTTGAATCCCCTATTAAAGAGATCAAGGTAAGCGCCAGGATTGAAGCAGTGAATAATCTTAGTTTAATTTTCATTATATGTAGGGTTCGTTTGAGATTGTTCTGTCAGTTTTAGAAACGCTCTAAAAATCAGGGTAAGAGAGACATTGCAACTAAGGTAGTATAATCGCAGTGATCTTATGATATTTTAGAAAATAAAGTAAAAAAATCGATGAATAAGCGTTGGAGGGAAGCAGAAGCAGAAGAATTTGCCACGGAAGGAAGACATATCTTTCAGAGCCGGATGCGTTAGCGACGGTTGCTTTTCTTAATAAGCTTTGATCCATTGATTCATCCATATTGCCAAGTGCTTTACAAATAATGATGGTGAGTGTTTGTTATAACAAGAATTGCCTAATTAGATTTCTACGCCTATGCTTGAAGAAGGTTGTGAATTAGAAATATCTTCGGAAGCTTGATTTATGCAATGGATATTGAAAGTATTTGGGCAGAGGCCAAGATTACAAGATTGGGAGAATCGTGCTGCTTCTCCTACCGTAGAGCAAGGGCCACGCCCCAAAGATAACCGCGATTGTTTTGAACGAGAGGTAGCAAAGGAAGCCTTGGGTGTACCAGAGCAAGGCGGGCCGCATCAACGGGTTGCAAAATCTATCATGGCTTATGAGATATTTCCACCTGAAGTGGTATCTCCTGTTTTGCATCGATCACCAATTCAGGTGGGTGATACGGTTGGCATATTGTTTCATTTTTTGCCTGGTGTTGATTTGTTTTGTGGGGCAATTGTTCTTGAATGTTTTGATGAGGCAAGGGATGAAATTTGGCGAACCGGGTTTAAGTATCGCACTTTGTCGGGGCATCCAGAACTTGGTGAAGAAACTTTCAGTGTCGAGAAAAATATGAATACTGGAACAGTGGTAGTGGCACTGCGATCGTGGTCAAGGGCAGGAACATGGTTGACCTGGCTTGCATGGCCTTACACTCGGTATAGCCAGATACGTGCTAATAAATCTGCATTGGCATATCTTGCAATGGTAGCCGCACAAAAAGTTTCACTTTCAAAGTTAAATTAACAAAACATGTTAAAGGTAGATTTTACATTCCCAAGTGCAACTATTACAATTTTTTGAAAGAACCACTCTTAGGTCATGGGTGTATCAAAAAGGTTGAGTTGGCAAGATGTTCAGCTTATGCGGTGGAAGGCTAGCGAGGTAAATCAGATTTTTTGAAAAAAGGCTCAAGGTGGAAAGCAGGTGTGGAAATAAGGTGTCATATTTGGCAAGTAAGGTAATAAAAGGGTGCCTTTAGATTCCAGATCGGTCAGTTAATGAATATTTTGGAAAATTTAGGCATCATGGCACAAGGGTTGCCATCTTTATTACGCTGTTAAAAGTTTTTAAAGAAGATGAAGAGGTGGGGTATGAGCCAGAGAGATTCAAATATGTTGTTTTTGAAGGACATGCTGGAACATTTGGTTTCTTGCCAGCAGCAATTGCAATGGACGACCGACAGCCAAGCTGTGCATGTTTTGACCGAAGTGATGCTAAGAGATTTGGAAAGATGCAACAAGTTATGTGAAAGCATCAAACGGAAAGCAAGTCATGCGGTAGCAGTCTAGCAATTACAAAGCTGACTAGAAAACTTTAATCAAAAGCAAAAACCAGTGTGCCAAAAGGCATGCTGGTTTTTTTTCGTTTTCGTGTGATTGGCATAGCTAAAATAATCGTCATATCTTCGCTAGTTTTTGCGAACGGCAAAAGCCAAACGATCTGTATAGGTGGAAGCATAATAGCAAGAACCTTCGGTACAAAGGTCGTAGTGGATATTCTCGGTCTAAAAGATAATCCGATAAGAACATTGTAGATTGCAGCCGGCGTAGGAAACGCCAGGCACCTGGAGCGTTAGGTTCCCGGCTGAATCACTCGCCGATTGAAATATGTCATCTGTGTGGATGGCTAAGGCGGAGTGATGTAGTTCACCCGGGGAAGTTTCAGGGCCAGCTTGAAAAAGACAAGCCACCCCCGACCCAAGTTTTAACGAGGAGTTACGATGAAGAGGATGCGCATGGTAGCGCCGCTGTTGGCAGTATTGGTTGGCTTGTTTGCCACCCAAAATGTGTCAGCCTCAAATTGCGGTGCAGGTAAGTACAATGCTTCTGGTTCGCCTTGCTGCGATGCCCAGAGTTGTTTTTCTTCTGCCACCGGGCAGATGAGAGAAAATTTCCGCCTTGTTGTGGACAATGTCCTTGGCAAGCGCTGGTTGACTTCCTACACCACAGTACAGGAAACAACCATGAAGCAAGTCACGAAGACTTGCTACAAAGACGAAGCCCGCACCTGCTATAAGAAGTGCTATGAAACGGTCTTCAAAAATGTTGAAGAACAAGTTCAGAAAAAAGTGATTGAAACCGCTTACAAAGATTGCGAATACACCGTATGCAAGCCAGTCAAGAAGACTTGCATGAAGGAAGTTACTTCCACGGTTTGCAAGCCTGTTTGCGAAACCCACTACAAAGATTGCAAGTATACCATTTGCAAGCGCGTTCCAGTTCAATGCGAAAAGGAATGCTGCTACACTGTTTGCAAACCTGTAACCGAAGTGCATTGCCACAAGGTTACCTGCCAGTTGCAGAAGAAAATCTGCGAACAGCATGAAAAGGAATGCAAGTACACCGTTTGCAAGCCTGTGCAAGAAACTTGCATCAAGGAAGTTAAATGTGTACAGAACAAGAAGGTTATTGAAAATTGCGTAAAAGAAGTCAAGTGTGTTGAATACAAGAACGTACAAGAAACGATTGAAAAAGAAATCGTTAAAACTGTATGGAAGCCTGTTGAAACCACCAAGACTGTTTCACGCAGAGTTGGCGAATGGGTTGTAGAAAACTACACCATCCCCGCAACCACCAAAACCCAGTGGGCTCGTACACCTAGCGAATCGGTGTTTGATCCTGCTACCTGCCGTACTGTTTGCAAACCAGGCAAGTTGACCCGCGTTTGCTGCGAAGTTCCTGCGAAGGAATGCTGCCGCAAGGTTTTCAAAGTTAACACTGTTTGCGAACAAGTTACTTGCAAATCTTTTGTAAGGGAATGTGTTAAGGAAAAAGTTCCAGTAACTGTATGCAAAAAAGTTGCTGTCTGCACTGTAAAGAAAGTTCCTTACACTGTATGCAAAGTTGTTCCTGAAACCATCATCAAGAAAGTTCCTTACACGGTTACCAGGATGGTTCCTGAAACCATTGTAAAGAAAGTTCCTTATACCGTCAGCAAGACCATTCGTGGTGCTTATGTTGATGGCAAGGGTGTTGGCCACGGCGAAGCTGGTTCTGATAAGGCTGATGGCAAGAACGGTAATGGCAAGGGTGGCGATGCCAAGAATGGCAACGACGGCAAGGGCTCTAATGGCAATGCAGGCAACGATGCTGGCAAACCTTGGACCTTCACCGAAGGCGCAACTTTTGACAAAACCTACACTACCACTTCCACCAGGATGGTTCGTGAAACCCAGGTCAAGAAAGTTCCCTACACTGTCTACAAGACTGTGACTGAGGAAGCTGTAAAGAAGGTTCCTTACACTGTAGTCAAGATGGTTCCTGAAACCGTCAAGAAGATGGTGCCTGTAACCGTGACCGAAATGGAAACCACGAAGTGCGTAAAGAAAGTTCCTTACAAGGTATGCCGAACTGAAACCGTAACCGTATGCAAGAGAGTTCCTGAAACGATCTGCAAGATGGTACCTTACACGGTTAATGTAAAGGTTCCTTACAAGGTAACTGAATGTGTACCAGTAACCGTATGCAAGAGGGTTAAAGTTGATCCTTGTGACAACGGCAAATGTGGCAAGAACGAATGCGATCCTTGCAAGGAAAAGCTCCTTGATAAGATTTTCCGCAACCGCCTTTGCTGCAAGAATCCTTGCGAAGATAGCAGCGCTCCAGCAAAAGTCGAGGCAACACCTGCCAAGTAATTAGCTGAGCGAGTTAAAATAAGACCGGCCCCGGGAATGATTCCTGGGGCCGGTCTTTTTATTTTCACATCTGCCCCGAAAGCATTAAGTCAGAGCCGGAAGCGTAAGCGACGGTAAGGGAAGAAAAAGCAATCCGTCGCTAACGCATCCGACTCAGAAAAGAATCGAAAGATAATTGTAGTGGTAAAATATGTTTATTTATGTGAAGATTTCTCTTGTGAAATTACATTCGTAATAAGTTAATCAGAGCCGGAAGCGTAAGCGACGAAAAATAGATTCGCCGCAAATGGTTGGAAGAAGCCCTTATGCCTCAAGAACCTGTGGCCTACTTTATTACCTTTACCACCTATGGAACTTGGTTGCAGGGCCGCGATCCGGGGTGGGTTGATCGAGAACATAATGAATACGGTGCCCCAATTCTCAAAGCTGACATTAAACGAGAATCTGCCCATCGCACTAAGTTGAGACAAGCTGAATATCGTCTTGACGAACCCCGTCGTGCGATCGTCTTAAGCACGATTCTTGAAGTGGCGGCCAACCGCAAATGGCGGGCATTAGCGGTTCATGTGCGGACCAATCACGCGCATATTGTAGTTTCTGCAGGGGCGAAGCCTGAAAAGATTATGGCGGATTGTAAAGCCTGGGCAAGCAGGCGTTTGCGTGAAGAATTCAATGAGGATGCTACTCGCGATCGCTGGACTCAGCACGGAAGTACAATCTATCTCTGGAGCGAGGCATCAGTTGCAGAGAAGGTGGAATATGTTGTCAACGGTCAAGGAAGCCCTATGTCTGTATTTGATTATCGCAGATGATTAGTTTGTGTAATCAGAGCCGGAAGCGTAAGCGACGGTGAGGGAAGAAAAGCAGTCCGTCGCTCACGCTTCCGGCTCTGAAAAGCAGTCCGTCGCTCACGCTTGCGGCTCAGAAAAGCAGTCCGTCGCTCACGCTTGCGGCTCAGAAAAGCAGTCCGCCGCTCACGCTTCCGGCTCAGAAAAGCCAACCGCCACTGAATATTATTGTTACAATGTCGCAATGATGTGCCTAAAGCAATTAGCTAATTGGCCAAGTCTCTGAGGGAATTTGCGATGACTAGTAGATTAGCCGGCCTATTCTTGATGTTAAGTTTGGCCCTGCATTTGGGTTGCGCTCAGGAAAAAGAAAGCCCTGCTGCCAAACCGCTTCCCAATGATGCTAAAAAGGTGGAAGCCAAGAAGGTGCCTGTAGGGCCGAACATTCTTTTTGAAGTTGATGGCGAAACTCGAAAAGTCTGGGTCAGCGCAGAGGTTTGCAGAACAATGGGGCCCTTAGAGCAATTGCTTTGCAGGAAAGGAACTAAGGAGCATGAATCTGTTCTAATTGCAGATATTGATGCCCGCGATTTGCATAAAGCCCTGATGCTTGCGCGTGGCGAACCCGGCTCGCCCGTTACCTTCCGCCCAGAATACAAGGCTGCAACGGGTTCTGTAATTCGCATCACCTTGATGTATGAAAAAGATGGCAAGAAATTAAGCGTGCCCGCACAGGATTGGGTCCGCGATACTAAATCAATGAAAGCTTTGGCACATGATTGGGTTTTCGCAGGCAGTAGATTTGTTCCCGATCCACTCGATAAAAACAAACCCCCCATCTACCTTGCAAACGAAGGCGATGTTATTTGTGTCAGCAATTTTGAATCTGCCTTGCTGGATCTTCCAATCGAAAGCAGCAAGCAGAATGCAGAGGTGCAATTCGAGGCTTTTACCGAGAATATTCCACCCGATGGCACTAAGGTTGCTGTCTGTTTAGAAGTGATACCGCCTACAACAAAAAAACCATGAGTAATTGTTTTTGTTGCATTTGGTTTTGCTTAAGGTTAAACCAGAGTAGTTGTATAGTTGTGGCCTAGGCCACTTAGGATAATTCCCACCAAGTCAGGAAACCCAAGATGAATAGTAGACTTAAATTGACTCGTCGTAGTGCCATTAAAACCATGGGTATTGCGCTTACTGCGCCAATGGTTTTCAAACGTTTCACCCAGGCAGCACCTAGCGAAACCCTGATGCATGCCAGTTTCGGTGCAGGCGGCATGGCTCGTTCAGACATCAATTCGCTTACTGCGAGCAAAAACCTCAAGCTGGTTGCTGTTGCAGATGTGGATAAAAGCAGACTCGAAGAATTAAAGAAATCATTTCCCGATGTGAAGGTGTACACCGATTGGCGAGAATTGCTCGATAAGGAAAAAGGTTTGAACTCTGCGAACATCTCTACACCTGACCATATGCATGCGCCAATTACCATGCGAGCCATGCAGCAGGGGTTGAATGTCTATACGCAGAAACCTCTTACCCAGTCCATTTATGAATCCAGACAGCTAACCAAAGTTGCAGCAGAGAAAAAACTCGTCACCCAGATGGGTATTCAAATTCATTCGCATGAAGTTCATAAGACCGTGGTCAATGCAATCCAGACCGGCGTTGTTGGTAAGGTGAAGGAGATTTATAGCTGGAGTGGCAAGCAATGGGGCGATAAAGGCCCACGACCTGAAAAAACTGATGCTGTTCCTGCAACACTTGATTGGAATGGCTGGCTCGGCGTTGCTGCAGAACGACCTTATATCACAGGTTATTATCATCCCGGCAATTGGCGCAAGCGATTAGATTTCGGCACAGGTACTTTCGGAGATATGGGCTGCCATATCCTTGATCCTGTTTTTAGTTCCGTTGCTTTTACCTACCCTAATTCAGTTATCTGTCTGCAAGGTGGCACCGGCCCTGACAGTTGGGGCCTTGATAATCAGGTTCGATATACTTTCCCGGGAACCAAGTTCACCACTGATACGGTTACACTCAATTGGTTCGATGGCAGCCTGAGGCCGGGCAAGGAAGTTCAAGCTTTGCTGGGCGATCGCAAGATTACTGATCAAGGCTCGATATACATTGGCACCACGGGTGTCTTGTATTCTCCTTATATTGGTGCTCCTGTTCTTTTCCCAACAGAAAAAGGCAAGGATATCCCCATTGTTAAAATCCCAGGTGACAACCATTATCTGCAATGGGTGGAAGCTTGCAGGGGCAATGGCGCTGCTTCTGCTCCATTCAGTTATTCTGGCCCAATGACCGAATCTGTTTTATTGGGTACAATGTCTACCCGATTTCCCAAGCAGGAATTGACTTGGAATGCAGAGAAAATGGAGATCACCAACTTCAAGGATGCGAACCAGTTTGTGCGTAAGACCTACCGCAAGGGTTATGAAGTTGAAGGCTTGTAATTGATTCGTTCGTCAATCGAAAAAAGCTCAACCAAAAGGCTCCTTGTAATCAAGGGGCCTTTTTTATTTGAAGCTTGCTCGAAGGTTACCAGATATCTTAAGATTCATGTATAGTGATATGGGATAAGTTAAGTGTTTTACTTCTGGAGAAATGTTAAATGCGAATGTTGATTCAAAAATTCATGGCTGTGCTTTTAGGTATCACGATGTTTGCAACATCGGTTCTGGCCTGCTCACGCGCCTTGTGGAATACCGATGGCCATGCTGTGACTGTTGGTAGAAACATGGACTGGATTAATGATATGGCGGTTGATTTCTTTGTTATCCCCCGTGGAATTGAGCGGGATGGATTGGTAGGCCCAAACTCTGTTAAGTGGAAATCCAAGTACGGGCAGTTGGCATTGGTGCGCGAGGGTGCGGGGGTCGTCGATGGTGTTAACGAAAAAGGCCTTGCTGGGCATATGTTATGGCTTGGCGCTTCGGATTATGGTGCCCGTGATCTAAACCGACCAGCGATGAGCTTGGGGGTTTGGTTGCAATATTGTTTGGATAACTTTGCTTCTGTTGCGGAAGTTGCCGCTGCATTCGAGAAAGATCCCTTTCAAATTGTTACCACTAAATTTGATGGATTGAAGGCAAGTACACATTTAGCGTTCGAAGATTCTACAGGGGATTCTGTTATCATCGAATATCAAAATGGAAAACCAAAGGTATACCATAGCCGTAAGCATACGGTGATGACCAATGACCCAGTGTTTTCAAAGCAATTAGAGAAATTGGCCAACTATAAAGGCTTTGGCGGAAATGACCCACTGCCCGGAAGCAGTGCTGCAGCAGATCGTTTTGTTCGGGCTGCATATTATTTGCAGGGATTACCCAAAGCTTCAAATAATCGTGAATCGGTCGCTTATATTTTTAGCGTGATGCGAAATGTTTCACAGCCTTTTTCAGAAATCGATCTCAAGGCAATTGTTTCGGGCCAACCGCACAATAGCCCCACCCGCTGGCGCACGGTCATCGATCTCACCAACGGGAATTTTTATTACGAATCCACTCTTTCGCCTAATATCATCTGGGTCAACTTCAAAGAACTTGATTTCAGTACTACTTCTGGCTTACGGAAGATGGATTTACAGGGAGACAATTTGATAGGCGATTCTACAAAAGGTTTCAAACCAGCGAAGGGTTTTTCAGTCTTGAAGCCAGAGTAATAGCGGCCTATACCGTTTTGCTCGAATGCTTGTAATCAGTTTTTAGCTGAAAGGCTTAACGATAATGTGGCTCATCAAGGCATCTCTTCGTAATCCGTACATGGTTGCAGCGTTTGTCTTCATGCTGATTATTCTGGGTTCGCTTTCAATTTTAAGTATTCCCATAGATATTCTGCCTGTGTTCAAGGCGCCTGCAGTGCAAGTGCTGACTTATTACCCCGGTATGCCTGCTTCTTCGATAGAGAAAACAATCACCAATCGAATCGAGCGCTGGGTGAATCAGGCACCTGGTGCCCGATTGGTGGAATCAAGGTCGGTGCCCGGCGTGAGCGTGGTTAAAGTATACTTTGAGAGCTTGAAGAAGGAACCGCAGTCGAACCTACGCTTTCTAGTTTTGGTGATTAAGCATGAATTAAAATCGAGGTTAATAAAATTGGGTTTGGAGTGAAAAACCAACGATGCAATTAGCTTGAAACAATATGCCCTTGTAAATCGAGCTAATAAATATAATCAAGTAGAAAACGTTTTAAACTGAGATCTCCTATTTGTTTAAATCAAAGTACGATTAATTACGAATAGGTAGATGCTAATTAAATGTTAAAATGAAACTTAACAATATCATGGCGTAATAAAACTTAAGGAACAATATTTTTAGGTGGTAATGCTTGAACTGGTAGATCTGTTTTTTTTGCATTATCCAAGGCGGCCAGAGGCGGTTCACCTATTGCCATGTAAAGTTCGAATTGGGCTCGGTTAAAATCAAGCACTTCTGCAAGATAGAGATTTCTAGCCCGATTAATTTCCTGAATGGCAAGCAAAGGTTCTAAGGCATCATATTCTTCTCTGGGACTTATCAAACCAAAGGAAGTAGCTAGAAGTTTTCTATATAAGTCCTCAACTTGCACAACAGCTTTTTGTGCAGATTCAAGAGTTTCAAACTTGGCAGCAGCGATTCGGGCAGACTCTGCTACCTCGGCTGTTGTTATGGCTTGAACCTCAGTAACCTCGAAAAGAGATTCTTCTAATTGGGCTCTGCGTTCGCGAATTTGGGCGAGGTTGCCTAATCCGAAATTTCTTAATTCCCAGTTGGCTTGTAAAAGAATATCTCCTCTTCCTCCAGTGTCACCTATAAAGCCGTTTTTCCCACCACCGAAAACACCCCCAATATAATCCATTTGCAGCTTAGGAATTAAAGGCTCACTTTTTGCCAACCTAAGTCTTTCGTTTGCAGCACCTGCCATAAATCGACTTACATTCAATTCTGGTCGATTCATAACAGCTAATTCCATAAGGTTTTCCAATGTTTTATCCTGGGAAATCAAAACTAAGGGGTATATACCATCAGAAGGAACCAATAAGGTTTCTGGAGGTAGTAGCAGAACTTTTGCCAATCTAGCAGCAGCGGCGCCTGCCTGCCCTTCCAAATCTATTCTTTCCTGCTTTCTCAAAAACATTTCCGTCATGGCACGATTCAAATCACCCTTTGTTTTAGACAAACCAGCTTTGTCTGCGATTTGTGCACGATCGATCATTTGATTGATCCGGTCCAAAATCTCATTATTAATTGCCAATCTGCCGTGAACTCTAGCTAATTCATAATAATTAATGGCGGCGGAAAGTTGGGTTTTGTTTCTAACTGCTCTTGCTGCTTCTCCTGTTGCTCTTAATTGTTGCATGCGCACAAGGGGTTCAAAAATAGCTTCTGCAGCATCCACCCGTAGACTGGGACCTCCAAGACCATACATATTAGATCTGCTTACTGTAAACGTGTCTCCACGCCGATTCTGGTCTACACCGTCATGGCGAAAATAACCTGGCCCAAAAGACAAAGATGGTACAAACAAAAGGTTTGCAAGGTCTTGACGGGCTTGTGCAGCTTTTACTCTAGCTTGGGCGATTGAAATTAAAGGACTATTGGTGTCCGCTAGGCGGATCGAAGTAGCTAAATCAATTGGGTAAGCCTTGGTTTGTTCATTGGCGTAATTATTAACGGGCCTTTCCTTTGAAGATGCATAAGGTTTCTTAGTCGTTTTGGAATCCGGCATTGGCAACGGAAGTGTTGTTATCTGGGCCAGTAAATATTCTGGTAGAAAAACGACTAAAATTAATTGAAAAATCATGATTCTCATTATGGATTTACCTCTTTGAATTCCACTTCCATGTTTTCAACCAATTCCGATTGTCTGTTTACCACAACTTTATCATTGGCATTAAGATATCTCCAATGAGATTCAATTTTTTCGTCGGCTACAAGAATTACAGTTTCTTTGCCATCATCCATTTCAATTTTTGCATTTAAGATTTTAACTTTTTTGTCAATAACTACAAATACTACAGGTTTCCCATTTTTTCTAATCACGGCATTACTGGGTAGAACACCTGCGTTATGCAAATTTTGTAGCTCGATTTTCATAGTTCCAGTAATTCCAAGCAAAAGGTGGTTCATTTGTTCAGGTTTTAAAAGAATGGAATTTTCCAGCATTCTTTTCTCTCCCATGTCCATTTCCAAATCCACTTCGACTCCAACAGATCTATCTGCTGAATTTATTAAGGGTGAAAATCTAGATATAGTTCCCTTTATGATCAGATTTGGGTATTGGCTAAAATTAATTTCCACGGGTGTTTTTGTTGATAAACCAGAAATTGCCGTATCTGGAAAACGAGCCGTAACTCGAAGATGCTGATTTGATACCACAATTAATATTGGATCTTTTGCTACACCGGAAGGTGGGGTAACAAAATCTCCGACATCGGCAGATCTTTTGACGACAATACCATTAAATGGCGCCTTGATATATGCCATACCAAGTTGAGCTTCAGCCTTTTGCAATTCCTTGGCAGCAACATCAATTGCTGACTTCTTGTTTGCTAGTTCATTTTCTGAGACAATAATTTCCAATTCTTTTTCTTTTAATGAACCTTTGGCTTGTTCTATTCCTGCGCGTGCCACCTCTATTCCTGCTATAGCTGCCTGAAATTCTCGATTTTGCTCATCCAGCAACCCTAACGATATGCTTTCATCCTTTGCAAGTATTTTAAATCTTTCTAATCTACTGCTACGAAATTCACTAATTGCGTTTGCTTGTATAAGTGAGGATTCAGCTTGCTTGATCCGACTGTTGGCAGCAATTATACCCGCTTTTGCTCGTTCCCAAATTGCCTGACCGGTTTTGTACTCAATTTCTTTTTGCTTTACTATTTGTTTTTTTAATTCCACATCAGCTTTTACATCAGGTACATCGAGTTCAAGCAGAATTTCATTTACTGTGATTTTATTACCTATATGCTTTGTGATTTTTTTCACAATCCCGGGAAGCCTAGAATTCAGTTCCGCCTTTTCATAAGGTTCTAACACGCATAATTGGGTTGAACTGATTGCGGTGGAAGCCAAAACCTTAGGTGAAACAACTTGAACGGTTTTTTTTACATTGACGTTCTTGTTTTTCACCAAGGGCAATAAATCTTTGTTAGAACTAAATATAAAATAGCCTATGATAGCCAAGACGATAAATCCAAGAGTTACAAGCAGAATTTTTCTTTTCATCCCCTAGCCTCTTTCTTTTGAAAGTCATCAATCATTGCCAGTAAAACTGGGACCATGAATAGGGATAAAGCTGTTGCAGTTATCAAACCGCCTATTACTGCGCGAGCAAGTGGCATTAGGGTTTCAGTACCGGGGCTTAAACCGAGTGCCAATGGCAACAGATCGAGGCTTGTTGCTAGGAAAGTCATTAATATGGCTCGAAAACGTAATGATCCTGCCTTTGATGCCCTTTCAAACCCCAATAATCCATTTTCAGATTTCAATTTGTTCGCACAATCCACCACCAATACGCCCTGGGAAACGACGATGCCTGTCAAAAAAACAAGACCCATAATTGATTGGATATTGATTGGCGTATTAGTAACAAACAAAGTAACTAATACTCCCGCAAAACCAGGGATAATTCCGACAAGGATAACCATTGGTGTAAGAAAAGATTGCATAAGTGGAACCATCAGTAAATAAACAAAAACAAGTGCAAGTATGAAGCCCAGGCCCAGACTGCGGAAAGTTTCTATCATTCTTCCATATTCGCCCACTAAGGAAATATTCAGTTTTCTCTCAGTCTTTAACTTTTCTACCAGTGGCTGGATTTCAGATGCAACAGCACCTAGATCCCGACCATCCACATTCACTAAAACTGATATTTTTCTTGCCAACTGTAAGTGTTGGATTTCCACAGGGTTTTGGCCCTTATCCAATTCTATCAGTGAACCTAAAAATATAGGTTTACTTGTTGTACCACCTGTGACAGGGATGGAAAGAATTTCTTCGATGGTTCTATCGGGATTTTCTGGGTACTGGACTGCCACAAAATATTGATTTCCTGATTTTGCATCGATCCAGAAATTCTTTTGTATGGATGCGCTTGAATTCATGGCGGCCACTACCTGCTGCGCTATATCCTTAGGTGTCAAACCAGCCTCTGCAGCTTTTTGTTTTAGAATATGTATCTTAAGCACTGGCAGATCATTTCGTTGTTGCAACCTAACATCCACCGCACCTGGGATTTCACGGATTTGTTTTTCTAATGTTTGAGCTGCATCCATGGCATCGGAAAGTTTTCCTCCCAAAATTGCAACTTCGATAGGGGAAGATGCTCCCTGATTCAATGCAGCTGATATAATACCTCCGCTATTAAAGCTGACTTTTAAATCAGCAAACAAGGTATCTTCTTGAATTGCATTACGGATGTCTCTGACATACTCTACGGTTTTTCGAGTCTTTTTATCTTCAAGTTGTATTCTTACAACACAATCCATCTGCCCGCTATTTTCCGTATAAGCAGCAGACCAATCAGTAGTTAGTCCGATTTCTGAAACCAATAACCGAAGATCATTTTTTGGAATAATCTGGCGGACTAGTTTTTCCACAGCGGCAATTCTTTCCTCGGTGCCATCCAAGCGTGAATCTGATGGAGCCTGAACCAATATGTTAATCTGACCAGTATCCGTTGCAGGAAAAAACTCTTTGCCGATTGATGGCAGCAAAACTAGACTTAGCAAACTAAGGATCAAAATTCCGGGTAGAATTATCCAGCGAAACTTTTGGGCAATTTTTAATAAGTATAGATAATTAAAAGTTAAATTATCAAGCATATGTTCTATTGCATGGTGGGCTTTGCCGAAAAAACTCTTTTCTGTTAAATTCTGATTAGCAGGTTTTATCCATCGGGTTGCCAGCATGGGCACTAAAGTCCAGCACAGGAATAGGGTTCCCACCAACGCAAAACTGACAGCAATTGCAAGTGGTTTATAAAGGAAACCAGCAACTCCCGGGGTAAAGGCCACGGGTGCAAGAACCACCATCATGGCAAGTGTGGAGACAAGTACTGGCAATACCAATTCAGAAACCCCGCTTACAGCAGCACTCCTTGCATTCTTTCCCAATCCGTGATGCCTTTGGGTGTTTTCCAATACCACGATCACATTATCCACAAGAGGGCCGATGGCAAGAAACAATCCTCCCAATGTCATTGCATTGATCGTATTGCCTGTCACATACAAACCTAAAATGGTGAATAATACGGCCAAGGGTAAAACTAGAAGGGCGATTGCGGTCATGCCCAAGCTACCCAAGAAAATAAAAATCATTATGGCCACCAAAATAGCGCCCAGAATACCCTCTTCTATTAGGCTTATTATTGCTTTCCGTATACCTTCTGATTGATCCATCACCCATTCTAGGGTGGTTCCCTCTGGCAGTGAATTTTGGATGGTCTCTAGGGAGTTGCGAACATTACTTGCGACTGCCAGGCTACTTGAACCACCTTGGCGATAGATCGGGACATAAACCTGCTGATCACCATCAACCCTGACCCTTGATGTTTGGATGAAAGAAGTGTCCTCGGCGTTTGCAAGGTCGCCGAGGGAAATGACGCTTCCACCAGGAACCCGGATGGGCAACTGGTTCAATTCCTCAACCTTTTCAACCATAGAATCAATTTCTAAAGCAATTTGTTT
>CAMDHK010000087.1 GCA_945897965.1 Candidatus Kuenenia stuttgartensis | reverse complement strand
TGAAGGGAAGGGTAGCTGCAACCGAGCATCTCAGCGTTAATGAAAAAGGTATTTTTCGAGACCGAGTGAATGGTGGAGAAATCACGCCCCCCATCTGCCTGCTTAAATTTCCCATCAAAAAAGGTGCAACTTGGAAATCTGAATCGATGGCGGGTAAGGAAAAAATAAAGGTGGCATGCAAGTCAGATGAAGAAGAAATCGAGGTTCCTGCAGGTAAATTCAAAACGGTGAAAGTGGTAATGGATGCAGAAGTGGTTGGTGCTGGCATTATCGTTAGCACCACCTACTGGTTTGCCCAAGGGGTTGGAGTTGTCAAACAGCATGTTAATATCAACAGTATGCAATTTTCCATGCTGCTTGAAAAGTTTGAAGAAGAGAAGTAATCTAAAAGGGTTCTTTCTAATCAGATTTTTTTCGCAGCGTTCTTAAACCTCTTCGAATGATGGTAGCAGTCTCCTTCGTGGGAGATTCTTTTTCCCAGCGCTTACATACATCTTGAACCCAACCAGGTTTAGTTTTACTTGCATCATTAAGCCAATTGCCCACCGAGTTTCGCACATAAATCGAATCATCGCTGCGCAAAGGCTCGAGTAAAGGTAATCCAAGTTCAGGGTTATCTTTTAATACTGGAACATGATTGCACCAAACTCCCCGGGGCCTTGTGATCTCGCTTGCAAAACGCCTGATGTTCTCATCCCTATGCAAACTAAACCCCATTAATAATTGCAAAGATTCTCCAAGCTGCGTTATAATTCTTGGTCGGATTGCAAGCCATGCTGCTTCTCTTACACTCATGTTTTTATCTGCAGCTAGTGGCTGAACACGCTTCAAACTTTCTTGAAGTGAAAGTCCGTTTCGTTTGCCAATCATGAAACAGGCCCAAGAGCGCACAATATCTGAGTGATGCTCTTTAAGCCTTCGAAGGGCATTCTCAAATTGCCCCTTGGTTGGAAACCCCTGGGCTAAAACGATCCCTAATACTTCCATCTTCTTCGGCGCAGTTTTGATTTTCATCAAACCAAAAGATTCTTCCAAAGGCTTTAGAAGGAAGTTCCAGTTTTCTTTTTGAAACAGATTTCGAGCCAGTGATTCTTGATCTACCACCAGCCATTCTGCAAGATTCACGGTTTCGATAACACCTAGATCAAGCAGATTACGAACCTCTTTGGGTACCCCCGAAGTTGTGGTTGAACCTTTTCGTTTTAATACATGCTCTGGAATCAGCAATTCAAAATGATCTCTTTGAATATTTATTTCACCCTAACAGTGATACCACTTCGCATCTCTGGACTTCGATGAATTTTGTGAGTTTGTAGTGAGAAATCTGATTCAAGGGCGCTGTAGATGTCGCAAAACTTTTGAGGATTACGATCCACCAAAGGAAACCAAGTGGAATGCACCTGCACCATAAGTTTATGGCCCGGCCTGAAAGTATGACAAATATCAGGCATGGTAAAACTCACCTTGGTTGGCTTGTTGGGCTCGAAGGGTTCGGGTTTGGAAAAGCTATTGCGAAACTTGCCCCTGAAAGGTTCGCCTCGAATCAACATCTGGTAATTGCCCATACGAACCCCCGCGGGATTAGGCTCAAAATCTGGATAATCATTCGGGAAAACATCAATCACTTTCACCACCCAATCAGCATCTGTTCCCGTGGTGCTAACCCATAAGTCAACTTTTATAGGCCCCGCAAGGGTTAGATCACTCTTTAGTTCGGGGGTCTGATAAACCAGCACATCTGGCCTTCTAGCAGCATGGCGTTGATCAGCAACCATGTATTCATAATCCATTTTGGTGGTGATGCGCTCCATATAGGGCACAGGCTTGAAAGGGTCTGAAATATAAGAATCAAATCCTTGACTGAGGTCTGGTTTGGAAGTAAGGGTTCCTTTTTCTTGGAAGAATAATGACAAAGGTTTGGAATCTTTCGGTGGCCAAGCATCATACTTGCGCCAAACATTGGTGCCTGTTTCAAACACATGGGCCTCGGGCTGCTTTAACGAACGAAAATCTTTGAGATGAAATTCAAAGAAGGGGAGCTCTATATTCTCACGGAAGTATTCAGCAGTTTTGGAATTGAAGCGGGCATTGCCCAGCGAATCGCCCGCACCGCGCGACCAACCGCCATGATCCCAAGGCCCCATCACCAAAGTATTATCGCATCCGGGGCTTTGTTTTTCGGTGGAGTTATAGCATTCGAGTGCACCAAAAAGGTTTTCCGCATCGAACCAACCGCCCACCGTCATCACCGCAGGCTTGATGTTTTTAAGATGAGGCCGTAGGTTCATTGCTTGCCATAAATCATCATAAGTGCCCCGCTTCATCATTTCATTCCAGAAAGAAATACCGCCTTTGAGGAACTTCTTATCAGCGTTTGCTAGTGGGCCCATGTCGAGAAAAAACTGATAGCCATCGGGTGTTTCGTGATCGTGTGAAACCCTTGCGCCTTTGCGTGTGGGTTCAGGGCGTTCCTTGCCAAACCCCGACATGAAGTTAAATGCGTGGGGCAAAAACAAACAACCATTGTGATGAAAATCATCACCAACGAACCAATCAATCACAGGCGCTTGTGGGCTGCAGGCTTTCAATGCAGGATGGGCATCGATCATACCCGCAGCAGTATTAAAACCAGGGTAGGAAATACCGGACTGACCAACCCTGTCATTATGCCCTTTGACATTTTTCAAAAGCCACTCGATGGAATCGAAAGTATCTGTACTTTCATCAAAATCTTTGGGGCCTTTTTTGGGATTATGGGGCCTGACATTTTGAAAAGTACCTTCCGACATCCAGCGGCCTCTTACATCCTGGTACACAAATATATAGCCCGATTTCTGGAAGTATGTGGAGGGCCCAAGTTTTTCGCGGTAATTATCAATCCCATAGGGAGCAACGCTGTAAGGCGTTCGATTAAGCATGAAAGGATAGGTTTTAGAATCATCCTTAGGCACATAAACCGCAGTGAATATTTTGATCCCATCGCGCATCGGGATTTGATATTCGTACTTGGTATAATTCGCCTTCACATGATCACGAAGTTGTTTTGCCTCATCCATAACTGGTGCGCTAGTTTGGCCTGGGCAGTTCAACAGCAAAAGAATTAATAACGAGCTCATTGCAACTCTTTCAACAAAGTTGGGATAGGAATTACCATCGGTTTATCTTCTTGTATCAAAGAAAAACATCAAGCTAAAACTAATATTTTAAGGTGAGATGAAACAAAAGATTTGATTAAACCTGAACATCGTCATTTCGGACACGGGGAGTGAATACTAGGCTGGTTTCATTCACCCTGATGAATGCATTGAAGTTTTCAGGAAGCTCTAAAATGCCGGGCGATGTTTTCTCAATCATCACCGCAATACCAAACCCCAAGCCTACGCTAAAGTTCATATTAGGCACCCGACTATCCATCAGCTTAGCGAGCACAAATTTCTGCATCTTAAAATCAGGCCCTTCCGCATACTCGGGCTTGAACTCCATCAATTCCGCAGGCTTCATAAGCAGAGCATTTTTTGTCACATCAGCATTGCGATATATCACCAACTTACAAGTAAAATTGGGTTTGAAGTATTGGTCAAAATGCTCTTTAGAAGAACCGCCAACCACTGCATCGATCGTAAGAGTGTAATGCCCTGCCCTGAAGTTTCGAATCTCTTGCGCCAGAAATACTTTATCCCCTTGCGCAACTTTTATCTTCTTTCCCTTAGCAGGCATGATACCAATCAAAGCATGATTTTTGCTGGTGTCTTTTTCCGGAGGAGTTTGCTGCAGAATCACCCCCATGTCAAATCCTTTGGATGCATCGCCCAAAGGGAAACCCTGCCAGCCTTTAAGCCGCTTGCCACTGCCTGCAAGCTGCAATGGAACCACTTCATAAGCAGCCTGCTGCGATTTTTTATGCGTATCTGCAAAGCGGGTATTTAGTAACAATGCATCGCTGAATTCGGGAACGAAAGCGATATTCCCAGTGGGTTGGGTTCGCAACATCGAGGCTGGTTTTTCACCAAGGATTGCATCGAGGGGTTCGCCATTGCTGATATGAACATTTCTACCGGTGTTGGCAATATTGGGATAAATGGAATCGTAGGGTATGCCCAGCAGATGAAAAATAGTTGCAGTAAGATCCTGAGGTTCGTGCTTACCTGTTTTCGGATGCGCACCATCTTTATCGCTCGAGCCATAAACCTGAGCAGTGCGAATTCCCGCACCCGCCATTACATAACTGAATACATGGCCCCAATGATCCCTTCCTGCTGCAGCGTTGATACGGGGGGTTCTCCCAAACTCGCCAATGGCAACCACCAAGGTTTCTGCGAGTAATCCCCGTTCAGAAAGATCTTCGATAAGTGCGGTTAAAGAAACATCAAGCTGCGGGCAAAGCACATCCTGCACCCGATCGGAGTTTTGGGCATGCGTATCCCAAAGGGGATTATCAACGGCACTATCGCCACCTTCGCGGGGCCAGTTGACATGAACCAACCTTGAGCCAGCTTCTATCAACCTGCGCGCAAGGAGAACACTCTGCCCCCATTTGCCTTTACCATAGCGCTCGCGTGTCTTTTTTGATTCTTTGGAAATATCAAAAGCATCCAGCGCCTTGCCCCCTCTCAACAAACCAAAGGCATTCTGCACATGACTTTCGTAATCCTTCATCACACCTTGTTTTTCAATCTTGTGGAAATGTCTCTCAACCTGAGAAAGCAGCGACTCCCTCTGGTTCAATCTTAAAGGAGGCACATCCGCAGGAAGAGTAAACCCTTCCATCTTGAATTGACTACCACTCGGGTCGCATATTACTCTTTCAGGCTCCCAACGCTTTCCCATCCAGCCAGATGTTTGACCCGCAGGTTGTACATTATCGTTCAAGCGCATCACATCAGGCAGCCAAACCGAAGAGTAAGCGGGCAACTTTTCACTGGGCTTTAAAAGCTTTACGATAGACCCGATATAGGGCCAGTCAGTTGGGGCGATTTGCCTGGATTGGGTTCCACCATATTTGTTGCCGGTCAACACCCAATACCCACTCGCATCATGCAAATCACTATGGGTGGATATGGAACGAACGATTGCAAGCTTATCGCAAATGGTGGCAATGCGAGGCAAAAGTTCACAAATTTGTATGCCAGGCACATTGGTATTAATCGGCTTGAACTCGCCCCGGATATCAACAGGGGCATCAGGTTTTGGATCAAAGGTTTCGTGCTGGGGTGGCCCACCCTGCAACCAAAGAAATATCACATTCTTCGCTTTACCAAAAGTGTTCCCACGAATCGGGTTGCTAGAACCTCTTAATTGCGCTTCCAGCAACATGGGCAATGTCAATCCCATGGCTCCAATTCCGCCCACCTGCAGTAGTTCTCTGCGGTTCAAACTGCTTTGGTTTTCGAAAATCTTAAACATGAAGGTTGAACCTCAGGCGGATTTATACATTATAGCCTATCTTTAACACTTCATTTAAGCAAGAAAGGAATGATCATTTCTTGCTGAAGAAATCCGGGGGTAATGAAAGAGACCAGACTTCGTTGCATAGGGGAGGGATCATACCGCCTGCGATCCAGAGTTTATCTTTGAAAACAAAAGCCGAGTGCTCATGCCTTTCCTTCCAACTGGATTTGGCATCGAATCTAGCCCAGTTTTTACCATCCTTAGTCACCCAGGAATCAGCCCAGTTTTTTGAAGGCTTATTCGACCACCCGCCCATAACCCAAATATGATCTCTGTAAACGACTGAAGAGAACCACAGCCTTTCACTCCAAGGGGCTTTTTCAGACTCCTGAACCCAGTTAACTCCATCGCTGGAAGACCAGACATCGTTGTATGCAAAGTATTCTGGAACATAATTCCCACCACCAAAGACATAGATTTTATCATTGAGAACAGCAGCTTGGTGATAGGCTCTGGGTGCCCACGGAGCGTTCTTAGATTCAAGCTTCCAATCCTTGCCATCTGCGGAAGACCAGACATCATTCTTAAGGCTATTCTTATCACCGAAGTAATAGTTTTCTGTGCCCCCGAGAATCCAAAGCTTTCCTTTAAACTCAACAATTGCAGAAGCAAGCCTGGGTGACCATTGCGCCTTGGTAGTAATCTGCTTCCAGTCAGTTCCATCAGAAGAAGCCCAGACTTGATTGCTTGCCGAATGGCCTGGAAGCCTGCCATTGTGCCAACCGCCCATCATCCACATCTGGTCTTTAAAGGAGATGGACATAGGCAGATCAGTATGAAGAATGGGAAGATCCTTATTGTTCAGGGTCCAATTTTTCCCATCTGCGGAAGACCAAAGATCTCTAGGTGGTGCCTCTTTGGAATTGAACCACCCGCCTAGGATCCAAAGTTTATCACGGTGGACAAACTCGCCTTGGGAATCGCGGGCCTGCCAAGATGCGCTCTTGGTTTCCATTATCCAATCAGGGCCTTGAATAGCCTTGATAGGTTGAAGAGGTTGTTTTTCCTGAGCTAATAGCAAAGAAAAAGGTAAGAAGATTACGGCAAGCAAAAGTCTTGGAAGAAAAGAAGGCATGGGTGGGAACTCCTATGAAAGTCAAAGCGAAGCGAAAAAAGGGTGTGTGATTTAGAAGTGAGTTTAAAAATCGGGAGTAACTTTGCCATCTGCGGGAAGAAGAAGAAGAGCCCAGACATAAATGGAAGTATCCTTGGTTAATTTGCGGGAGCTGCCATCTGCCATGAAAATATTCATGGTTTGGTGTGGGGTTTGAGCCCGCCAGCGATGACAACAATCTTGGTTATCTGGATTTGCATCAGAAGAACCAGCAAAGGGTTTGACTTGAAACATCATGGTGTTGGGCACACCATTTGGCCCATCGTAATCGCCTTTAGGGATTTCCATAACTTGTTCGGGAACAACAATACGGCCACCCTCGGTTATGCCAAGGTTATGTCGATTGGCGGCATAAAAAGCAACACGGCTTCTGCCATCGCAAAGAGCAAAGCCTTCTGCAGCAAGGATGGTGTTGGAAAGGCCATCAGAAACAGTGGTGAAGGAAACAGGAGGAGAAAAGAACCCAAGGTTGTTTTTGCTCCAAAGTCCAAAGGGAGTAGTTGCATCACCTTGAGAAGCCCCAAGGACATTCCAATTGGCGAGGTAGTTAGTGGTGGCCCACCCCTCGGAAGAAAGGGAATTCAATGGAAGACTAGAATCGGAAGGGCAGCGAAGAAGTGAAATTGTTTTAGTACGAATCTTGGGATTCCAGATTCCAATTGAGGAAGCAGCGGTAATATCTTGAACCGCACAAGCTGGGTTCCACTGATTGGTGCCTGGGTCAAGTGTTTTTACCATTGCTCCAGTGGGGGGCATCGGCCTATCAGTATAACTCGCAGGCACCCAAATGGATTTACCACAGGGGTTGGAATTTATCGAGGAAGCGCCGTTGTTATTATTGGCAGACACATCAGCTTCTATCTGTTTGTACAAATTATCAAGTTCGATGTAAGGCAACAAGTGAACGATCCAACTTCCAAAGACATTAGAATTTTGCACATTGGTACCGCCACTTGCTGGGTCGAGTGCGGGAAAGGTGCCATGGTAACTGGGCAACTTGCTATTCACTGAATGAAAGTTAGCCATCGCCAAGGACAATTGTCTGCCGTTGGCCATACATTGCAATACGGCTGCGGATTCTCGAACTTTTTGCACTGCGGGAAGAAGCAAGCCAATCAAAATACTAATGATTGCAATAACAACGAGAAGTTCGATGAGAGTGAATGCGTTTCGGAAGTTAGATTGATGAGCTTTGAAAAAAGGCATATCTAAGAAATCCGTAAAAGTTAAAGTACAACGCTTGAACTGATTATAACCTGCAAAATAGAGATATGAGGTAATAGTTGGGAAAATAGAAACAAAAAAAGCCGTCAGGCGATAGTACGCATGACGGCTTCGGATTAAACGGCCAATCTTACTTGGAAACAATCGGCTTAATCTGCAAGTTACGGAATCTTACAGGGTCGCTATGGCCAGCAAAGCCAAAGTGGCCTTCCTTCAAATCCTTGCCTGGATGTGGGCTTTTTGCCATGTAATCGGTGATCTTCGAAAGATCGGTATCAAGGATGATATTGCCATTGAGTTCAACCTTGATGGTAGAACCTTTGACAGTTACTTCCTGATAGTTCCAAGTATTAGGAGCACGAAGGTAACCACGGTGTGCAGCAGCCATGCCGTAGGAACTGCCATGGTACTGACGGGCATCCAACTTTGCGTATTTGGCATCTTCGTTATCAAGCACTTGAAGTTCGGTCATGCCAATGTAGGCGGAATCCTTGTTGCCACCTGGGTAGCGAATGGCAAGGCCATTGTTACCACCTGGGGGAACCATGAATTCAAGTCGAACGACAAAGTCGCTGTATTTCTTTTCAGTGTAAAGAACACCACCCTTGCCTTTTTTGCACTGGATGAAGTCATCAACAACTTCGTAGTTATCACTGGAGCCAGTCCAGCCCTTGAGGGTTTTGCCATCGAATATGGATTCGAATCCGGTGTTGCCTTTGCTTGCAAGATGCTTGTTGGCTTCTTCAGGAGAAAGTTCCTTGATGAAAATATTCTTCCAACGAATTTCGCTGCCATGGGTTTGCAACTGAATTGCACCCTTATAAAGGAGTGGCATCTTGCGATCGAAATAGTTTTCGAGGATGGCATTATCTACAACGAGTTTATCGTTGAGGTAAATAGTAGTACGAGCGCCTACTTGAATAATGCGGAACTTGTTCCATTCGCCAAAAGGCTTGTCAGCAAGAACTAGAGGATCTTTTCCTGGGGCGCCTGCCGAGTTATTCCAAAGGCCGCCAGAACCCTTGTCTGCACCAATCTTGAATTTTTCTTTATCGAGAAAATCCCAGATCTGCACTTGGGGAGTGTACTTTAGATAGATACCGCTATCGCCCTTGGGCAGCATTTTGTATTCAAGGTGAAGTTCATAATCTGCGAATTCTTTTTCGGTGGTAAGATAAAGGCCCTTACCATCGTTAACGATTTCATTGCCTTCAACTTTCCAATGAGCCTGAATATCTTTCATGTTGGCTTCTTTGATCTTAGCTTGTTCAGCAGGGGGAAGTGCTTTGAACTTGCGCGGATCGGAAGTACCAAATCCCCACCAATTGCCAAAATCTTTGCCATTGAAAAGGTTCACAAACCCAGCGGGAGGGGTGGAAGAACTTACTGGTGCAGCTTTCTTTGGTTCAGACTTAGGAGCTTCTTTTTTAACTTCAGGCTTAGGAGTTTCTTTTTTAGGCTCTGGTTTTACTTCAGGCTTAGGAGTTTCTTTTTTAGGCTCTGGTTTTACTTCAGGCTTAGGAGTTTCTTTTTTAGGCTCTGGTTTTACTTCAGGCTTGGGAGTTTCTTTTTTAGGCTCTGGTTTTACTTCAGGCTTGGGAGTTTCTTTTTTAGGCTCTTGGGCTTTTGCAGGTTCTGCACAAGGAACTTCACTTTCCGTAGCTTTGCGCTTGGAAAATAAATTACTCAAAAAGCCTCGGTCGCGGGCTGATGCCTCCGACGAGCCATTTGCCAGAAAAAAACCGAGAGGGAGTACTGCAACAAGTGCAGTGGCAAGATACTTACGCATGGGTATGACCTCAAATGAAATAAAAACTGGTGGGAAAAATCCACTTCTTCACAATAAAGTTAAAGCAGGTCAAATGGCAATTCCAGCAAAAACTGGCATACTGTGAGGAATTTAATGATTACTAGTCTGAATAACCGGCGTTTCCATCTAATGCCAAAACACGTCTACGTCCCCGGGTAACCGCTTTTTTTCACTCTATAAAGAAGCCCAACAACACGGCCCATTAAACCGGAAGTCTATATATAAATTAGGTTTAAAGCAGTTAAGGCCTGTAATCACTTAACGGTTATTAAGACGAAAGCATCCAATATTTCATTGGAAGAAATTGGCATGATTCCTAATCTAATCTTTGGAAGTAATGCGTAGTCATTTTCAGGAGAACATGCATGTTAAAGCAACGATTAATGACCCCCGGACCAACCCCAGTCCCCGAAGAAACACTCTTAGAGCTTGCCAAACCCGTCACTTTTCATCGTTCTGGGCAATTTCGGGCTATTCTTGCAGAAGTTCTCGAAGATTTAAAGTATGTCTACTGCACTAAAAATCTTGTCCTACCCCTTACCTGCTCTGGCACAGGCGCAATGGAAGCTGCAATCACCAGCACCGGAGCACCTGGCGACAAAGCAATCTGCCTTATTTCGGGCCGCTGGGGCGAACGATGGCGCAATATCAGCAAGGCATTTGGTCTGATCCCCATCGAAATCACCGTACCTTATGGGAAGTCCGTTTCCCCCGCCCAGCTTGAAGCTGCTCTTAAAGAACATCCCGATGCCAAGATTGTTTGCAGTACTTTGTGTGAAACAGCAACAGGTGCCCGTAACGATATCAAAGCCTTTGGCGCAATCCTTAAAGACAAACCTCAAATATTGATCGTAGATGCGATCAGCGGGCTTGCCGTTATGGAATGCCGTAACGACGATTGGGGCGTTGATATGTGCGTGACAGGTTCGCAAAAAGCATTGATGCTTCCAGCTGGCCTAGCGTTCGTTTCGGTTTCCGACAAAGCTTGGAAACTGATTGATGCCAACACCCAGCAAAAATCCTTCTACTTCGATTTAAAAAAGTATCGTGACAACCTCAAGAATAACGATACCCCTTTTACCCCTGCCAACACACTTATCAAAGCACTGCGCCATAGCTTAAAAATGCTGCGAGCAGAAGGCATTGAAAACACCTGGGCCCGCCATGCAAGAATGGGCAAGGCTTGCAGAGCAGGCCTTAGCGCAATGAATCTTCAACTACTCGCAGAAGATCCAGTTGATGGGTTGACTGTTGCATGGGTTCCTGCAGGAGTCGATGGCACAGAAATCCTGACTCGCCTTGAAAAAGGTTATGGGGTTAAGGTGGCAGGCGGTCAAGATTCATTAAAGGGTAAGATTATCCGAGTTGCCCACATGGGGTACATGGATATGTTTGATGTTCTTACCGCAGTAAGTGCAATCGAGATGGTATTGGTTGAAATGGGCCACAAACTGGAACCGGGCGCAGGGATTGCAGCAGCGCAGAAATCACTTACCTCGGGAATCAAGGCGAAGGCCTAGTAACTGGAGAATTGTTATGCCAAGAGTATTGATCAGCGACAAGATGGAACTTCCGGGCCTTGAGATCCTGCGTAATGCAGGCATCGAACTCGATGAAAGGCCGGGCTTAAAGGGCGAAGAACTCAAAGCAGCACTTCGTCTTGCAGATGGCGTGGTAGTACGCAGTGGTACCCGCATCACCGCAGACCTGATCGAAAATCCTGGCAAATTAAGGGTTATTGTCCGCGGTGGCGTAGGCGTTGATAACATCGATGTTGCTGCAGCAACCCGTAAGGGTATTGTTGTTATGAACACACCCGATGCCAACACATTCAGCACCGCTGAACACACCATCAGCTTGTTAATGTCGATGGCAAGGCATGTGCCTGCAGCAGATGCAAGCATGAGAGCCGGAAAGTGGGAGAAGAGCAAGTTTCTGGGCTGCCAACTTACTGGCAAAACCCTGGGCGTATTAGGGCTTGGCAGAATAGGCCGAGAAGTAGCACGCAGAGCGGCAAATGGCTTGGATATGAAAGTGGTTGGCTACGACCCAGTGCTTGCACCTGCCGCAGCAGCTCAGCTTGGAATTGAATCTTTTGCCTCGGTTGACGAAATTCTTCCCAAGTGTGATTTCATCACCGTGCACACCCCGCTGACCGAGCAAACCAAGGATATGATAGGTGCAAAGCAAGTCGCCTTATTGCCCAAGGGCGCCCGGGTGATCAACTGCGCTCGCGGCGGCATCATCAACGAGCAAGCTGTAATCGATGGCATTAATTCGGGCCATCTTGCAGGCGCTGCATTCGATGTTTTCGTCGAAGAACCAATTACTCCTGATCACGCATTTCTAAAGATGCCAAATGTAGTTATAACACCCCATCTTGGTGCTGCAACTGCTGAAGCTCAGTTGCTGGTTGCAAAAGAATCCGCACAACTATTGGTCGACTTCCTGTGCAAGGGTATGGTTCGCTTTGCAGTGAATATGGGCGCGATGGATCGTGCTGAGATGGAAGAAATGCGACCCTTCGTTGATCTGGCCCACAGGCTTGGCCTGATGGCAGCCCAACTCAACAAAGGCTCGATTCAACGGGCTGAAATTCTTTATCGGGGCGAAATAGCTAAACGATCCACCCGCTTAGTCACAAGCGCTTTTGCTGCTGGCCTTTTAGAACGAGGCATGGAACAGCAGGTAAATATTGTCAACGCACGAATGCTTGCAAGCGAACGGGGTGTCGAAGTTGTTGAACAGGCATCCATGGAAAAAGGTGACTTCAGTTCGCTCATCAAAGTTTCGATTCAAAGCGACAAAGAAACCATCACCATTGCAGGAACACTGTTCGGCAACCAATACTTGCGCCTAGTACAGTTTGGTTCGCACCGATTAGATGCCCATATGGACGGGGTTTTGCTCATCTTCACCCACAAGGATGTGCCAGGCTTGATCGGGCATATCGGCACGATTTGTGGCAAGAATGGCGTGAACATTGCTCAGATGAATGTAGGCAGGCAGAATCAGGGTGGCGAAGCTATTGCTGTGCTTAACCTCGATGCCCGACCACCAGAATCTGTACTTAAGGAAGTCTCGAGCCATCCGCAAATTCGCGCGGTCACAGTGCTTGATCTTCCACCTGCTGGCGAACTCCCCACTTGGTTTGCCTAAAAGTAATTCTCCTTGCCTTCCCTATGATTTTCATGGTCAACTAGTTTGGTACATACCATCCTAATTGACCATGAGCTTTATCATGAATTTAATCTTTTGCATCATCGCACTGGCACCACTCCAATTTAACGCAGACTGGCCCCAATGGCGCGGCCCCACCCGTGATGGCACTTGGCACGAACCTCGGTTCCCACTTCACCTTCCTAAAGAGGCCAAGCCTTTGTGGAAACTCCCGCTCGGTGGAGGCTATGGCGGCATTGCTGTCGCAAACGAAAAACTCTTTGTGATGGATCGTATAAAAGGCGCCAAAGAAAACGAAGTGGAAGAACTTGAACGAATCCATTGCCTTGAACCACTTACAGGAAAACAACTTTGGCTGCACTCTTACAAAGCTGTTTATAAAAAACTCGATTATGGGAACGGCCCACGTACCACGCCCACGATTCATCAGGGCAAGGTGTACGCTTTTGGATCTATAGGTGACATTCATTGTCTTGACATGAATACGGGTAAAGTGCTTTGGCATCGCAATGTAGTTGCAGACTTCAACGCGAAGTATCCAACATGGGGTTATTCTTCTTCGCCCTTGATTGATGAAAACCGAGTGTTGTTGCAGATCGGAGGCAAGCCTGATGCCTGCTTTATCGCATTGGATAAAGATACAGGGAAAGAGGTTTGGCGCTCGGGTACAGACAGGCCTGGGTATGCTTCGGCTCAGATTTTCACTATCAACAATCAAAAGCAAATCGTTTGGTGGAGTGCCCAGAACGCTTGCGGGCTAGACCCCAAGACTGGATCAATACTTTGGAAATCCCCTGTGGGCATGGATTACGATGTAGCGATTGCAGATCTAATATTTCATGAAGGAGTTTTTCTTGCTTCGGATTATTGGACGGGCAGCAAGGCGATTGAACTTGCCCCCGCTGGGCCCAAGGTGGTTTGGGAAGGCAAGCAACTCAGCATGCTGATGTGTTCGCCCTTGGTTCGGGATGGTTACTTTTATGCGCTTGATCGATTTCGTGGCATCAAGTGTATAGAGGCGAAAACAGGCAAGATTATGTGGGAGAATGAATCGGTGACAGTGCGTGGCACTAATCCGCAGGCGAGTTTGGTTTGGGTGGGAAAGAGGGCCCTAATCTTCAATGAAAAGGGAGAACTTATACTCGCAGAGCTTTCTCCCAAAGAATTTAAGCTGATAGATAAAATCAGCGTGTGTGGTTTTACCTGGGCGCATCCTGCATTCGCCCAAGGTTGCATCTTTGCACGCACCGACAAAGAAATCGTTGCGGTCCAACTCTTCAAGCCTTGATAGATCCAACGAAAAAGCCCCGAAGGTAGTACATCTTCGGGGCTTAATTGTACAAAAGACCGAACACTTACTTGTTCGATTCTTCCAAATCTTTTTCAATCTTGGCGAAGTCGAATTTATCGGGCACTGGATAATCCATGTTCTCGCGAAGTTCCATCAAGGTTGGCCTCTTGGAATTCACACCCATAGATGGCACTTCAACCTTGCAAATCCAAGCGAGGGAATTAAGGATCATCTTGCGGTTATTGTCATTGCCCCAGTTCCAATGGGAATGACCACCAGTATAACCAAAACCCCTGCCGCCATCGGCGCGATCGCATGCCCAGGCAAGTACTTGCTTTTCCTTGCGATCAAGAACAGCTTCGCGAACAAAAGGGTTATTGCTATGGGGGCCATCGCCACGCGAAAGTTTGCCATCTTTGTTAACCAAAGTTTCGGAAGGAGGAAGTGCGCTTAGGATTGGAGTAACGCCTTCCATTTTTGGCCTGAATCGCATGTGGTAATACCATTCATCTTGGGTTTTGAAAGGGTTTACACCCCGGGTAATCGGGTGATTTTTGGCAAGCTCAGAATCGCTCAGGCGCCAGTGTGGATTGACTGACCAATTGGGTTCAAAATAGCCACCGATCCAATCAAGAAATTTATCCCCATTCTTGCCCTTGGTAGTCTCTACCCCGTAGTGAAACATTGCAAGTCCTACACCCTTCTTGGCGAGGGAATCAATTTTTTCGAGGTGAGCATTGTAAGGGTGGCCGCCACCGCCATCGCTGTAAATGCATATGCCATCTGCGGAATCGAGGATGGATTCATCCGCGGGCCAGCCATCTAAAACCAAAGTGGTTTCAAGACCTGGAACGTTTTCATCAAGTGCTTTTTTAAGCAAAGAGCAACCAGCTTTGAAAGAATGCTGGCCATAGCCATGGCTTTTCTTTCCTGCAATAATAA
>CAMDHK010000086.1 GCA_945897965.1 Candidatus Kuenenia stuttgartensis | reverse complement strand
CTAGACATCTTAAAATCCCAACGGGTTTCCACTTCTACAAAAGTCCGCCACTCTTTAAAAACACTTCGCCAGTTATTTCTTGATCCGCAGGAAGCCTGCAATAACCCGCAGCATTATCAAAATGCGCATCCAAAATAATCTGCTTGGAGTTAGTGTAATCAAATCCATGGTTACAAGGAATATGTCCTGTCACCAGCCATTTGCAATGAACCTTATTAAGGAAGTTTTCCGCATTTTCAAGGCTGGTATCCCTGCCCCAAACCAAGGAATGCACATTACCATTGGGAAAAAGATCCGACTCCTGCTCGGGAACTACCTCTAGTTTTTTCGGATCGAAACTTTCTAACTTCGTCTTATCAGGCAAACTATGGCTAATGCAAACCTGATTGGGCAGCAAAATCATCGCGGGTATCACGCTTATCAAGTTCTTGTATGCAGCCATTATTTGAGTAACCGCCGAAGGATATGCAAACGCAACCCCATGATCAAACAATTGATTCAAATCGATATTATTCTTTGAAATCTGCCTGTTTGTTACTTGCGATAGCTCATGATTTCCCAACAAATAATGAATCTGATTGGGAAACTGACACTTTAATGATGCAACCATGTCTAAAACCAAATGGGAATTATCCGACCCATCCGCATGGGTTGTCGTACCGTGGATTAATTCCTGAACGATAAGCGTTCGCTTGGGATTGGCTTTTAAATCCGCTAAAGTAAAGGCTTTTTTGAGGTGATCCACCCTGCCATGCAAATCCCCCACTACAATAACCTCGGAAGCGCTAGCAAGACGAAGCACCCTGCCAGACCTGCCCGGAGTATTTTTAAATGCAAGAATTGCTTTTTCTATGGTAATAAGGACTTTATTGGGATCTATCATAATGATGAGGATTCTAATTTCTATTGGTTCGAATTATTCCTGAATTTCCAAGGTACTAAATCATGGCAATCGAAGATATCGTAATCGCAATGACAGGCGCCAGCGGTGCCCCCTATGGAATTCGGCTGCTTGAAGTACTCCTTCAAGCCGGAAAGCACATACACTTTACCCTAAGTCCATCCGCGGTAGAAGTGATAGCAACAGAATGTGGCAGAAAAATCGACCCAGACAAGTTTAATCCCTCAAAGTTTTTCGGTGAATTTTGGACGCCACTTCTCTCAAGTAGGTTTACTTACCACAACTACCGTGATTTCGGATCGGGCATCGCCAGCGGATCTTTTTTAACAGGGGGAATGGTCATTTGCCCTTGTAGCATGGGAACGATGGGTGCAATAGCATCAGGGATTTCCGACAATTTAATCACCCGAGCTGCAAATGTTCATTTGAAGGAACGCAGAAAATTGGTGATTGTACCGCGGGAAACCCCCTTGCATTTAGTACACCTGCGCAACATGATTACTTGCACAGAGACAGGAGCTGTTATTTTGCCCGCTATGCCCGGTTTTTATCATAAGCCCACTTCGGTAGATGATATCGTAGATTTTATTGTAGCTCGAGTTTGCGATCAATTAGGCGTTGATCACAACCTGCAAAAGCGCTGGGGCCTAAATGAGGGGAATTAACAATCGTAAAACTCATCCTCGGGATTCCACGCTGGTATACCAAGAACGATAGTGCGCACACCCTCTAAGCTGTAAAGCCTATGTTTTGTGTTCGGTTCAATGTAAATTACCATTCCGGGCTCTACCTCGATGGTGTCATCGTTCAATTCCATCTTGCCTTTACCCTCTAAAATATAGTAAACCTCTGTACATTCCTTATGGTAATGCTTGACTGAATCTTGGATAAAAGTGACATGAAAGTTACAAGCTAAACCATCGGGGCGAGTTAAAACCCGAGTGCTTTCTCCACAGGAACAAGGCACTGTAGGCGATTCTGATACTAAATGAACCCGATACCCCTTGGCAATGGTGGCAGGCATGGCATACTCCAAAGAAAAAAGCGAACTAGCAAATGCGCACAACAATTGTGCCTTTAGATCGCTTATCCAAGCCTCACTATTGTGCCTATTTATTGCAGGCATAACTTCAGGCATGGCTTGCAGCGAAAAAAGCAAAACAACAAGTACCACTCAAACTACCATATTTTCTACTTCCTTGAAGCCCAAAGAAGAACTAAACAAAGGAAGCGTCAAAGGGCAGGTTTTCTGGTCTGGGCCAACCCCGATTATCGAGGGCTTTAACGGCCCAATCAGCCCATTAAGCGAACATGCCAGCAAACCTAGGCTTGCATGGGCCAATCCAAACGCGCCCAAAATAAACCCTAGTAACAAAGGTATTGAACACGCTATCGTCTTTTTAGATGTTCCAGAAACAAACGACCTTAATAAAGTCAGTTTCGCACCAGTAGAGGTGGAAACCAACCATTTCAAAATGCAAGTCAACCAAGATGGCATCTCTTCTCCCGTTGGTTTCGTGATGCTTGGAGACGGAGTTAATTTTGTCAACAAGCAAGATTTTTTCTATTCGATCAGAGCCCGGGGTGATGCCTTTTTCAGCATTCCTTTATCTAACAAAAACAAACCGGTTCATAGGGTGTTTACAAAACCCGGTGTTACAACTTTAACCACAGGCACAGGCCAATTCTGGATGCGATCCCATCTTTTTGTATTAACGCACCCCTATGCAACCCGATGCGACAAAGATGGAGCCTTTGAAATTGCAAATCTCCCTCAGGGAAAGCATGATTTTAAAGTCTGGATTCCAAATTGGCAAGTTTCCGAAAAAGAGATCGATGCAGAAACCTGGGAGATCACCCGGTTAGAGTTTGCACCACCCACAACGAAAAAATTCTCTGCATTCATCATGCCTGATTCCAACACAAGGGATCAAAAAATAGATTTTTCCATGTCGGACATGCAGGCACAAAAATAGATTTTAAACATGATTATCTTCTTATACCCCTTCACGTTACCCTAATTTGATGGTAAGTTGACTGTAATATATATCCCAGCGTTTTTAATGTTTTATTTGTCTGGAGGTTCATGTGTCATCAATTGATTATAGTCAGGTTCGAAAAGGTATGGTTATCGTGGGCGAAGGTGGTCAACTCTTCCAAGTGATTGATCGCGATCTTAATACCCCTGGTAACTTGCGCTCTATTCTTAGCTTGAAGCTTAAGAACATCAGCAATGGCAATACTTTGCAAAGTCGGGTTCGCCCCCAAGACAAAGTAGAACAAGCATACCTCGATAAAAGGGAAGCACAGTATCTGTACCGCGATGGCGATGATTTTATCTTCATGGATCAAGAATCATTCGAACAAACCCCGCTGCATAAAGACTGGGTAGGCGACCAGATTTATTATCTCAAAGAAAACGATATCGTGCATGTGACTTTCTTCGAAGCAAAGCCCATTTCACTCGAATTACCTCCAACCGTGCACCTTAAAGTAGTCGAAACTGACCCTGCATTAAAAGGCGCAACGGCTGCTGCTCAATTCAAGCCAGCAATCCTCGAAACCGGCCTTAAAATCACCGTTCCCCCTTTCATCGGCATAGGCGAATTTATCGCAATTGATACGCGCACCGGTGAATACTTAAGCAGGTATACCGAAGGTAAATGAGCCTCGATCTTACTGCTGACTGGGAGAAAACAGATTGCCCTGGTTGCCAATGCAACCGGGGTTTTGTTTTTCTAAACCTCAAACCCATTGCAGGATTCGAGCAAAGCCACTCTCAATTAATCCGCTGCCCGGATTGCCAACTCGTCTTTCTTTCTCGAAGGCCTAACCGCAACATCATCGGACAATTTTACTCCGATGATTATGCCCCGCATCAAGCCAATAAAATCAAACACCACAAAAAAGGCAGCAAGGAATTCTCTTCGCCTCCTCCTCGGATTCATGCAAAGTTACTCGACTACGGTTGTGGTAATGGTGCCTTCCTTCTAAAAATGAAGGCGTTGGGGTGGGATGTAACAGGGCTGGATTCTTCAGCAAATGCCATAGCAGTTGCAAATGCAGCAGGAATAAAAGCCTTGAGGGGAGATTTCGATCATCCGGAAGTTGCCTCACTGAAATTCGATTGCATCACCCTAAGGCAGGTATTGGAACATCTGCACAACCCGATTGAAACCTTGATGAATGCAAGGAGGCATTTAGCTTCAAAAGGAATGATATCTATCTCTGTACCCAACATCGAGAGTCTGCCATTTCGATGGTATCAGGAAGATTGGCTGGGCATTGATTTCCCGAGGCATCTGCTTTTTTTCAATCCATCAAGTTTAGAAAGCATGCTACATAAAGCAGGATTAAAGGTTTTGGAATTACGCCAAATCAAACATTCAAGCTGGCTCAGAGAATCAGCATCAAACGCTTTAAAAGCAAAGGGCTTTGGATTTAAGCGCTGGCTGGGAAGTCGAAAATTAAGTAGTAGCGTAATAAGTTTGTGGGCGGGCCTTACCAATCAATGCGATTGCATTCAGGTGCTTGCAGTTGAAGAAGATTGAGAATCTCGTTCATTGGATTTTCTGGAAGCAACTTCAAGAAACACCGCTAACATCTGTTTGTAATGATGCTCGAAAGTCCACTGGCCTGCGGTCTTCCTAGCTGCCTGGCCTGCTGCAATTCTGGTCTGGCTATCAATATATTGCGTCATACTCCAGGCAAGTTTTTCGTAATCATGGGGATCATCCACCACGATGCCTTCTTTGTTTTGTGTGATGAATTCTGATGCACCGTTGTATCGGGTTGTGATTACGGGCAAGCCGCAACCCATGGCTTCGGGAACCACATTAGAGCAAGGATCATAAAAGGTTGGATGAACGAGGAAGTCGGATGCGAAGTAACAATTGCGCATGTCATCACAAAAACCAACAAAACGAACTTTGTCTGCAACGCCAAGCCTATCTGCAAGCTTTTCAAAACCGCCTGTATGCTTGTTACCCACAATCATAAGTTTAATCGGGCTCTTTGCAGGCAAAAGCTTCATCGCATGCAGCAATGGTTCCAAACCTTTGAGCCGATAATTCATCCCAACAAACAATGCCAAGCAATCAGATGGATCAATATTCCACTGCTGACGCCATTCGATTCTGCGCTTGAGCCTGTCGGTTTCCTGAAAGCGGTTGGGATCCATCGCAATACGAACAAGACGAAGATCATTGGCAGAGATCTGATAATATTTTTGGAAGTGATCACGCACCATTTCACTAATGCCAATCACGATCGATTTTTTCATTCCAAGATATTGCAATCGTTCAAGCATCAAAAAAGATTGATGGGAAAGATCGAATGTTTTGAAGAATTTAACAACCTTGCGAATCGTAGGGTTCTTATATTTTAAAAGGTTATGCTCTGCAGTAGCTGCAAACAAACCACCTTGGGGGTATAGCACATCGAGGCCCCAGGTTTTATCAAACCCAACGCTCACATCATGATCCTGACCCTTAAGAGCTTTTAAGCAAGCAGAACCAAACGACCAAGGGCGCATGAACCTTGGAGACCATGGAAGATCAACCTGATGAAAAATCACGGAAGTAGGCAACGCAGAAGCATCCCAGCGACTGGCATAAAGATGGATTTGATGCCCATCAAGAGCAAGCCTACGAACAAGCGATGCGATGTAGGTTTCACAACCACCGCGCTTGGGAAGGACACTTTCATAGCAAAATGCTATATCCATCTTACCTAAACCACTGCCTTTCTGATTACCATACCGAAACAATCGATACACTCATTTAATCTCGACCAACAAGGGCAATAAACTTAACCAACATTTGTAAAGAACTAAGCCGCTTTCTTTTTTAAGTTATGGCGTCTGTAACGACCCCATTTGATTCTAATCACATAAAGCAAAATCCGATCCAATGCGGATCGAGGACCTAAATCCCTATAGCAGCGCCAAAACTCGAGCCTATCCCGATCATCAACACCTTCGATTTCAGAGGAATAAATAAGCTGGGCAAGATCCTTGATTTTCCAAACCTGTGAAGTCCAAGTATGGCTCCCTAATCTGTGCAGATCAATCAGCACAACCTTGTCTCTCCAATTGGGTGTTCGGAATGTGTCATTCTTATCGATATAAAAATGACACAAATAAAGATCCTTATGAAACCAATTACGATCATGGAGAATTCTTGACATGCGTGCCATTTCGCTAACAAGTGATTTTTTCCACCTGCGAAACGCCTGGGGTGTCTGCCTAACAGATGCTAAAGGAATCGCTTCATGAAGCGGAATCATATTATCCAATTCACGAACTGCGAGTGCACTTCGAAGCCTAGCGCCCGGCCCTATGAACTCCACCGCTGCAACGGTTTCAGGCACCTGTAGCCCCAATTGTCTGGCTGTTGCAAGATGGTGAAATTCTTGCAGCGCAGGAGACGATGCTTTTTTAGGAAACAACCAACCCATCAATCCTTCCCAAAACGAAAGCTTATAATGCCTTTTCAAATAAAAACAAAGCTCGGGTTTACCATCCTTGCCAGGCAGAATAATCCTGCCCACCGAACGACCCTGCTTCGAATGAAACCTATCCGTGACCCCAATATCCATTACACGGGTTGTCCAATCTTCACCATAATGGGCAATCCATTCAGGGCTAGAATAAAACTTCACATAGCTGCCATCTTTTTGAACTTGAATTGATACGCCATTTTGCATTTCATTCATGTTCATTTCATTTATTTGTAAATTAGTTTTGCGAATGGTGGCAAGCTTTGTTCCGCCCGAATTTACATCCATTGCAAGAACTCCAGTTCCAATTTGGGATGTAGAATTTTTCATCTGATGATCATGCCCGATCTCGTCAGAATAGGCTTTGCGAAAGCAGACAATGCCTTGTTGTTGTGCGCCCAATGATCGAAGCACTTGTTTCATTTTCGCCATATCAATGCTGGCCCATTTGGGATTTGCAACCGGAGCTTCCTCGAGGCAATTTGCAGCATCAAGATAAACCTGCAGATCGGAAGATTCGGCAACCCTTAAAAACAAGGTCTTCTTTCCCTTAAGATAACAACCAGAGGAATGAACCTTGGCAAGCATCCTGCCCATTGCTTCAAAAACCATCTGCTGCCTGCCCAAAATCTCGGCACTTGTTCCCTGTTGAAACCATTCATAAAGGGGCAAAGTCTTTGCAGGCTCTCGCGTAAGTAAAAACGATTCTTGTGAGAAGAAATTCTTCTTGCGAATACCAAGAGCAAGGATTTTCCCAGTACACACGCCATGGCGTTGAATCTTGTAAAGAATTGCAGCGTGGGAATACTCAGGCGCCTTGGCTTTACGAGATTTAAAATAAGAAAAAAAGAGTGATTCAAACCACGAAATATTGCGATATTGCAAACGAAGTTCAGAATCACCGCACGGCATTGTTTTTCGAAGGACTACCTTTCCACTTACCTGAAGCTTTTTTGCTTCTAATAGTAATTGGTCAAGGTGTAATTTTTCATCCTCAGAGCAAATGGAGGTGACGAAGAGATTTTGCTTTTCGAGGAAAATCCAATTTTGTGGCTGTAATGCAACCTGAGTGTTACGCTTTTCGCGAACATGCCTGTAGCTTAAAAGCCTGATGGCTTCGCGATCGATATCAAGTGCAAGCAGATGAAATAGCGGGAGGTTGGAATTCCCTTGTGAAAAATGAGCGGTAGCTTCAAGGTAGGAAGTTAGGAACGCAAGTTTTTCTCTGGGTCGTAGAATACTTTCGTCCAAGGTGGCGTGAAGCCTTGCAAGATTACCCGACCTTATATTCCAAGGCAGATCCCGCATTCTGAAAGATCTTTGCCAATCGAGCAGATAAACCATCCGGGTTTCCGGGTTAACCAAAACATGCTTCGAGTACAAATCAACATGTGAAAAACCAAGGGTGTGCATCCGGGCCAGAACCCATGCAAGCCTGCGCAATACTTCTTTACGCTGGTTTCGACTTCGCTGCTCTGCAAAATAAGTTTTAAGATTTACAGTGTCAGGAATTTCTTCTACTAAGAGGAAAGAATGGCCCAGGCAGGTTTTGCCCACTGCAACCCATAAAGGAGCGGGAATCCCCTCGTGTTCGAGTGCTTTAAGAATGCGTGCTTCGTGTAACACTCCGGCTGAATGGGCCAGGATTGTTTTTACCCAACCCCGATTGTGTTCTTTTTTCAAAAACGCGCGAGCTTCGTTTTTACCATTCCCCAAAGTTACGCTTGATACATGCCTGCCTGTTTTCCAACCATGCCCTGTAACCCTGATTCCTTCCAAGCTGAAAACATCTTCCGGTTTTTCAATACCCTGGGAAAATAGCATGGCTCGTTTGCTGGGACGAATAACCAGAAAACCATTCTTTGAAGACGAAAACATGTTTGAAATCTTCCCCAGCAAGCCAGCCACTGGCAAGAAAATCACACCCATTATTCTTAACATCCTTGAAATCAAAACACTCACTCCAAGTATTATCCCACCGACCTTAAAAACCTTGCAGTTTCTAACTGCTGATCCAACAAACTAACACCCGCACTCAACACATCCAAAGGCATCAATTCCTTCATGCACTGATGCTCCAGCGGGCAAACCCGTTTCTGACATGGCCCGCAAGGCAACTTCTTCTGCAGGTTGATTTCCTTCTTATGATAAGTGTCAGTCCACTCTATGTGCGTGGGGCCAAACAATGAAACTACTGGCTTGTTGAACGCCGCCGCAAAATGCCTCGGCCCACTATCCGTTGTAACCAATAATTGACATTTCTTAATGCAAGCCTTGCTTAAGCCAAGCGAAAGATCGGGCATGCCAGGTTCTGCAAGGCATCGTGCTGAAGGATGGCCAATAAGCGAAGTGATGCGAAGTGCGAGTTCGCTTTCCTTGGGCCCACACATGACAAGAATGCCAGCCCCTCTAAGCCTGATAAGTTCGCGTGCAAGAGAAGCAAAATGCTCAGCAGGCCAAAGCTTGGAAGCACCAAAAGCAGCACCCGGATTCAAGCAGATAACTTCCGGCTTATCTTTAAATGCTGCAAACCGCCAAACTTGTTCAGCCATTTCTTCTTCTACTGTGGAAGTAAAAAGCTGCATTTCATACCCAGGATTCGGAACCCCTGCAACCATGGCTAACTGGTTATAAGAATCAATGGCGGGCGAAGGAATGAACTCACCTTTTGCATTTTGTGGAGATTCAAGCGAATCAGAGAGTAGCCATTTTCTGAAATAGCGGTTAAATCCAATAGATCGTTTGCAGCCACCCATCCAAGCTAGTAACCCTGCCCTGAAAGAATTGGGAAACAAAACAGCGACATCAATTTTTTCTTTTTTGAGTTTGGATGCAGCTTCTAGCAAGGAGAGATCTTTTTTTCCACCTGTAAGAATCATGGAATCAAACCAAGGGTTGCCTGCAAGAATGGGAGCAACATAAGACTTGGAAACGCAGACGAATTTTCCCGAGGGGAAATGGAGTTTGAGCGCCCTGATGGCAGGAGTAGCCATCACCGCATCACCAATCCATCCTGGAAGAAAAATCGCAACATTCATAGAATCAAACATCCCTGTAGAAAAATTAAGCAGCTCCAAGGCGCTCTAAAATAACGGTAGTGGAAAAACCTTTACGAAGCGAAGCAAGGTGAACCCTGCCTCCATAGCTTTCAACAAATTGCCCGCCTACCACCTCATCCTTCTGATAATCAGCGCCCTTGACCAAAACATCAGGCTTAAGGAAGCGAATTAAATCGATGGGTGTTTTTTCTTCAAAAATAGCGAGATAACTAACACATTCGAGGCCAGCAATAACTACGGAGCGGGCATCAATCTTATTGACGGGCCTAGTTGGGCCTTTCAACATTTGCACGCTTGAATCGCTGTTCAAACCAACGATAAGAATATCACCCTGCGCTCTGGCTTCGCGCAAATACTGAACATGGCCCGCATGAAGTACATCAAAGCAGCCATTGGTGAATACAATTTTTCTGCCTAGCTTCCGGTGCTGTTCAAGTTCACGAAGAAGCGAATCGCGACCCATCATTTTTTCGATACCAGAAAGGTTATCGCCCTTGGTAGCAAGGGAAGATTTGCAGATATCTTCGATCATTTCGGCTTTAGTAACTGGAACCACGCCAATCTTTTCTACTTCCAATCCACCTGCAATATTTGCAAGCTTGATGGCTTCGGGGTAATCAGCACCTGCAGCAAGTGCCATGCCTAACACTGCAAGCACCATGTCGCCTGCGCCAGTGATATCGTAAACCTGCCTAATTCTTGTAGGAAAAATATCAGAGCGCCCATCTTGGTGCGAAAGAGCCATCCCCTCTTTATCAAGGGTAATAATGGCGGCCTCCATATCTAATCGCTCGCGCAATAATGCAGCAGCAACCAAGCCATCTTCATTGGTTTCAATCACCCTGCCTGTAGCGAGTCCAGCTTCAAGCCTGTTGGGAGTCATGGTCGATACACCATGATATTTGCGATAATCGCTACCCCTAATAGGGTCAACAACTACTTTCTTGCCTAGGGCTTTGCAATCGGAAATCACGCTTGCAAGCAAACCTGGAGTACAGACACCCTTGTCGTAATCACTAACCAGAACGAGATCAAAATCATTGATGTTGCGTTTGATCAATTCCGCAAGCCGGGTTTCTAAATGCTTGGAAAGATGATCACGCACCTCGTAATCAACTCGAATGATCTGCTGCGGATGCCTATGCTGGGCCTTGCCTATGTAGCGCTCTTTAACCGTAGTGGGACGTTCGGAATCCACCAACACCGTTTCAGGATCAATCCCCTGCTCTATCAACATACTGCGCAATTGCTCGCCATTCGAATCTTTTCCAACAACACCAGCAATTTGCACACTTGCACCAATCGCTTTAAGCATGGTTGCAACACTGCTAGCCCCGCCTAGGCGCTCTTCTCTGCGCTCTGCCCGAAGCAAAATCACAGGCGCTTCCTGACTGATGCGCTCTGCATCGCCCCAAACATATCGATCCAACATCAGATCGCCCAGCACAAGAATCCTTGGTTGCCCAAGCTTGTGCACAAGATCAACGAGTTCGGTTCCCTGCTGCATTAAAACTTCAGGCGTAACCAGTCTGGGCTTCATTTCGTTCAACATGACTTCCCCTAATAATTAGGCCGCTTTGGATTCATTAAACTTCGGCCTTGCAGCCCATGCCGCTGCCACAGATGCATGCAACAATGGCAACATGATTTCATGATGCCCGGTAATTTCAATACCCTCGGAAGAAGGCCGGTTGAGTACATTCACCGTGCTACGGTAACGCGATTCCTTGTCCATATTCACACAAACAAGCCCATCCAAATCGTAGTTGAAATTCCTGACAACGCTGACCGCCTTTAAAAGAACTTCAGGCATGATCACCGCACTACCAAGATTCAACCAAACACCATTAGCCATGGTGCTTACCACAGAGCATAGAATGCGAAAATCCAAGTGACTTGATTCACCAATAGCAGCACCACTTACATGGGGATGCATATGCACAATATCGGTGCCCACAGCGACATGAACGGTGCAAGGAATGTTAGCTTTGCGAGCTGCAAGCAAAAGGCTGACTTCAGGAGCCTTACACATTTTTTCTTCAAGCAATGCACCAACAGCAGCCCCAAGGCCAATGCCTTCGTCTGCCCCCCTGCGGGTTGCAAGTGCGAAGAAATCTGCGGTTTCGCGAGCCATTCCAAACTTCCCATCATTCAACATCGTGCCAACATCTTCGCTCGTTTTTCCTTCCAAGGCCAATTCCACATCATGGATCGCAGCAGACCCATTCATTGCAATCGCCTTGATAATCCCCTTTTGAATCAAATCAATTAAATAGGGGGCACAGCCTGTTTTAATCACATGCCCACCGATGGCAGCAACCACGGTATTGCCATTGGAACCTGCCCTTACCAGATGATCCCTCACTCTGCGAATGCTTTTACCAGCAAGTTGATTGGGTAGTGAATCGATCAAATCTGCAACCGAAGCGTGCTCATTCAATGGCTTTCCCAAATCTTCCTTAAACACCTTCGAAGGTCTAGATGCCAAATCGTAGGTTTTCAAACCCTGAAGATCGAAAGGTTTGTTCATATTTTTGATTCCGGTATAAGTCACTATAAAATCCTCCATATAAAAAGCTCTCGGACTAAACTAAAAGCGTTTTGGATCGCACCAATGCTTGAAGTTGTTCCGCACCAGACAAAAATCGCATTTCAACTCGAAGCGCATAAAGCAAATTCCCACCCAAGGATGTAGTTCGAATTTTCACCAAATCCTTATGGGTTGTAACCAAAAGTGTATCCCCATCTGCAAGCTGGGAAGCCCACTCAATCAAATCCGCAATATCATTTCTTGTATACGCATGATGATCCGGAAAAACCCTGCTCCCCACTACACTTGCGCCAAGGTTTTCTAATGTTTTGATAAATGATGCTGGGTTTCCTATGCCGCAAAACGCAAGCACTTTCCTACCCTTGATCTCTTCCAACTCCATCGATTCACTTTCCCAACAAATCATCTCTACAGGCTGATGTATTGCTTCGCAAAGCACCAAACCCGGAGCTATCTTGGTAATCTCATTTCGAAGGCTTGTTAGCTTTTCTTCCGCCACCTGATCCGCACGGGTTATCACAACTGCCCCTGCTCTTTTTAATCCCGACCTTGGCTCTCGCAAGGTACCACGAGGCAACAAGTAGCCATGACCCCAAGGGTTCGTCGCATCCACCAACACAATATCCAAATCCCTTGCAAACTGGCGATGCTGAAAACCATCATCCAATACCAGCACTTCGCTTTCCAACTCTTCGATTGCTGATTGAGCTATCAGATATCTATCAGGCCCCTGAAGGTGTGGCACATCGGGCAATCGATCTTCAAGCACCATGGCTTCATCATTGGCACCACCCGCACCACCATAGCCACGGCTTAAAATCGCAACCCGCAATTCCAACGAGCAAAGAACCCTGCACAGCCATTCAACGCAAGGGGTTTTTCCTGTGCCCCCAGCAGTCAGGTTGCCTATGCAAACCACAGGTACTGCTACTTTTTTTATCCTGAATATTTTAATTGTGAAGAATATGTTGCGCAACCATACACATGCCCCGTAGGGAATGCTCGCTAACCAAAGAACCATTCTTAGCACATGAGAATTGATTGAACTCGATTTGCCAGACGCAATATCACTATGCCAGACAGACCAATCAAGGTTCTGCCGGGGATCGTTTATCGGAACGGAACTCGCAATGCCGCAAACCAAGGGACACATCCTTTATCCCAACAAGTAAAATCGCATCCATGCATCTCAAAATAAAGGGCGGGGAGAACGCAAAATCTCCCTTCGAATTTTTTGAAGATATAAATTTATATTCGTTTTTGAAAGTTCGTGTCAACGGCGAACGGGAAAGCCATCCGGTTTAGAAAGCAAAACCTTGGTGCAAATAACAGGAAGCGAACCTACCACCCAAAAAAAACGAACAAATAAAGTATAACCATGTTGACACGGTAATATTCTGTTATACAATTGGGAGTATAAGTTTGTTTTACTTTGTTGTAACATCAATTTTGAGGTGAACAATGACCTATAAATCCCTGAAAAAAGGCTTTACCCTGATCGAACTCTTGGTGGTGATTGCCATTATAGCGATACTGATCGGCTTGCTTTTGCCTGCGGTACAGAAAGTGCGAGATGCTGCTGCCAGGCTTCAATGCACCAATAATCTAAAGCAAATTGGCCTGGCAATGATGAATTACGAAAGTACTTACAATAGGTTTCCCGCAGGTTACCTCGATAATATGACCCTTAACCCGGTAGTTTCATCCCTCCAAAGCCCAGTCCCAAACCCTGACCCTATTATTGGCTGGGGCTGGGGTGCTTTAATCCTTCCCTACCTTGAGCAAGAAACCCTTTATAAATCAATCAATATCAACTCCATTAACATGAATAACACCTCTGCTGCTGCTGCTGCTTTTCGTAAGACTGTAATTAAGGGCTTTCTTTGCCCATCTGATGACACAGGCTCAAACACCTTTACTATTTCGGGTACGGGCGGCAATTTCGAACTCGCGAAATGTTCATACGCTGGCGTCAATGGGCAAGAAGAATTAGCAGACATTGATTGCGCTGTGGGGAGTGGTATGTTTCTTCGTGGCAGAGGTGTTTCTATTGCTGAAGTTACCGATGGCTTAAGCAACACCCTTTTTGTGGGTGAACGAAGCTCGAAATCCAAACCAGCAACACTTCCAGGAGTATGCACCTGGGTGGGTGCACTTCCAGGTGGCGATCTCGATGGTGAAAGCGCCGCTCTTTATATTCTTGGGCATACTGGCGAACCCGCTGATCCGCACACACCTAATTCCCCTACACCCCATGCTGAAGATTTCACCAGCAAACATTCGGGAGGCGTTAATTTCCTATTCGGAGATGGCTCGGTAAGATTTATCACCGATTCGATTGATGGGCAAACTTGGGTAAAACTTGGCACCCGCCAAGGTGGTGAAGTCCCTGGGGATTATTAAACTTTATCCTAAAACGATTTAATAATATTTGCAGTAATGGGCCGATCAATGCTAACTAGATTTTTTGTTTTTGCTGTAATGCTATCTTTTTCCCTGATCCTTGGATGTGGAGGGCAGGAAAAAGTCAACTTCAAGGAAGCCCAACAATTTCTTGCAGTTGATTTTAACAACGAAGGAACCATCCTCGCAGGCATCAGTAATACGGGTGCAGTCATTCTTTGGGATGCCATCAAGCAATCCAAAATACAATCCCTCGAATCGAAAGACAGAAAAGCATCTTCTCTCGATTTCAATAAAGATGGATCATTGCTTGCAGTTGGTCAAGATAGCGGGCAGATACAAATTCTCTCCATGCCCGATGGCGAAGAAAAACAAACGCTTAAATCTGGTACCGCATTCATCAAAGCTCTAGCTTTTTCGCCCGATGGCAAAAGTCTTGCAATTGCATCCAAGCAGTCAATTGAAATCTGGTCTACCGCAACCTTCAAAAAAACTTCTAGCCTTGCAAAATCTGGGCAAATGCAGGAAATAGTCTGGACTCCTGACTCCAAGACTATCCTTTCAGGAGGCAGCGATTTCAACCTTCATGTTTATTCCGTTGATGGTTCTTCCCAAAA
>CAMDHK010000085.1 GCA_945897965.1 Candidatus Kuenenia stuttgartensis | reverse complement strand
ACAATTACCGGCTGGGCGATGCCGGTAGCTGGGCATATTTCACCCAACATTGGATATATCGTGGGTGCGTAACAAGAAGTGCTAATATTCTGACGCCGAAGAATTTAGTTGCTGCCAGTAACCACCCGGAAGCCCTGATTATTTAAAACTTGGTCTGGGGCAATGTAACCACGGTGCGAAGATCGTAGAAAACTATTCATATCCATAAAACAGCCCCCGCGAATCACACGAAGGGCGCCTTTGGCTGGCCCCTGAGGAAACTCTTTTTGGGAAAGCAGATATGCCTTTTCGCCATACCAATCAAGGCACCATTCCCGGGCATTCCCTACCATGTCGAATAAGCCCCAGGGGTTTGGCTGCCGGGTACCCACCGGGCGGGGGCAAACCGTTCTTTTGGTATTCCAAAGGGACCAACAATAGGAATCCCGAGCTTTAATGGGGAAGTGGTAAATATCTGTAGAACCAGCCCGGCAGGCGTATTCCCATTCAGCCTCCGTGGGCAGCCGATAAATTTTGCCATCCCGCTTGCTTAACCATGCACAGAAAGCCAATGCGTCTTCGTAACTCACCATCGTTACAGGGAGATCAGCGGCAATAGGATAGCCCGGCGAAGACCAGTTCAAATTCGGATTTTGACTTCCCCAACTCGAGGCTGTGCTTGCTTTCCATCCCCCCAAACCAGATGACTCCGCTTGAGTTTTGTACCCTTGAGCTTCCACAAATTCCACAAACTGGGCCACTGTAACTTCATAGACGCCCATTTGAAATGGCTTGGAGAATGTAATGGTTCTGCAAGGCAATTCATCGGACAAAGCATCCAAATCCCCGTCACAGGCACCCATGACAAAATTACCAGCCGGGATGGCTATCATTTTCATGGGAATTGGGCTTTTAAATCCCTGCCTCAGATCCTTGAGGCGCTGTGCTCTAACATGTTCTTTGTCTTCACTCTGAAAACCCGAATAATTCGTTGAGCCTTGGGTCTTTGAAGTCTGTGCTCTGGCATGTTCTTTGTCTTCACTCTGAATGCCCCATGGTGCAGGTATTTGGCTTATGCCTGCGACCAAAAAGCCCACGGCCGCAATCACAATAAAAGCTTTCCAAGAAATATTTCCCTTAGTGCGCACTTTTTTCTGAAGGTTCTCAAGAAGGATGCGAACTTCTTTCACGGATTGATAACGCTGTTCTGGAGCATCTTGGGTCATGCGCTCTGCAATGGTGATTAACTCTTTGGCTTGAGGAGATTTCGCCCCTTGGGAACCTGTATCAAGGAACCCGTTTAGCATAAATTTCAGAAGGCATCCAAGAGAATAAATATCTACCCGCTGGTCTATAAGGCCGCCCCCAACTTTCTGTTCGGGGGCCATGTACCCCTTAGTTCCATTCCCATTTGGAGAATGGGGCAAAGCCATGTCCATTGCCAGACCGAAATCAATAAGTTTGATCGATCCATCAGAAAGCCGAATGACATTAGATGGCTTGATATCGCAATGAACCAACCCTTGACTGTGAAGGTATTCCAGAGCTCGGCAAGTGCCGAGAATTGCATCGAGTGCATCCACAAGAGTGGCGGAATTTCCCTTTGCGAAATGGTTCTGAAGCGATTGACCGTCAAGCAATTCAAAAGCCATGTAAAGGCAACCATCTGCCTCCCAGGCATCATAAGCGCGAACCAGATTTGGATGGTCGAGTTTGCCAGCATTCGCCATTTCCCTGAGGAAGTAACCTTCGGATGCCGGGTCCTCTTGGCGATAACCCCGGATGACCTTAAGTGCAACCGGGCGATTGAGGCGAAGATGCTTGGCCTCGTACACTTCTCCCATTCCTCCTTTTGCGATAAGCTTTTGCACTTCGTAGGGGCCAAGTTGACATGGAGGATTAAGAGTTGGCCGATTGCTTTTTGGCTCGTGTAGTCCGGTGAGGTAATCATGCATGCGTTCTGATTCAATTTTGGACTCTAATTCCATTTCCGTGCGGGCCTTAGCCAAAGCTGCTTCAGTAATGCTGGTAAGGGATCGGATAAATCTATCTGGTTCAACTTCGAGCTGGGCAAGTAAACCCTGACACCTGGTACAAGATTCCACATGGAGACAAATGGAGTCAACATGGGCCGTAGGTAATTTGCCGGCCACCATCATGGCCAGTTCGTCATCAGCAGGGCAAATAGACTGTGGAATCATTGGATTGCCTGATACTATTAACTAATCGACCCATTTCCTAAATCATACATATCAGCAATGCGTAACATTCATGAGATTTCATGGGCATCGTCACCCATCAATTCACGAAGTCGGCTAAGCACCCTCGCTTTTGCCATCCGCACCGCAGCGGGAGATACATTGAATTTCTTGGCCAGTTCCGAAGTTGACACACCTTCCACCAGATTCAACCAAAACATTTGCCACGTTTTTTCGGAGGTGGACTGCCGGACCAGTTCCAAGGCTCGAGCCTTAAGGTCGGTAAGTGCTTGCTCTTCGCTTTGGATGTCGGCGGGATCTTTTTGCGCAGGAACTGGGATCGCTTCCAACGAAGACTGGCTGACAATTGACTCCAAAGGTTGGGCGCGAAAATGGTCCACAGCTCTGCGTTTTACAATCGTTCGCAACCAGCCCCGAAAGGTTCCGCACTGGGAATCTTTTGTGAATTGGCCTATTCCGCTGAAGACAGAGCGCAGGGTTTCCTGAAGGACATCGTCCTCGGCTGCAAGTGCAACCCTTTCCCTACGAATCCAAAAACGGAGTAAGGGTGTATAAAGTAAAACAAAGGTTTCCCAACGTTCGCGGGATCCGGCCTGCAAATTCCCCACCAGGCTCGATGTTGTGGAAAGAGGAGAAGACTCACGGTGGTTTCGAATTATCGAATCGTCATTTTGCACTGGGCGCTCCTGCAAACGATCATGTATTGATAAGTAAGTTTAAATAAATAGCTTTGGGTTTTAGGTGTAATTTATCAGGAGATACTCCATTCATTATCTTTTCTTGAGCCAACTAAACGGGTTTAAAAAGCTGTAAGCGAGAATACGATATTTTCTAATAGGAAACAATCAAGTTGAATATAAATAATAGATAATTCTGATCGAGATTATTTGCGGGTTATTATGGTCACGAAAAATTCTGCCTTACAAAAGAACTTGCAACTTCAGTTCATGAAAAAGAACATCAGGCAAACTGATAAACTGTACAAATGGCTTAAAAACCCTTGCAAAACAGAACAAAAGAAACAGGTCTTTTCACACTGTTACCGCCATACAAAAAGAAATCATGCAAAATGTACCACATCTTCAATTGCGAAAAACTAAAAGCCTTGGCCCACAATTAAGAATGGGGTAAGGTACTACCAAAGCAGGGACCTAGCTCTTTTTTATCCCACAGTTGCGCAAACCTAGGCCAGCCTTCGCTCACCCTTGTTTTTTCGAGGCGGGATGCTAGTTTACTAGGTGAGTTAACTATTGGGCGCAAGCAAGAAAAGGGCAATAAAAAGAGACCTGACCCCTTTTATTCTAACTCCTATGGAGCCCGACCTTTGAAAAATGATCTCGATCCACAAGAAGCCCCCATCAACGCAGGAGAGGCAGGCAGCGCGGATCAGTTAGCTAGCGAGGCTATTCGTAGGCGAACTTTCGCAATCATTTCGCACCCAGATGCAGGCAAGACCACCCTCACCGAAAAATTCCTACTCTATGCCGGCTGCATCGACGTAGCAGGAACGGTACGAGGCCGCAAGACTCGCAAAACAGTTACCTCCGACTTTATGGAACTCGAACAACAACGAGGCATTTCCGTTTCTTCAACCGCACTTAGCTTCGCTTACAAAGGCTACATCATCAACCTGCTGGACACCCCAGGCCATCAGGATTTTAGCGAAGATACCTACCGTACTCTTGCAGCAGCCGATTCCGCAGTCATGGTTATTGATGCAGCCAAGGGTATCGAAACTCAGACCCGAAAACTATTCAAGGTGTGCGCAGTCCGAGAGATTCCAATTCTCACCTTCATCAACAAAATGGATCGGCCCAGCTTAAACCCGCTTTCCTTGCTAAGCGAAATCGAAGAAGTGCTGGGTATCGTCGCAGTACCAGTCAACTGGCCCATCGGCAATGGCCCCGAGTTCTGCGGGGTGTACGACCGCCTACAAAAAGAGGTGCTACTTTTCGAACCAACCGATAGCGGTTCGCTGCAAGTTCCTATCCGTAGGGTGAAACTTGAAGACCTCGAACATCACATCGATCCTGCTCTGGCACATCGTTGTCAGGAAGATCTGGAACTTCTCGACGGTGCAGCAGCAGCCTTTGAACAAGACGCTTTCCTCTCTGGCAAAATGACGCCTGTCTTCTTCGGCAGCGCCATGAACAACTTCGGCATGGAAGCATTTCTTGAAGCATTTCTGAAGCTTGCTCCAGCCCCTGGCGCTCGCCGTAGCGACAGCGGCATGATACCGCCCGACCGTCCCGACTTTGCAGGCATCGTTTTCAAAATTCAAGCCAACATGGATCCGATGCACCGAGATAAAGTAGCTTTTGTGCGAGTATGCTCTGGCATATTCACCAAGGATTCTAAGCCAAAAAATGCACGCACCGGAGAACGAGTGCGCATCAAAGGTTCACACCGGGTATTCGCCCGTGAACGAGAAGAAGTCGGCGCAGCATACCCAGGCGACATCGTGGGTCTGGCGATCTCAGGCGGATTGCGACTAGGCGACACGGTTCACGAAGGCAAGGCGCTAAATTACGAGGGTTTACCACAATTCAGCCCCGAATGCTTTGCTGTAATTCGCTGCCTCGACACCTCCCGCAGGAAGCAAATGTCTGATGGGTTAGAGCAACTCGCAGACGAGGGGGCGATTCAAGTTTTTGAAGACTCAACAAATATACGCGAGCCTATCCTTGCTGCAGTTGGTGTTCTCCAGTTCGATGTCGTACGATCGCGACTAGATGTGGAATACGGAGTCAAGGTAGAGATCGAACCGCTCAAGTTCAAGGCGGCGGCATGGATTAAAGGCGAACGGGCTAATCTTGAAAAGTTATCGATGACCTACAGTTCCCGGCTCGTCGAGGACCACCGCAGACGACTTGTTGTTCTTGCAGAGGACTCTTGGAACATCACCTACATGGCAAAGTTGAATCCTGGACTGACATTTCGGCAATTTAGTGAAGAACTTTTTGTACCGGAGAAATAACGAGAGCCCCAAAAAGGGCTGCTGTTGCGATTATTATGCCCCTTAGTTCACGGAAACGCGTTTGCGTGAACTAAGAGCAATCCTTAGTTCACGATGCTGGACTTAACTAATACTTACACAGTTGCCACTAAAACAATGCAATATTGGGTGTAATTTAGGTAGGACAAGAGGTTTGGGGCATTCTTGGTTCACCTATACCCCCAATAAATTGTTCAACCGCCTAAGTCCTATCAACTTGAAAACAACTTCAGATAGCGGTCAAAAGCGTACACTTTTCCCCGAACTTGTCCGGTTTGCTCCACCAAAATCCCTAACTGAATAAAGTCATTAATTACAATGTTTGCTGTAGTTTTACTTACACCCAAGACTTTTTCCACATCCAGCGCGGTAATCACGGGCTTGCGATAAAGCTCATTAAGCATACGCTGGGCGGTAGGAGTCCGCTTGCCCAACCCGAGCACGGATTGTTCCACTTCTTTTCGAAGTTCCAAAATACGCCGAAAGATGTCACGGCCTTTGATAGAGGTTTCCGCAATCCCGGTCAAAAAAAACCGTACCCAGTGAATCAGGTCATTACTCGCCCGAACTCGCATAAGCGCATCATAGTAGCTAGTCCGGTTTCTTTCAAAAAAATCGGACAAATACAATGAGGGTTTAGCCAGCAATCCATGGCTAACCAAATACAACGGAATCATCAGTCGGCCAATGCGACCATTGCCATCCAGAAAAGGGTGAATCGTTTCAAACTGGTAATGGCTCAGAGCCACCCGAACCAAATGCGGCACTGTAATAGTTTGGTTGTGCCAGAACTTCTCCAAGTCGCTCATCAACTCCACAACACCATCAGGATGCGGTGGAATAAATGCGGCATTTATTAGGTTCGAACCTCCTATCCAGTTTTGACTGATGCGGAACTCGCCAGGGTGCTTGTGTTCACCTCGCACACCACGCATCAGGATTCCATGTGTCTGCTTCAAAAGCCTATTTGAAAGCGGTAATGTTTTTAGCTCGGCAATGGCTGTATTCATGGCATCGATATAGTTTCGCACCTCACGCCAATCATCCCGTTTTTCCGGCTCGATTTGCTGTTCGGACATCAAGACCTCAGTGATTCCGGTTTGCGTCCCCTCGATACGGCTAGAAGTTTGGGCTTCCTTGGCAACATGCATCTCAATAAACAAGTCAATGTCCGGGACGATCAACGAGAATGCGTTAAGTTCCCCCAGCGCCCGATTTGCGTTTTCCAAAAGCACATTGATTTTGGCATCTTCCCAAATCCAGGCTTGGTTGATGGAAACTGGCTCAAAACTCTGGTACTGAAACTGCGAATGTAAAACGCCCGCCTTGAATGTTTCAAATTTCATCCTAATTCCTTTACAACTATTTGGCGTACACCAATCTTGCCTGGGTCGAACAACAAAAGATCAAGTCCCAATATTACTTGCGCCATAGGCCTTGCTTAATCGTTGTTCAATTTTTCTTGCAGCCACACTTTAATAAGGGATTGATAAGGTACATCACGGGCGTTTGCTGCAAGTTTGATGGAATCCAGCATGTGCTGAGGCAACCGAAGAGAAATAGTCTTGGTGGTCGGTTTCAGGTTAGGCATTATCACCGTGCGGGCTTTCGACCAATCCAAATGCTGCGTTGAATCGTGCGATTCCCAATACGCACGCTCCTGCGCCTCATTGGCAAATACCGGGATTACTTTAGTTGGCTTGTTCATAAACGGATCGTTCCTTTCTGTATATTGCCATCATATACAAAATTACACAATCAAAATCATAGGTTTCATCACTAGCCTCCAATATCCCCCTGAAGCCTCAAACCAACTGAACTTGCCTGAATTGATTACTTTTAATTAATATGAAAATTGCCATCTCAATTAAGATGCGACCAACAAAGTTAAGGAAGATCAAAATGAATCAATATTTTATGCGCATTATACTAATCGCGCTTTTCACTTGCTCAATCAACGCCTTTACCATCGCCCAAGGCCCCACCAAAAGTACTACCCAAAAAGCAGCAATCTCTTGGCCAACCAAACACCCAGCTAGAATTTATGTTTTACCTTTCTCCATGGATAAAGCTGTCGCAGATGAACTGGCAAAAGATGACTCTCTAATTCCTAAAGGGCCACTGCGAAAAGCAGCCGACTCACGACCACGAGTTACCGATGCAGTAACAGGCCATGATCGCAATACACCCATCGGCCAAAGCATTGCGATGCAGGTGGCAAAAAATCTAACAGATGCAGGTTTGCCCGCGGTGTTTTGGAATCAGCCAACTTATCCACAAGGGGAAGGCTGGAGATTAACCGGCCAAATTGTGAGTTTAAACGAGGGCAACAAAGTGGCGCAAAATGCAATCGGATTTGGTGCAGGCAACAAAAAAATAGCAGTTGATGCAGCGCTCTCCGACCCAACAACAAGTGGCGGCCAACCATTCTTCCTTATGGACACTTCAGATAGTGGTAGAAAAATGCCGGGCACTGCACCAGTTGCGATTATTGCAGGATTTAACCCCATCGCAATTGCATCAAAAATGGTGGTATCCAACTCCGGGATAAAAGATAGCGGCCAGCAACATCGTATCGCTTCTGAAATATCAAACGAAATATTGGCCTCCATGAAAGCTCATGGGCAGGTAAAAGCTAAATAAGAATTCTTACTAGGCGCAATTATTCGCCAATCTGCTCAAGCAGATGCTCAACGACAACATCTAGATTCAACCCATTGGTTTGTATGTTAGTCAGAGTGCGTTCAGATTCCTTGATTTCACCCCTGTAAAAACTCAACTTATCCTCATGGATTTGAAAGATGCCACTCGGGTTTAGTGCCAGGTATTTCAAACATTCATTCCATGGGGAATTGCAGCAGAGCAGGGCCTTAGACCAAAAAGAAGGCTGGGCTGGAACCAAGGCTACAAGATTTTCGGGAATAAGAATCTTACCCGAAGGACTTAACCCATGGCGAAGTTGCTGCAGTAATTCAGATTGGCTAAAAAGTTCTGATTCAGGGACATCTGCACAAACAATCAAGGAGTAACAGGATAATCCTAAGCCATGAGAGGCGAATTCATCCCAGCTAAACTCCACCACCAAAGCTTTTAAATCTGGATGCTGGCACAACCGCAATACATCCGCCCCAGCGTGCCCCGAGCGTTTCGCAATTTTCATTGCATCCACGAAAAGCCCATCCAAGCCAATTAGACCCGTAGCACCAAAACACTGTTGTGCTTTTCGAAAAACCGGCTCCGTAATCGAACTTGATGCCTTGTTAGAAATGATCGCAATTACAGGAATAAGCGCTTTAGCGGGCTTCGGAAAAAGCATCGAAACTATTGCTTTGCCCACAGGCCGACCCTTGCCTTCGGAAGGCTCAAGATGCATACGAAGCCCAGGGCCTGCATTAACTTCAACAACCGCGCCATTGGTTTCAGAAAGCGGTTTGGAAATATCGCTGGTAATAATATCAACGCCAGAAATATCTAACCCCAACTGCCGCGCAGCTGAAATCGCAAGGGTTGCAACCTGAGGATGAACTAAATCAGTAACATCTTTAGCAGTGCCACCCGTACTCAAGTTGGCATTTTTTCGAATAAGAACTTTAGTGCCCTTATCTAGGATCGAATCTAGAGCAAGCCCCTGAGAAGCCAAAACAGCAAGCGAAATAGGATCAAGTGGGATAGGACTTAAAACGCCTGCATGACTTTCGGCCCTGCGTGGATCGCGATTCACCGCGGCAACCAGTTGGGCAACAGTTGAAACTCCATCGCCAACAACTTGCGCAGGCTCGCGAAGAGAAGCAGCGATCATTTTGTCGCCAATCACTAATATACGATAATCCGCACCTTCTTTAAAGCTTTCTGTTACAACCGAGCAATTGAAAGCGTTGGCATTATCAAAAGCATCAAGCACTTGCTGTTCCGAATGCAGATTAATGGAAACGCCATTACCCTGACTTCCAAACTGAGGTTTTACAACAACAGGAAGGCCAATTTCCTGAGCAGCGACCCAGGCATCTTCGCGAGATGCTACGACTCTACCTTTAGGAACCGGAACACCCACGGTTTCAAGCAGTTGGCGGGTCCAATCTTTATCCTGAGCTATATTTTCTGCGAGCAGGGGTGTTTGCCCTGTTTCTGCGGTCCAAACCCGCTGCTGCTGCTTCCCCAACCCCAACTGCAGCAGACTACAATCGCTCAACTTCCACACCGGAATTTGTTGCTCTACAGCAGCTTCCCAGATTGCATAGGTGCTGGGCCCAAGCCCGACTTTATGCCCCAACTTTCGAATATGATTAGCGATACCAGCAGTATTATCGCAGGGCAAATGCGTAGACACTTGCCCAAGATACAAAGCGCACAAAAGAGAATCACGGGCAACTTCTTCTTCCAAATAAGTAAACGCAATGATCAAAGCGTTTTTTGAAACTAGGGTTCGAACTGCAAAATAATCCCCCTGATAAGAAGCAAACTTCTGCAGAGCGTTCGCCAACTGCGCCAACCACAAACCCAACGAGGTTGAGTTAGCAGGCAAGGGGAGGGCAAGTTCTTTTAACAAAGTCAGCCTAGAATCATCAGGGTGTTTGATTTGGTCAGCATCAAGAATAAAGGTACAAACCTGATGCTTGAACCAAGCGCTGGGGCCTTTTATGTATTTCATGTTCATTGTAGTTTTATTGTTCATGCCTGTTTAAATGTAATACTCAATCACTTTACGAGAACTCGAATCTAAGCTGCTTATCTTCGGTACAAGGTACCTGATTCCCTGAGAATCTTGAATTAAGGCGCCATCCTCGGGAAGTCTACGAATGGCTTCTTCCGAAGAAAACACGAGAGAAGATTCACCACGATCGGTAAGCACTTTCCATTCTGAGGGTGTCCGAAGACTACTGACCTTATGAATTTTAAGAAGTTTCAAGATGAAGCGGTTTCGAAGTAACGCCACTTGAATTTCATTTGCCAAGACTGGTTCTAGTTGCTGCAAATCATCGATATAAAAAACTTCTTGTTGTTTAGCATCAAGAAGAACAATGTTTTTGTTGTCCTCTGAAAGCGGAAACAGGCTCATAGGGATCAAGTTTTTAGCAATTGTGCCATCTGCTAGGCGGACGCAAATATTGCAATCTGGTTCGGCCCACAAATTTTCTTGATTGCTATTATTAAGCGAAGGCGTCATATGGTGTATCCTGCTGCTAGCATTTGTTGCGCTTTGTGAAGCCTGAAGTAAAGACCTTCCTTTTGCAAAAGTTCGGCATGCGTGCCAGTCTCTGCTATGGTGCCATTATCCATCACAATCAAGCGGTCTGCGCGCCTCAAGGTGCTAAGCCGATGAGCGATAGCGATAGTGGTACGGCCTTCCACTAGATTTTCGAGAGCAGCTTGAAGTTCTTTTTCAGTTTCCGCATCAAGTGCGGAAGTAGCCTCATCAAGGATAAGAATACCTGGGTTAACTAAAAGTGCGCGGGCGATGGAAACACGCTGCCTTTCGCCCCCGGACAGTGATTGTCCCCGTTCCCCGACCAAAGAATCATAGGCTTCAGGTAGGTTAAGAATGAAGGGATGAGCCTTGGAAAAGCGTGCAGCATCGATGATTTCTTTGCGTGTTGCACCGGGTTTACCATAGGAAATATTATCTGCGATCGAGCCAAAGAATAGAAATGGATCTTGAAGAACAATCCCGATGTTTCTGCGGTAATCAGAAACTGGGAAGCTGCGAATATCAGTACCATCGACAGAAATCGAACCGTGAGAGGGGTCGAAAAATCTGCAAATCAAGTTAATCAGCGTGGTCTTTCCTGCACCACTGGGGCCAACAATACCAATCATCTCGCCCTTGCGAATCGAAAGGTTGATTCCATGAAGTACTTCGCGTGAACCATAGCTGAATCGCAAATTGCGGATATCAATATTGCCCCCGAGCTTGTTGGGTGCGATGGGTTTGGATGGTTCGGGTACGCTGGGTTTTCGATCGAGAATTTCAAACAAACGACCTGCACTTGCAGAGGCTCTCTGGGCATAAGACATAAACCTTATCATCGATTCACTGCGGGAATAAAACCTGCTAATGTAGGCAAGAAAGGCGGTAAGGACACCAACGGTGATATGGCCCTTAAAAATCTGCCATGCTGCTGCGATCCAAACAATTAAAAGGCCAAGTGTCGTAATAAAAGTAATCAATGGCCAGATAATGGCCCACCAGAAATTGATATGATCATTGGTTGCAACAACTACAGAGTTGGCATGATCAAAGCGCTGTATTTCACGTTTTTCCTGTGAAAAAGCCTTTACCACCCGAATGCCTGGAATGGTATCTGCAAGCACGCTAGTCATATCTGCCCAAACAATACTGCCTTTACGATACCCGCGTAAAAGGTGGCCACGCATTTTGAATGCCAGAAAAGTTACAAAAGGAAACGGGATTAAACTAGACAGTGCAAGAAAAGGGTTGATTGCAAAAAGAGTAACTGCAGTGAGCAAAACCATAAGCACATCAGATGCAAAATCAACCACATGCGAGGAAAGGAAATTGCAAAGCTGATTGGTATCGCTTGAAATTCGCGACATGATATCGCCTGTTCTTTTGCTGCCAAAATATTCAACCGAAAGGGTATGAAGATGCGAGTAGGTTTTCATTCGCAAACTGGCGCTGATGCGTTCACTAACCCAGCTAGAAAAAAAGGATCTAGCCCATTCAAGTATGCAGGTTGCTGCGCCTGCCAACGCCAGCAATCCAATGTAATAAAAAACAGGAGAGAACTCGTTTAACTTGCCCTGTTGCATGGGAATAAGCACATCATCCGTCAAAGGCATGACGAGGTAAGGCGGAATAAGGCCCACGAGGGTGCTAAAAAGGGTCAGGAAAAAACCAAGGACGATCAAAGGCATTTGCGGCTTCGAGAATTCAAAGAGCCGCAGAAGCATTTTCAGCGAAGTCCCTTTTTGCGCAGGCAGCGGGTTGCAAGTAAGGCAGAGTTCATCAATTTTCAAAATCCCGCCACATCCTGGACAGATGGTGGTAATTGTTTCCAAAACCACACCCAGGTTTTTTTTGCAATCTTGGATAAACTGATAAACTTCGGGCTTTTTCTGGGTGGTGAAATTCCAGCGCAGCTCCAAACCCGAACCAAGGGTTATTTTGAGAGTACCCAAACCATGTTGGTAGATTGCCTCAAATTGGGAATCGGCCCCAAGAGTCCACTCTTGAAAATCATTGGACTTGGCTTTGTTTTTATGACAAGTAAGCTTGTTTCTTAAAAGATTCAAATAAACTGGGTTAAAACAAAGATTATGATCGAGGTCTATTTCCAACTCCGGAAATGCACCTTCTCCTGCAGAGTTTGCATCAGAAGTAAAAAAAGAATTGCTGCTCAAAAGTAACTCTATGTATTAGGCAATTGTGAATAAGTAATTATACTTGAAAAACCAATGGAAAAAGTGAAAACCTTTTGCTTACCCCTCGATTTAAAGGCTACTTACTTTCAGAAAACCAATTAAGCCCAAGGTTCAAACTTTAACGATTTTAACACCCAAAGCCTGACAATCTTTGCAATCTTTTTTGCTTGCGATCAAGTTGTTTTTCAATATTCAGCAATAATCAAAAGAGAAGGCAGAACTTCATTACTTCTTTGGGTTTAAATAACTTGTTAAGTCTGCAGCTTTATTTTATTAGCTCTGTCAGGATTTTGGAGATCGTTCCTCCAAGAGGTTTTAAAATCCAGTTGGCAAATCGAAAGACGCATCACAATGGAATTTCAGCGAATTTTGGCCCTGCGTGGACCAAATATTTGGGCTACCTTTCCTGTTTTAGAGGCCTGGCTAGACCTTGGAACCTTCAAAGATACCTCCTCCGCTGAACTCCCGGGCTTTAACGAAAGACTTAAACTCTGGATTCCTTCCCTTTTTGAACACCGTTGCAGCGTGGGTGAACCCGGTGGCTTTTTCCAACGACTCGAACGCGGAACCTACCTCGCTCACATCCTCGAACATGTGGTGCTTGAACTCCAATGCCTTGCTGGCATTAAAGTTGGCTACGGCAAAACCCGCCTTACCCATCAAGAAGGTGTTTACAAAGTCGCAATCGAATACAAGGAAGAATACACCGGAAAGTTAGCACTCGAAGCCGCTAGAAATATCTGCCTTGCAGCCATTAATGACACCGATTCAGAACTCGAACTCTGGCTCGAAAAGATCAAACAAAGCTATGAGAAATACAAACTCACGCCTTTACAAGAAGCGCTTCGAAAACAAGCCAGAAAAAGAGGCATACCTTTTCAAATCCTAGCCCAAGATATGATTCAACTGGGCCAAGGATTCAAGCAAAGGCGCATCAAGGGCTCGCTCACCGATCATACGAGCGCTGTTGCTTCATGGATTGCCTATGATTGGTATACCGCTTCGAAATTACTTGCAGATGTAGGTTTGCCTGTTCCCCATAATATTCCTGTTTCAGAACTCTTAGAAGTTGAAGCTAGCGCATCCAATTTTGGCTTTCCTTTCTTATTAAGGCCGCGCTATACATCCAAAAGCAACCCCGCAATTACCATCGAAAGCGCCGAACTTCTTGCTGAAGTTTTTGCAAAAATTAAGGCCAAAACCCACTACATGCTTTCTGAACCCATGTATAAGGGCCAAAGAGTTTATGCCTTGGTGGTGGGTACAGAAATCGCCTCTTATCTCGAAGATATCGAGGGCGCCTGGGTTCCCAAACCCATTTCTGATTACTCCAAAGAACTAAGCCAAGCTGTTCTTATGGCTGCAAAAGTAGTCGGCCTCGATGTCGCAGAACTCGAATTGAATCTAAACCTTAGTGATTCAAGTTTCACCATTCTTGGAATTAGGGCGAACCCCGATATTTCCTACTACCTCAAAGATGATGAAGCCTGGAACCATGCTGCAAGTGCTTTGCTCAATTTGCTATTTGCGGAAGGGGATGAAGGTAGAATTCCCGTGGCTGCCGTTACAGGGGTGAATGGCAAAACCACCACCACCCGCTTCATCGCCCACCTATTAGCCCAAGAACATTCCCCTGTTTTAATGACCTGCACCGAAGGCATTTATTTAGCCGACCAACGCTTGTTTACAGGCGATTGCTCTGGCCCCAAAAGTGCCAAAGTTGCTTTGCAACATGCAATGGCAAAGAGCGCTGCACTTGAAAACGCCCGCGGTGGCATGCTTCGTGAAGGCCTTGGATTCGATCGCTGCCAGGCTGCTGTGGTTGTTAACATCGGCCAAGGCGATCACCTCGGCTTCAACGATATCGAAACTTTGGAAGAACTAGCTTACGCAAAAAGCACCCTTGTTGCAGCAACCCATTCCAATGGTTATGCCGTATTAAATGCAGATGATCCCCTAGTGGTCGGAATGCAACAATACTGCTCGGGAAAAATCATTTTCTTCTCCCAATCTTCAAATAACGAAATTATTAAAAATCATCGCAAGTCTGACGGCAAAGTAGTGTTCCTAAAGGAAGGCATTATTATCCTTGCTGAAGGCAACAATGAACAACAATTGCTAAATATTAACCAAGTGCCAATCACCCATGGTGGCTTAGTAGGTTTTCAAGTTGAAAACACCCTTGCTGCGGTAGCAGGGGGCTGGGCTTGTGGCGTTACAATTTCTGCAATTGTACAAGGGTTAAAAAGCTTTGGTGGTGGTTTGTTGCAAGCACCCGGCCGTTTCAATATGATGGAATTGAATGGCGTAACTATTGTTCTAGATTATGGCCACAATACCTCAGCTCTCTCTCGGTTGATTGTGGCAATAAAACATTTGCCTCATACTCGACGAAGTGTTGTTTATTCTGCTGCTGGTGATCGTCGTAATAGTGACATCATCGAGCAAGGAAAATTATTGGGCGACCATTTCGATAGGGTCGTGCTTTATGAAGATACTTACCTTCGTGGCAGGGAGCCTGGCGAAATTTTCGCCTTGTTCCGCGAAGGCCTAAATGACGGGATACGGGTTAAAGATGTGGAAGAGGTGCGTGGCGGTGTAGCTGCGCTTAAGAGCGGCCTCGAAAAATGTCTA
>CAMDHK010000084.1 GCA_945897965.1 Candidatus Kuenenia stuttgartensis | reverse complement strand
ATGCCAGCAATGCCTAAGGGGATTACCAGATAATCGATCACTGGGAAAGAAGCAGCAAGCAAGGAGGTGCAACTTAAAAAGACCGCAACCAGCCCGAGGAAATTATCGAGTGCGGTGCCTTCGCCAGAAAACCAATCGCGTTTGCGTTCAGAATAACGGGGCTTTGCTTCTGGTGTGTATTCAACGTCAATGCTATTAGAGCGAGATCTCGGCTCGGGGTTATATTCCACATCGATGCTAGAGGCACGAGACTTGGAGGGCGGGTTGTATTCCACATCGATGCTTGATTCTACGGGTTTTTTTATAGTTCTAGTAACCTCTTTTTTTACTTCTTTTTCCTGCTTTTTGGGCTCTGGTTCGGGTTCCTTGAAGGTAAAGATTTCAGGTGCGGGATTGGAAGACGCATCGGGAAGTATGCGGAAGGTTTTGTTGCATGCGGTGCAATCCATGCTAGAACCAATAGATCGTTCGTGAACGGTAAACTTGTTGCCACAACTTGAACACTTGGTAACAAAAGGCATAAATTGCAATCCTCTTGGAAACTGCATGGAAACAATAAACCTACAAGCCTATCTTACACCATTTAAAACCCTTCATGGTGTTATGCCATGAATTTAAGCATGCGAGCGTAAGGCTCCTGCCAACGATCCGGATTCTTCGGGGTAAAAGTTTGCAGTGGGAAAGATCGTTTGACCACTTCGCGAGCTTCTTCAAGTGACCCTAACAATCCAAGCCCCATGGCTTGCATCAATACATTGCCCACAGCCGTAGCTTCTGCAGGGCCAGCTACTACCGTGCGATTGCAGGCATCAGCAGTAAATTGGCACAGCAAGGCATTCTGGCACCCGCCCCCTACAACATGAATGACTTCGATTTTTTCGCCTGATAATTCTTCCAGCCTTTCCATCACCCAGCGGTATCGTACCGCTAGGCTTTCTAATGCACAGCGCACAAATGCTCCGGGCGAGGTAGGAGATTTTTGCCCTGTTTTATTGCAGAAACTTGCAATCGCTTTGGGCATATCCAAAGGCACAATAAAGCCATCATCATCTGGGTAGATCAGCGACTCAAACGGTGTTGCTTCTGCCGCTAGGCGTGTCAGTTCTTCGTAGCCATACTCTTTTCCAGATCGAATCCAGGATCTTCTGCATTCCTGTACCAGCCAAAGGCCCATGATATTTTTTAGAACCCTAGTAGTGCCCTTTACGCCTCCTTCATTAGTGAAATTAAATGCGAGGGCTTTTTCAGTTACCTGAGGCTTAAGGGTTTCTATCCCCATCAGCGACCAAGTACCCGAACTAATGTACGCCCAAGGTGATTTGCCCGCAGGAACTGCAGCCACAGCAGAGGCGGTATCATGCGTTGCAGGGGCAATGACGGGGGCAGCGTTGATTCCTGTTTCCTGCAGAATTTGCTGGCGTAATGGCCCAAGCACGGTGCCGGGCTGTACTAGCGTGCCCAGAAGTTCAGGTGCGATGCCAAACGCTTTTAAAACTTCGGAAGAATATGCCCGCTTGTTCGGATCGATCATCTGACTTGTTGATGCATCTGAATATTCGTTTACCTTGATGCCTGTAAGAAAGTAGTTAAACAAGTCAGGCATGAAAAGAAGATGCTTAGCTGATTCAAGAATGCTCGAGTGATCGCGTTGTAATGCAAGCAGTTGAAAAAGCGAGTTAAAGCGCATGAACTGGATGCCAGTATGTTGATAGAGGACTTCCTTGGGCATTTTCTGGAAGGCTAGTTCGAGGATGTTTTCGGTGTGTTGATCGCGGTAGTGTCTGGGGTTACCAAGAAGGGTACCATCTTTTGCTAACAATGCGAAATCAACGCCCCATGTATCGACCCCGATGCCATCGATATGAGAGGCTTGCGAAGCTGCGATACGAATGCCCTCGAGCATTTCGCGGTAAAGATCGAGAGCATCCCAATGGAAGTTGCCCAGAGCTTTGACAGGCCGGTTGGGAAAGCGATGCACCACATCCAGGGTGATCATATTGCCATCAAAAGTGCCAATGATGGCTCTGCCGCTTTCTGCGCCATAATCGAATGCCAGTAGGTTTTTAAATGCAGCCATAATCTCTTCAATGGTTCGGTGGTAATCAAAGTATTGGTCGGGCAGGCAATAACCCTTGCCTAAAATCCCATACCTGTTCACAATTTACAACAAATGTTGCAATTAACGCTACAATATTAATAAGGAAGTTGTTCTTGAAGGGGTGTTACTTATGAATGCAATACTTAAACCGCTGGTTCTATTTGATGGGTTATGCCCATTATGTCAGGTGAGTGTAGCTTTGCTAAGAAGGTTGGACTGGTTTAAAGCAGTGGATTTTAAAGACGCACGCGACGCTGCAAACATCCCTTCCATGGATCCCCCGCTTGCTCTTTCCCGATTATTGGAAGAAATGCACCTTGTAACCACAGACCTTAAAAAGTCGCTGCATGGGTTCAAAGCGTTTAGGTATATTTCTTGGCGCATACCAATGTTATTTCTCTTGGCTCCTTTTATGTATATCCCTGGCGTCCCCTGGCTAGGCCAGAAGATTTATCTTTGGGTTGCACGAAATCGTTTCAATCTTGTTCCGTGTAAAGATGGCATATGCCATCTGCCCATTTCCCAGAAGAAGAAATAAAGCTTCAACGCAAGTTGGCACAATTTAAGTGTGAGTTCGCCGGTAGGGTTATTGGATGGCGCTTGACTCTGATATACTTTAATTGTTAATTCTGCGAAGGAAAGCAAAGGGGATTCATGAATACTATTGAAGCTATAACCAGTGCCATCGCTGAACTTCCACCTGAACAAGTGGCACAAATTCGAGCATGGTTAAATGAGCGGGCTGAATCAGATTGGGATGCGCAAATCGAAAAGGATGAGAAAGCTGGGAAGCTTACCAACTTGGCTGAACGCGCTTTAGCGGAACATCGTGCCGGTTTGACGCGACCCTTGTGAACCACATCACTTCTGATTTCTGGGACTGTTATCATAAATTACCCCATCAAGTACAACGGCTTGCGGATGCCAACTATGAATTGCTTCGGGTGGACTCTAGGCACCCCTCTTTACACTTAAAGCGGGTTGGGCGCCTTTGGTCTGTAAGAGTAGGGCTTGGGTTTCGGGCCCTTGCAGTAAAAGCAGAGGATGGACTGGTTTGGTTTTGGATTGGGTCCCATGCTGAATACAATCTGATTCTCCGGCAAGGGTGATTATTCGCAAAAGTCATTTGCTTATTTTGCGCATACAAGTCAGTGAAAAAGTGTTTGCTTTGAATTCCAGCCAACAAATGCTTGGTGTTTGAACTGGAAATGATCTTAGAGAAGTGGGAAAATCAAAAGCATGAGGGCACTTCAACTTCTAATTCTGATTTTGCTGATGAGTTCGGAATCAGCAGTTGCGCAGCAGCAGAAAAAACCTGCTGCAGTTAGCAAGGTATCCCCTGTTGAAGTTGTCGTATTGAAAAAAGGCACAGAGCTTAAAGGCCTAAGCCTTGGGAAGACTAAATCAGGGAACTTAGTTTTTGCAGTGCAACGATCCTGGCTAAAAAAAGCGTTGCCTGATCAGTTTGAATCTTTTATCAGCAACGAAAAAGAAACTTCAATTGCTAATCAGCAAGACCTATCTAAACGAATGAAGCTTTGGATCGACGAATCTGAAAAAGCGAATAAGTCGAAGGCTTGGATTAACTCCTTACAGGATGAACAGAAAATCTTGGAGGAAAAGAACCCCCAAAACCAGCAGCTTTATCTTTTTGAAATCAAACCCGCTGATGTCAAAAAATACTCCCCCGTGCAACCCATGGTAAAACAATTGCTGATGGTAGCATGGCAGGAACGACTTGACGATGTCGAGAACAAGACCGCAGGCGAGCTTTCTCAAGATTTGCTGAAATCTAAAATCGATTGGCAGAAGGAGAAAATCTATATTGCAGACAGGTTGCCCCCGATGCGGATCGAGGATGAACTCGATTGGAGCGTTAGAAAAGCATTGTTCGCATATAAGAGCCAAGAGGGGATTCATCTTCAAGGTACCGGGGGTTTCCTAGTTGATAAGGGTGATGCGAAGGGCAACGATTTTGGGGGAATATTCCAAGGCGTGACGCAATCGATTCTAGGCGATGCGATGAAAGAATTTGGGCTGGTTCAAAATCAGGCCAAACAAGTTTCGTGGGCAGAGCAGGCAGCTAAAATCGGGAACGATAAAAAAGTAATTGCATTGCGGGTGACCCGGGTGGTTCCCGAATTGAATGCGGGGAAAATGAGTGTGGAAGATACGATTTTAACAAAGCTGCCCAATGGCAACTGGATCCCTGTTTGGAATTCAAAACTTAGTGCTGATTCAAACCAGGCCCGCCCTCAGGCGGAGGCCCAGATTAGAAACGACCCTAATGTAGGAGCAATGCTTAAGCAGATAGAGGGGTTTGGCCTTGGAAACCAGTTGAATCAAGCGCTTCGTGCAGGTGCTGCAACCCTTGAATTACAAGCGCAGTCAGAGGTCGGGTTTGCAGAGTTTCTACGCATGACTTCCAAACGGCTTGATGGCCCGCCCATCCATTGGTTTGTGCGCTAATTTCATCATTTAAGCTGAAAAAGTCTTCTCTGTGCTTTAAGAAGTTGCTAGCTTATTAGAAATATCTTTCAGGAGTTTAGAAAATGATGCAGAAGATGAATCGTAGAGTTGCAATGCAGGGTGTGGTTTTGGCTGGAGCAGGTTATTGGTTGGGCACTGCTCCATCCATTGCTAAAGCCGTTGGCCCGAATGAAAAATTAAATCTTGCAGTGATTGGGATAGGCGGGCAGGGCAAGTCGAATCTTGGTGGTGCATCCAAGGAAAATGTAGTCGCACTTTGTGACGTGGATGAAACTCGTGCTGGTGATGGGTTCAGTAAGAATCCCAAAGCAAAGAAGTATTCAGACTTCCGAAAAATGTTTGATGATATGGAAAAGCAAATCGATGGTGTGTTAATCAGTACCCCTGATCATACCCATTTTCATCCTGCACTTTGGGCCATGCAGCGGGGCAAGCATGTCTACCTCGAAAAACCCTTGGCGCATGATGTTTGGGAAGTGCGAACACTGACCAAGCTTGCGCAGGAAAAGAAACTTGCAACTCAGTTGGGAGCACAAAGGCACACCCTTTCAGGCCTTAGGGCCGGGGTCGAAATTATCAAGGCAGGCACCATTGGAACTATCACCGAAGTTCATTCTTGGGTGGGTGGCGATCGTGGTATGCCTAACATTCCTGCCGAGAAACCAAAAGTCCCTGCAAATGTGAATTGGGATCTTTGGCTTGGGCCAAATGCAGATTTCGATTATCAACCAACCATCTGCCCTTACGGCTGGCGCTTCTGGTGGCAGTTCGGCACGGGCGAAACAGGCAACTGGGGCTGTCACATCTTAGATATTCCATTCTGGGCATTGGATCTGCGTTACCCAACAAAGGTTGAAGCTTCTGGCCCGCCCGTGCATGAATTACTTACCCCCAAGGCTCTGGCTTCCAAGTTTGAATTTCCCAAGCAGGGCGATCGTGAAGCAGTTACGCTGCACTGGTATCATGCCAAGAATGGCCCCGAGATTCTTGCAAAGCATGATTTGAAAGCGGGTAACTACAACAACCTTTTCATTGGCACCAAGGGGATGTTGCTTTGTGGTTTTAATAATTGGAAACTTCTACCTGAAGATAAGTTTAAAGATGTGAAGGCACCCAAGACTATTCCTGATTCACCCGGATTTCATAAGGAATGGTTTGATGCATGCAGGGGTGGCAAGCCTGCAACCTGCAACTTCGATTATTCCGGCCCCATGACAGAAACCGTGCTGCTGGCGAATGTCGCCTATCGCACCGGGGGCTTCGAATGGGATTCCGCCAACATGATTTGCAAGGGTAATTCCAAGGCGCAGGGTTTACTGCGCAGGGCCTACCGCAAGGGCTGGGAAGTTTAATTAAGCCATAAGCTCTTTGATTACTCGGGCGTGTTCCACGCCTGTTAGCTTTTGATCAAGCCCTTGGTATCGAACGGTGAATTTTTCGTGGTCAAACCCCATCAGTTGCAAAATAGTAGCGTGGAAGTCGCGGATGTGAACCGGATCTTTTACAATGTTGTAAGAGAAATCATCGGTTTCACCATATACACTGCCGGGCTTGGTTCCGCCACCTGCCATCCACATAGTGAAACATCGTGGGTGATGATCTCTGCCATAATTAGTCTTGGTTAAGCCGCCTTGGGAGTATATGGTTCTGCCAAATTCTCCGCCCCAGATAACCAAGGTTGAATCGAGCATGCCCCTGTTCTTTAAATCTTGAATAAGGCCATAGCATGCCTGATCAACATCACGGCATTGATCGGGCAATCTGCCTGCGACATTACCATGGGTATCCCAGTTGTTGTGATAGATTTGCACAAAGCGAACGCCTCGTTCTACCAACTTGCGTGCAAGTAGGGTGGTGTTGGCAAAGGTGCCTGGTTTGCGTGCAGCTTCGCCATAAAGCTTGAAGGTGTTTTCGCTTTCGCGTGCCATGTCGGTAAGTTCGGGAACACTGGTTTGCATCTTGAAAGCCATCTCGTATTGCTGGATGCGTGTAAGTGTTTCGGGGTCTCCAACTTGGTTGAGAGTCATTTGGTTAAGTTGGTTGATACCATCGAGTGTGCGCCTGCGGATTTGGGTAGGAACGCCCGGTGGGTTGTTGAGGTAAAGAATCGGGTCGCCACTGGATCGGAAGGGTACAGCAGCGTATTCGCCTGGTAAATAACCCGCCTGCCAAAGCCTTGCGGAAATAGCCTGCACTTGTTCGGTGTTGGTAGGTTTTGCAACCATGACGACAAAGGCGGGAAGGTTTTGGTTCATGCTGCCCAAGCCGTAACTGGCCCATGCGCCCAAGCATGGTTTGCCTGTTAGTTGATTGCCAGTTTGCATGTAGGTGATTGCAGGTTCATGGTTGATGGCTTCGGTATTCATGGATCGCATGAAGCAAAGATCGCCTGCCATCTTAGCCTTGTAGGGAAGGAGTTCGGTGAACCACATTCCTGCTGGGCCGTGTTGGGAAAATTTGAATTTTGAGGGCGCAATAGGGAAGCGGGCCTGACCACTTGTCATGGTGGTAAGCCTTTGCCCTTTGCGGATGGAATCGGGAAGATCTTTGTCGTACCAATCTTGCATTTTGGGTTTGTAGTCGAATAAATCCATCTGGGGTGGGCCACCCACCATGTGCAAATAAATCACATTCTTTGCTTTGGTGGGGAAGGGATTGATTGCGGAAGTATCTGGCGAAGAAGCGCCTTGGGCTTTATTTCCCAGCAGGTTTGTAAGCGCTGCAAACCCTAGGGCGTTTGAACCCTTGGAAAAGAAATGCCTACGGGTCATTGCATGGGCTTGCTCTTGAATCAAACTACTGATGTTCATGTGTTTCGCTCCGTGTAAAAAGTTGCCTAGCGGCAAAGAACCTCATCTAGGTTCATGAGTGAATTAATGGTCATTGTCCAAGCTGAAAGTTCTGCAAGATTCAGTTTAGGGTCGGATTTGTATGCGCCGAAGGTTTGTAGCTTCTTCGCTTCTTCCATGTTTTTAGAATAGTACTCTAACAGGTCGGTTCGTTCTGAAAGCACAAGTGCCTTTTCGGCAGGGTTGAGTTTTCTAGAAAGAATGCGCATGGAGATGAAGTCGAGTTGGGTTTCGGGAGTGTTGCCTGATTCTTTGAGGGTTCGCTCTGCAAGGAAGCGGGCAGCTTCGACAAACTGCGGATCGTTAAGAGTAACGAGTGCTTGAAGGGGCGTGTTGGTTCGTTCTCTTTTAACGGTGCAGGTTTCGCGATTGGGAGCGTTCAAGATTTCCATGCTTGCGGGGGGCGCAGATCTTTTCCAGAAGGTGTACATACTTTTGCGGTAAAGATTTTCGCCTACATCGGCTTTGTAATCGCGGGTGTTGCTACCAATCATAGCGACAGCTTCCCAAACGCCTTCGGGTTGGTAGGGTTTAACGCTTGGGCCGCCGATTTTCTTGGTAAGGATACCGCTAGATGCCAAGGCGTAATCGCGGATCATTTCTGCATCCATGCGATACCTGCTGCCTCTGCTAAGCAAACGGTTTGCAGGGTCTTTTTCAATCTTTTCAGGAGTTGATGCTGCAGATTGCATGTAGGTTGCGCTGGTAACCATGAGCTTGAAGAATTTCTTGATATCGCCACCTTGCTCGCGGAATTCAAGTGCGAGGTAGTCTAACAATTCAGGGTGGCTTGGGGTGTCGCCTGTGATGCCGAAGTCGCCACTCGAGCGCACTAAGCCGTTGCCAAAAACTTCCTGCCAAAAGCGATTTACTGTTACGCGGAAGGTAAGAGGATTTTCAGGCATTAAGAGCCATTGGGAAAACCCTAATCGATTGCGCTGAGTTTCTTTAGGCATGGTGTGTAATACTTCGGGGGTTGCTGCAGCAACTTTATCCTTGCGCTTATCGTAGTCGCCACGATTAAGTATGAAGGCCATGGAAGGTTCAGCTTTTTCGACCATGATATGTGCGATGGTGCCTTTACCCTTCAACTCTTTTTCTTCGCGGTCTAGGTTAGCAAATTGAGTCGTAAGGCCTTTGGATTTAGCGTCCATGTTGGAAAGCCACCAATCGAAAAGCTGGTTGTTTTCTTCGGGTGTGCGCTTGGCTTGTTCCTTGGCGAGAATCTGAACCAGTTTTTCGACTGGGCCAAGTGCTGCAACTTCCTCTGCCTTCAAGATTCGATTGTAAATCTTGAGGTCATGGAAAGTAGCTTTTTGCAAAGGCTCTTTACTATGACGGGAACCCAGCCTGAAGGGCACTTTGGTGCGAATGCTTTCGGTAAGATTGTTTGAAAGGACTTCGGTTGCCTGGGCGATACCATTGACATAAATCTTTACGCCATCGGCTTTGCCCGAACCGTTGTAGGTTACAAAAACATGAGTCCAGACATTCTGGTTAAAGGTTGCCTTGGACATGACTTTGATTGCATTTTCGGGCCATGAAGAAACGAGATGAGCACCTACTTTTCCATTTTCAAACCAGAGATCCCAGCCTCGATGTTTTGCAGTATCGTCCATTCGGGCAAACAGGGGGCCGGATGCCTGCCTTGGGGTTAGCACCCAAGCACCAAAAGAAAAAGCCTGATCTTTTTCGAAGTCGCCTATTTCTGGAATGGTTACTGATCCCGCCTTGGCAACCTGCAAAACTTTTTCTTCTGTCTGGCCTTTGACCCATGCAATTTCAGGTGCATCGATCAACTTCTTTTCTTTGTTGATGATAAACTCAAGTTTGTTGCCTTTGCCCTCTTTCAAGGCTGCGGAAGCAACCAGGCCTTCGGTAGGGGTGCGAGTACTGAAAGTATCTTTGCTTGCAGTAGCGAGCCATTTATCATAGTCGCCTTTGGCTTCTTTCTTGCGGTTTTCTACTTGAGCCCTAACGGTTGCAAGTTCTTTGGTCACAACTTCCCAGCGGGCTTTATCTGCAGGGATTGGTACTGCAATGATGGGCGGGGTATCTTTGATGTTGCCATCCATTGCGCCTTGCGTTGTGTTGTTAAAAAACGCAGCCATCGAGTAAAAATCTTTGGTGCTGAAAGGGTCAAACTTATGATCATGGCAAACCGCACAGCCCGCAGTAAGGCCAAGCCAAACTTGAGCAACGGTCTCGGTTCGATCCCTGGTGTAGAGCACCAAATATTCTTCTGAAATAGCCCCGCCTTCGTTGGTGGTAATATTGCAGCGATTAAATCCGGAGGCGATTTTTTGCTCGAGCGTAGCGTTGGGAAGTAAGTCGCCTGCCAACTGTTCGATTGTGAATTGGTTGAAGGGTATATTTTTGTTGAAAGCGTTGATCACCCAATCACGGTAGCTCCACATTTCTCGGAAATTATCGAAGTGAATACCATGGCTGTCGGCATAGCGGGCAGCATCGAGCCAGATTCTGCCTCGATGTTCGCCCCACGAAGAAGATTGCAGGAACTGATCCACAAGTTTTTCGTAGGCATCGGGTCGGGTATCTGCAACAAACGCTTCAACAACTGAGGGTTCGGGTGGTATGCCGTTAAGGTCTAGACTTAATCTTCTGGCTAGGGTTCGCCTATCTGCTTCGGGGGCTGGGGTTAGACCTTTCTTTTCAAGTTCAGCAAGGATGAATCGATCGATGGGGTTCTTCGCCCATGCTTCGTTCTTGGGTTGGGGCAGGTTTGGTTTTTTTGCTGCGATGAAAGACCAATGGAGTTCATATTCCGCACCTTCAAGCACCCATTGCTTGAGTTTTTCTTTTTGAATTGCGGTAAGCACTTTGTGTGACTTTGGCGTGGGCATCACTTTGTCTTTTTCGGTGCTGTAAATTCTTTCGATAATCGGGCTTTTCTCTATGCTGCCTGCGACGATGGCGCCAAACTTGATGGCATCTTCGCGCCTATCCAACCGTAGGTCGGCTTTGCGGGCTGCACTATCGGGCCCATGGCAGGCAAAACAGTTTTCAGAAAGAATGGGCCGGATGTCTTTGTTGTATTTAAGCTTATCTGCACCGTGCACAATAGTGGTGACTAAAACAAGCATGGCCAATGAGGATATATTTTTAAACCACATGATGTACCCTTTTACACTTGATGAGGCAGGTTTACCTGTCACGGTTAGTTCTTATAGTAATTTTAGTGCACTAGAACCTATATTTCCAATACTTAAAGGTATTCTTTTAGTACTGAAGCAGAGGATTGCAACGGTTTTAGCTGAAGATGTTCTTGTGGCTGCCTGCGTTTAATACTTCGCGTGCAACTTCGGGCGAAAGCCTTAGCTTTGGATAATCGATCAGAGTTTGTAAAACAGTGCTCACCAGCATCCCTTGGGTAACTGGGTCGGAAGAGGGTGATGAAGCATCAGCTTTCGATTGCCCGATGACTTGGCCCATGGGGTACCCGCCACCTGCAAGAAGAAGCGGCCCAAGATTGCCCCAGTGATCCCGACCACCCTTGCCATTGATTTTTGGAGTGCGGCCCATTTCGCCACACACTACCAACATGATTTTATCTTCCAGCCCACGACTTTTTACATCTTCAACAAACGCACTGATAGCATGATCTAATGGCGGAGCCATGTATCCCATGCCTTCGTCGATTGTTGCGTTGTTGGAATCTGCATGCATATCCCAGACAAAATTGGTGGTGACGGTTACGAATCCCGCACCTCGTTCGCACATTCTGCGGGAAAGGCAAAGTAGTTTGCCCAGAGTTCGGGCGTTGTCTGCGTAGTTTTTGTGGTTGTTCCATTTTTTATTGATGGCATCAACCTGAATCAGCGGGGCTGTATCGTAAAGGGCGATAGTTTTAGGGTCTTCCTTGGAAAGATCGAGGGCATCTGCTAGGCCGCCCATGAGTGCTAGTAGTGCCATTTCGCGTGACTTATCCGAAGTTTCTGCGCGCAAAGTATCTTCGATGGCCCAGCGCACTTTGTCTAAGCTTTGCAGCAATGCAAGCCGGTCGTCCAACCTTTCGCGGGGCAGTTTGATTTTAAGATCCTGCATGAGGCCATTGCCTGCGCCTGGCTGAACAGGGGCAAACGATGGAGAAAAAGGCCCGGTGGCATCGAACTTTCCAAATTGCATTACGCCCGCTTGGGCACCTGGGTCTACTGCTCTGGGAAATAGCAGAGCGTTTCGTGGGATGGCTTTTTGCGGATGAGATATACCCGCAACTGCAGAATATAAACTTCCAAGATTTGCTCCTGAGGTGGTTTTGCAAACGATGGGCTTAATATCGTGGCTTGCATCGCCCGGAACATAAGACCGAACGATGGTTAATTTGTCTGCATGCTTTGCCAGCTTTGGGAAAGGTGACCCGAAAAGCACTCCCGGGATGTTGGTTTGAACCGTTCCTAGAGGGCCGCGGATTTCTTTGGGGGCATTGGGCTTTGGATCGAAGGTTTCTACCTGACTGGGGCCACCATGCAGAAAAAGAAATACTACTGATTTGTTGGTAAGAACAGCCTTTTCATCTGCTTTTGCTAAGCTTCCAGAAGCCAAGCCTGCTAAGCCAAAGCCCCCTATTTTAAGGAAGTCTCTTCTTTTGTAGCGGTTATCGTGATCCCAAATGGTAAGCATGGCAAATTCTCATTTATTCAGGTAGGAATCATAATCATAAGGGAAGATCGTCATAATAGCTAGAAAAACTTGATATCGAGAACATTTTAACCAGTTTTAAGATGGGGTGGTCATTCACTCCTAATGTGATGTTTTGGTTAATCTGCCCTAAAAGTTTCGCTTAAAGTGTTAATTCGTAATAAATTAAATGTTCAAGTTACTTTTGCGTCGGCAAGATTTTTTCTCGAATTACTGAACGAGATACCCATGGAATTGTTAACCTCTGCTTCCAGTTTGCCCTTAATGAGTTTGCTCTTTCTTCTGTTCGCACTTGCGATAGCCTTTGGGTTTGAATTCATTAATGGGTTCCATGATACCGCCAATGCAGTAACCACGGTTATCTACACGAAATCGTTGCCCGCTACTCCTGCAGTAATTTATTCAGGCTTCCTTAATTTTTTGGGCGTCATGGTTGGCGGTACATCGGTTGCATTTAGTATTGTCAATCTTCTACCTGTGGATCTTCTTATTGATGCTAGCGGCGGTAAGGCTTTGGTGATGGTGCTATCTCTTTTAATTGGGGGCATCATTTGGAACTTGGGCACGTGGGTTATTGGATTGCCTGTAAGTACTTCGCATACGCTGATTGGATCAATTCTAGGCGTTGGCATTGTCAACAGTTGGATGAATGGCGATGGTTTGGGAGGTCTTAACTGGGGTCAGGTTGCAACAGTAATGATGGCTTTGGTGATTTCGCCCTTATTAGGATTTGTTTTAGCTGCAATCGGATTGATCACAATGAAATTGGTGATTCGTGATCAAAGGCTTTATACGCCACCTGTTGATAATAACCCACCTCCTTCTTGGATTCGCGCAATATTAATCCTTACTTGTGGCGGAGTGAGTTTTGCGCATGGCTCAAATGATGGGCAAAAAGGAATGGGGCTTATTCTTCTGGTGCTTATAGGTTTCATGCCTGTTTATTATGCGATGGATATATATGATCAGCGTAAGGCGAAAACCTGCAGCGAGGCTGTTTTAAATGTGAAACAAGTTTTGGCGCAAGCTAATATCACGGATGCTGCGATTCTTAAACAGGCAGATAAGGTGCTCGAAAGCTTGGAGGGAAAAACTTCACTTGCAGAAGTTTCTGAAGATAACAGGTGGGAAGTTCGCAAAGAAATTTATGCGCTTGTGGTTACGTTGGGCAAACTCGAAAAAACCACCCCTGAAATCAGCAAGGCTATACTCCCTCTAAACCATGTCATTAAATCTTCCATCGAATTTATCCCTCTATGGGTTGTAATAGGCGTGGCGTTATCATTGGGGGTGGGAACCACTATTGGGTATAAACGAATTGTAATTACAGTTGCAGAAAAAATCGGGAAAACACATCTTACTTTTGGGCAGGGTGCAGTCGCTGAAGCAGTTACCGCAGCTACGATTCTTGGAGCGGTTTTCTTTCATATGCCTGTCAGCACTACCCATGTGCTTTCGAGTGGAATAGCAGGAACGATGGCAGCAAATAATTCCGGTGTTCAGTTTGAAACTTGTCGGAAAATCCTTCTGGCTTGGGTGTTCACTCTGCCTGCATCCATCATTCTTTCTGGCACACTTTTTGTTGTTGGCTGCATGCTGGTTTAATTTACTAGCTAGTTAGAAATTAGTTTTAGCCAAAACCAAGTAAATCCCTTATTCATCGTAAAATTATTTCTCCGCCTAGAAGTCCGCATCTCAAGATTTGTCTATAATACTTAATAAGAATAATTAATAATTCGCTTGTTAATTTAAAACATTTTTTTAGGGATTTCATAGCTATGAATCGATCATTTATTTTTGCCAAGCCCGCTCTTAATGCATCTGCTTTTTTGTTCTTATGCCTTTGTTTACTGGTTAGCACCAGCACTCTTTATGCCGTTGAAAAAGAACGCATGAATGTTCTTTTCATCGCAGTTGACGACTTGCGTACCGAAGCCAGTGTTTTTGGGAAAAAGTACATCCACTCCCCCAATTTAGAGCGCATTGCCAAGATGGGTGTGACCTTTAATCGGGCTTATTGCCAGCAAGCTGTTTGCTCGCCTTCACGCTCTAGCCTTCTTACTGGTACACGCCCAGATACTACCAAGGTTTGGGATTTGGAAACTCACTTCCGCAAAGCTTTGCCTGATGTTGTCACCCTGCCTCAGCTTTTTAAAAACAATGGTTATTTTGTTCAGGGCATGGGAAAGCTTTTTCATGGCTCGCTTAATGATCCGCAATCTTGGTCGGTGCCATGGAGCAACCCAAGGAAGGAAATTGAAGTTTATGCATTGCCAGCCAGCCGGCCCGGTGCTAATGCCAAGGGCGTGAAGGCCAATAAAAAAGCCAAGGGCGCTGCTTTTGAATCTGCAGATGTTCCAGACAATAAATTTCATGATGGTGCGCTTGCAGAGATGGCGGTAAAAGCCCTGCAAAGTAGTGCTGCTAAAAAAGAACCTTTCTGGCTGGGTGTCGGTTTCATCAAGCCCCATCTTCCCTTTGTTGCTCCGAAAAAGTATTGGGATTTGTACGACCCTGCCAAGATTGATCTTGCCCCTAATCCTTTCAAACCAAAAGGTGCACCCGATTATGCTTTTTCCTCGGGAGGCGAACTTCACGCTTATTCCGGCATTCCCGATGGCGCCTTACCCGATGCACTTGCGCGAAAGCTTAAGCATGGGTACTACGCTTCCACCAGCTATATGGATGCCCAACTAGGGAAAGTGCTTGATGAACTTGATCGCTTGAAACTTACCGATAAAACCATCATTATTCTCTGGGGTGATCATGGTTGGAAATTGGGCGAGCATGGCGCATGGTGCAAACATAGCAATGTGGAGAATGATACTAACGCACCTTTGTTAATCGCTGCTCCAGGCATGAAGACTGCAGGAAAAAGCACCAATTCTCTGGTGGAATTTGTTGATATTTATCCAACGCTTGCTGAGTTGTGTGGCTTGCAACTTCCCAAGCATTTGGAAGGCACGAGCTTAGTTCCGGTGCTTAAAGATCCAACTGTTTCGGTGAAGAACGCTTCCTTCAGTCAATATCCCCGCGGTGCGAAAGTCATGGGTTATTCCATGCGTACCGAACAATATCGTTTTACCCGTTGGGTCAATCGTGATAATCACTCTAAACTCGAAGCAGTTGAACTTTACGATCATAAAAACGACCCCCAAGAAAACAC
>CAMDHK010000083.1 GCA_945897965.1 Candidatus Kuenenia stuttgartensis | reverse complement strand
ACAAGGGCCATAGATCTTGGTGGGCCTTTAATCGAATGTGTTTCAAGGTCTTTAATTAGAATCTTGTATTCGCCTTGTGTTGCACGATCAGGAAAAAGGTCTAAGAAACCCCAATCCATAGCCAAAGGTACATCAGCAGGAGAGTTTGGCCCATAAAGAGCAGAGCGAATCATTTCAGCGTTTTTATCTTCTAATGGTATTTTACCGCCAGAAGAAAGCCAGGCTTTCTCGGTATCTATAAGAAGTTTTCCATAAATATCTGCTACTTCCTTCATTGACTTGGGTGGAACTCGAAATGTTTTTAAAACAAGCGGGTTATCAGAAGAAAGTTTTTTAACTTCAAGTGCAGATGATGAAAAGGTTGAAATATCAAGAGTGGCGTAACGATGCCATAGCGCCCAAGTAGGATCTTTTTGGATTTTCATTCGTTCTAAAAATGCGCGCCATCTTGCAATCATTGCTGGATTAAGATCACCTTTATCTGCAAGCAGCATAAAATCATCCGCAGGAGGTTGATGACCTGCTTGATATGCCGCAAAAAGATAATCTCCCGCTCTGGCCCTTGCCTGAGTTACAAGGTCGCGATGCTTTAACTGTACAAAATCGAGTAGTTTCTTTTCTTTGATTTTTAGTTCTACCGCAAACTTTTTATATTCATCAGTATTTGGCTCTTCTCCGTAAATAGGAGCGATCATGGGCTCCATTGAACTTCGCATAATCCCATATAGCGAATAATAATCAGCAGTTGGTATCGGATCGAATTTGTGATCATGGCATCGGGCGCAAGATACTGTAAGGCCCATTAAGCCACGCGTCATCACATCGATTCGATCATCAATAATGTCATGAGTATTCCCCATGAAGTGCCCGCCAACAGTTAAGAAACCTAATGCTGCAAGAGATTTTTTATCTTTCGTTTCAAGTTTATCTGCTGCGATTTGTTCGATGATAAATTGATTGTAAGGCAAATCGTTATTAAAAGAATTGATTACATAATCACGATAAGTCCAAGCCCATGGGTAGTTTTTATCTTCAAAAAAAACATAACCTTTATTATCCGCATACCTTGCAATATCAAGCCAATATCTGCCCCAGCGCTCACCATACTTTGGGGAAGCAAGCAAATGATCTACTACTTTCTCATAGGCATCAGATGATGGATCATTTTCAAATGCAGAAATCTCTGAATAAGTGGGCGGGATCCCAATTAAATCCAAAAATAAACGTCGAATCAAAGTCCGTTTATCAGCAGTCGCAGATTGTTTGATCAACCTTTTGTTCAATTTTTGGTGAATAAACGAATCAATAGGGTGGGACATTTCGTTACTAGGGGGAACAGTTTTTTTTACGGGTAGAAATGACCAATGCTCTGTTTCAGATTTGGGATTTTTCAAGATGATATTAATACTATCTGGCCAAGGTAAGCCCAAGGTAACCCATTTCTCGAAATCTTTAATTTCAATGTCGGAAAGTTTTTTATCACGAGGCATTTTTAATTGCCCTTCGTGTTTTATCGATGCGATTAATTTGCTTGCGTTTGGATTACCTAAAACGATTACAGCACCGCTTTTACCACCCTCAATTATTGCATTCCTAGAATCTAGGCGCAGTCCACCTTTTTGCACTTCTGTTCCATGACAACCAATACATCGTTCCGATAATACAGGACGGATTGATCGTTCAAAAAAATCATCTTCAACTTTGTCTGCTTTTGTATAGCACACAAAAAAACAAAGAAACAATAATGAAATTAAAATTTTTGACATACTGCCCTTGGTGTGACTTTCTTAATTTTATTTTCATCAATTTTTAATATTACAGCAAGGAATATCTAAATAATTAAGCAAAGAAATATGGATGACTTTATGGTAATATGATGATCTTTGTTTAATTTCTTAAATAATTTTTAGTTTAGTTTATTTATCAATAACAAAACCAAAAAGATATTTTGCTTCTTAGAAAGTCTATGGCTAGATCATGCCAAATTTAGATGCAAACAACTATCGATTGAACCCATTTGATGTTACTAAGTTTTGGTCTTTAAAAGATTATCCAAATCTAGAGCTCGGTTTGATGATTATAAATCAGAACCCTTAAATTATTTTGCAGAAGTGGAGCAATGTGAAGATTTATACATTATTATGGGAGAAGCGGAGAAAGCCAGATTGGCTGATAATATAACTGTTGGTATTTCCAGAGTTAGCAATAGAGAGACTTTTTAAAAAGTATAGAATATTTCTTGCATGCTGATTCCGACCTCGTAAACAGGCTTAAGAAATGTTTAAATCCAAAAGCCAGTGCAATACCTTAGTCAATTTAGTTTCATGGAATGGTGATAATATGTTTCGATTTTTTGTTACGGGAATTGTGTTAATAGCAATTGCTGGATTTTCTTTTGGCGAAGCATTAAATTGGCCTACTTGGAGAGGCCCGCAATCTAATGGCATTGCACCAAAAAACGCAGCACCACCCATCAGGTGGAGCGAAAAAAACAATATCAAATGGAAGGTTGAATTACCGGGGAAAGGAAGTTCATCGCCCATCATTTGGGGTGATGACATTTTCTTAACAACTGCAATCAAGACTGATCGTATTGCAAAAAAAGACGAGCAACCAAAACGAAACGAAAATTTTGAAGCCAAAACTGTTCCTACAGCAAATTTTTATCGTTTCGAAGTCCTATGCTTCGATAAAAATACTGGCAAATTGAAATGGAACAAAATCGCAAACGAAGCTTTCCCACACGAAGGCCACCATTCTACTCATTCTTATGCAGCGGGATCTTGTGTCACCGATGGCAAAAGGCTTTATACCTCATTTGGCTCGTTTGGTTTTTATTGCTTCGATTTGTCTGGAAATTTATTATGGCAAAGAGATTTTGGCAGGTTAACCACCCGTTTAGGTTGGGGTGAAGCTGTTACACCATCTTTATTAAATGATTCACTGGTTTTAAATCTTGATCAAGAAATAAACTCTAAAATCGTTGTGCTAGATTGCAATACTGGAAAAACCAAATGGGAGAAAGATCGCGATGAAAAGACAACCTGGAATACACCTTTAATTGTTACTCATCTAAATAAAACCCAGGTGATTTTAAATGGGACTAATCGAGTTAGATCTTACAACCTTGCGGATGGATCCTTGATTTGGGAAACATCCGGGATGACTACCAATGCGATTCCTTCTCCTATTTCTGCAAATGGTATGGCCTATGTGATGAGCGGTTACCGCGGAGCCGCTGCTATTGCGATACCTTTAAATTCAACCGGAGTATTGGATACAGCAGAAAAAGTTGCTTGGCAATACGCAAAAGGGACGCCTTATGTTCCATCCCCAATTATTAATGAAGACATGTTGTATTTTACCAAAGCTAATACTGGCTTATTAACCGCGCTTGATTTAAAAACGGGTAAGCCGATATTTGAAGAATTTAGGTTAGAGAATACATCAACCTTGTATGCTTCTCCTGTCATTGCTAACGGTATGATTTATTTTATGGACAGAGATGGCACTACTGTGGTTATTAAAACTGGAAGAAAGCCTGAAATAATTGCAACCAACAGATTAAATGAATCGATCGATGCTTCTCCAGCCATTTCAGGTAAAACGCTTTTCATTCGTGGTGAGAAACATCTTTTTGCAATCGAAGAATAATCACTATGCTATGGTAAATGATTTTTAGTGTGTAACTAGATTGGTTTTATGCATTAATATATCTTGAATAAATATGATTGCGTTAATTTAAATACCAAGGGTAGCATGATGATTATTAAGATTAGTTTATTTGTTTTCATGGTTATTGGCTTCGAAGAACCGGACACCTCGATCATCCGAAAAAAATTCGATCAATTGAAAACCAAGGGAACGGCCGAAAGGGTTATCGCAGTTAATGATGGTACCAAAACAACGTTTTTCAAACGAAAGTTTGAGCTTGTTAGTTACAACATAGAAACCACAAGTACAGGGAATAAAATTATCCCCTATTTTGCTGTGGTAAAATTTCGGGCCAAAGTTAAAACATCAAAAGAATTTGAAACTACAGAACTTGCTTCTAGCGCTGTTTTAAACAATGAATCGGAATCTTTTCTCCAATGGCAAGCTATTTACAGGCTTGTTAAAGAAAACTGGGCACTAGAAAACATTGTTTATCGTTCATCTAATGGCGAAGTATTTGGCGATTTGAAAAACACTACAGATGCAAAACATTTTATCTTTGATTGGTTTAATGCTCTTGATGGTTATTAAACGCCAATAAATAAACAAAGCCAATGGGTGATTTATCTCCCCACTGGCTTTATTAGTTTTTACTTATCGATTATTGAACAGTTACATTGAATGTTTTAATCGTTGCTTCATTACGATTATCAATCAGCGTAACAGTAATTACTGCTGTTCCCGCATTTCCACCTGCAACCAACTGAACCTGACTAGGTGAAAAAGTTCCATTTAAACTTCCAATGGTCGCAGTCACAATAGATGGATCACTACTTGATACTAAATAATTCAAAAACCCTGTAGGGGTAGCACCTGTAATGGTATTCGTAATTGCTAAATTAGTTGTTGCAGTGCCCACTGGATCGTTAGGGACAGCAGGGTTAGCACCGGTAAGGACAGGTAACGATGCAAGTACATTCCCATTAATTGTCCCAGGTTGCGGAGTATAACTAGTTGCAAAACTTTGTAGATTTGTCAAGCTTGCAGAATTGGCAACATTACCAAATACTGCATATCCATTACCAGTTTGACCAAGCGAACTCGTGTTATCCGTAAGGTTAAAATAGAATTGGCTTGTAGCACTATCTAAATCTGAAGTTCGTGCCATTGCTAAAGACCCAATAGCATTTGGGCGGGAAGAATCAAATTCATTAGCAATGGGCTGGTAAGTTGCAACATTGGTGAAACTAGTAACTGTGCTAGGGGTACCAGATGAATTTGTAGTAAACTGTCCGCCCTGAAGGATTTGGGATGCACCAGTACCTGAAAGATTTGCCATACGATGGAATAAATCATCAGTATAAGCGTTATTCTGTGCATAACTTAGAAAGTTGGTTACAGAAACAGGAGCTGCAGAATCCAATAAAGTTACATCAATAGCGCCTTTGGATGTGTTGAAAGTAATCGTGGTATCCGTGGTATCAGGACTTAAATTAAAAGCCGCCAGGTTGTAATAGGTGGTTGAATTTTTTGCGACGGTAGAGTCAGTAAATGCTTTTATCTGAGTCATGGTAAAACCGGTGGCAGTACCCGAGCCAGCGGTAGGAGCTGTGATCCCAGAGTTAACGCCCGAAGCCCAAAGCCCTAATGAAACCTTTGCAGGGGTAAGCCCACCAAGACCAAGATTTTGGGTAATGCTTTGCCCTTCAACAATATTCAATTGCGCAGATGTTGCAGTTGTACCAGATAAAAATCCTGCAGGAGTTGATCGATTAACTGTATATGAACCAGGAAGAAGCTGATCGATGGAGAAATTCCCATTTGAATTAGTGACAATGGAATAATTAACGGAACGACCTGTTGTGGTTTCCCCTGTAATTCCAATATTTACCCCAGAAACACCTTTGGTGCCACCATCAACTATTACAGACCCAGTTAGCAAGCCGTTGGCATATATGATATTTGTTGTAGGTGTGATTCTTTCTTCAAAAGATTCTAACTCTGGCCTGAATGAAAATAAACTGGATGGTTTTTTGTTTTTCTTAACTTCAGCGCCTCTTAACAATTTAAAAAATTTGTTTAACATCTATATCTCCCCAAGTAAAAATAACCATCTGTGAACTCAATGAATAACCCCTACTTATTACTTAATCGGCATAAAGCTTAATGAATTATAGGCGAGAGGCTGAAAAATGAGCAAAAAAAATTAATAAATCTGGATGCGCCAACCTATCCCCCCAGCTTTCACCAGCCTTACAATCATTATTTAGAACATTTAGTGCAAAATTGGTGCAATCTGTATTTCCAATAAAATTAGCAAAGTTAACCCAGTTTATTGCCGATAATTACTTTGTGCATGGTAGGCATTTATTAAAATGCAACAAAAACTACCACATGTATTTGCAAAGCTTGGGAGCTTATTATGAAGAATTTAAAGTCATTATTTGCATTGTTGGCGATCACCTCTTTGGCTTATGGTCAAAAAGAATTACCCGGAGATAATGCACCTGCAGCCAGCAAAACCGAAGCTGCTGAAGTAAACGACGCACTTAATAATGCTGAACCAAATGCCAGAAGCAAATCATGGGCTGATGCCGAATTTTTACTTTGGTGGATGAGGGGCCAAAATTTACCTGCAATCGCAACTACTAATCCTGCAGGAACAAGTGCAAGCCAAGCTGGAGTACTAGGAGCACCTGGCACCTCAACAATCATCGGGGGGGCATGGGCCAATGATGGCATGCGTACTGGTGGAAAGTTTTCCGCAGGCTATTGGCTTAATAACGCACAAGATATTGCGGTCGAAGCGGATTTCTTTTTCTTGCAGAATCTCACCGAATCTTACAATCAAGTCTCAGATGGTTCTACAATTCTTGCTCGCCCATTTAATAATGCGCTTGATGGCACACCTTCTGCTGTTCGCATTGCTTTTCCTGGTGATGTTTCCGGGAGTATCTCTGCTCAAGTTGCAACCAACGGATTTGTAGGGGGCGGCATTGGTTTAAGGCAGAATCTTACCTCTTTTCAGACTAGCAATTTTAGACTTGATGCACTTGTTGGTTACCGAGCAATGACTTTTTCTGACAAGGTAAATATTGACTCAAACTTAACTAGCATAAACCCTGATAATGCAAATTTCGTGGCAGTTGGCACCACAATCAATGCATCCGACAGATTTAGTTCCTCGAATACATTTAATGGTTTTGACACAGGATTTGCGGGTGAATACAACACCGGTAAATTCTCTTTTCAATCTTCGTTTCGCATAGCCTTGGGTATGACTCAAAGTAATGTGAAAGTTAATGGTAGCACAACAACTTCTGTACCAGGAACCGACAGCATCAGTTCGGTTGGTGGGCTTTACGCTTTATCAAGTAATATTGGAGATGTAGGTAATAAGGCTGTTTCGATTATCCCCCAATTTAATACTAAGGCTGGGTATATGATTACTGATTCAATTAAGGCGAGCTTGGGTTACAACTTCTTGGTTTGGAGCGGTGTGGTAAGGTCTGCAAACATGATTGATACTACGATTAACCCAAATCTTATTCCAGGCTCTTCAACAACTGGCGGACCAGCTAGACCTTCACTTAGTATGGCCCAAAGCGCAATCTGGGCTCAAGGCCTTACTTTTAGCTTGGAATACAACTACTAAGCAGCTTAATGGTAATGCCTGGCCAAACTAGTAACAGGCATGTTCAATAAAGTGGCAACAATTGCTTAATAAACAAGCATCATGGATATATGTTGAACATCTAGAAAACACATCGCAATATCATTCAGCTTTTTATCTCTCATTTTTACAGTTGTTTTAGCTAATCAAGTCATTTCTCGCCTTATCAAGCAAAAACAAATCCCATTGGCATGCAGTTTGCTTTTATTAGTTAAAGGGGTGCTCCATTTTAGTTTTTTCTAGGGTTTTACAATGGGTTCACAAACATCTTCATCAAATAGAATACTTGGAATTGAAGACTCTTCTGCAATCAGGCAACAATCTATTTTTCATCCCTACAAGCCTCACCTCAATGCACGTGATGAACTTATCGATTGGAATGGAAAACCTCATCCGCATTGTAAAATACTAGTAGATTCAATTGGAAAACTATCTTCAAATGAATTTCAAGACAAAAGGTCTGCTGCTGATCTTGCTTTTGTTACCCAAGGTATAACTTTTTCTGTTTACTCAGACTGCAGAGGGGTTGAAAAGATATTCCCCTTCGACCTTGTGCCTAGGCCGGTTGAGAGAAAAGAGTGGACCCGATTAGACATGGGTCTTAAACAGCGGACCAAAGCTCTTAATCTCTTTCTTTATGATGTTTATCATGAGCAAAATATTATTAAAGACAATGTGATACCAAGGGAAATGATTGAATCTTCCAAAGGCTTCCGAAGGGAAATGATTGGTTTTACACCGCCGGGCAAGCAATATATCCATATCGTTGGAACTGATTTAATTCGAAATCCTGAAGGTGAATTTTTAGTACTTGAAGATAATTGTAGAACTCCTTCAGGCGTTAGTTATGTAATAGAAAATCGCGTTGTCATGAAACGTATTTTTCCAGACTTATTTAAAAATATAAAAGTTAGAAGAGTTGAAGATTACCCTCAAAAACTACGGGATGCTTTATGCTCGGTAGCACCAGAGAATTCTGGCCCTAATCCTCGGCTTGCTTTACTTACTCCCGGACCTTTTAATTCAGCTTATTTTGAACACACCTTTCTAGCTGGCAATATGGGTATTGAACTTGTAATGGGTAGCGATCTCTTTGTTCATAAAGATCGTGTTTACATGAAAACTACAGGTGGACCTAAACGTGTAGACGTTATTTATCGAAGGGTAGATGATGAATTTCTTGACCCTAAAGCATTCAGATCAGACAGCATGCTTGGTGTACCTAATCTTTTTAATGCCTACCTAAAAGGAAATGTGACCATTGCAAATGCTATAGGTACCGGGGTTTGTGATGATAAAGCTATCTATCTTTATGTAGAGGATATGATTCGTTATTATCTTTCTGAAGAGCCGATTCTTAAAAATGTACCAACCTATATTTGCTCCAAAAAGAATGATCTTTCCTACGTGCTTGATAATTTAGAAAAATTGGTGGTCAAAGCTGTCAACGAATCCGGTGGTTATGGCATGCTAATGGGACCATCGTCTACCTCTGCTCAACGATCTGAATTTAAAGAAAAGATCAAGGCAAACCCTAGAAACTATATCGCCCAACCTGTAGTCACTTTGTCGGCTTGTCCAACTTGGACAGAGGAAGGGTTGGCGCCAAGGCATGTTGATCTTCGTCCTTATGTTGTTAGCGGAACCGATACATGGGTTTTGCCTGGTGGTCTTACCCGCACGGCTTTGGTAAAAGGCTCACTGGTAGTTAATTCGAGCCAGGGCGGCGGGAGCAAAGATACTTGGGTGATGGAGACCGATGTATGATATCTCGCTTGGCGGAACACTGTTTTTGGCTAAGCAGATATATTGAACGCGCAGAGAACATCGCTCGTTTACTAGAGGTAAACCAAAATTGGTTGCTCGACTTTGATATTCCCCTTGAACTACAATGGAAACCACTCCTTATTATCAGTGGCATTCATGATTACAAAGGTAATCTTGACAAAGAATCCATTCTAAATTTTATGACTTGGGATCAAGAGAACCCTTGCAGCATTGTTTCTTCGATGACTCAAGCAAGAGAAAATGCGAGAGTCATAAGAGAAATTATAAGTGCTGAAATGTGGGAACGACTCAATTATAATTATTTATGGCTTCAAAGTAATACAGCTAAAGATTTATACGATAACAACCGGTACGAACTTTACAACCAGATCAAAAGAATCAACCAACTTCTTCAAGGCATTGGCGAAAGCACCATGCTTAGAACTGAGGCTTGGGAGTTTTACCAATTTGGCAGGCATTTGGAAAGGTCGGGCCAAACAGCAAGAATATTAGATGTCAAATACCATATGGTTCAAAGTAATCCTGATATCTCTGGATCAAATATCGAGATATCTTACTGGACTTCGATTTTAAAGAGCTGCTCAGGGTATGAACCTTTTTTGAAACATGCCAATATTATTGAAAATCAAGTAGGAAATGCAGTTGCAGAATTCCTTATTCTTGAAGAGTCTTTCCCTAGGTCTGTTCTATATTGCCTAAAAGAATGCCTTAATTCCGTAACAGCGATTTCTCATAAATCAAAATCCAAAATCAGCAACACAACAATCGAATCTTTAAAAACATTAAATGCTTGGCTTTCAAAAGATGAGACCAAGCAGTCAATCAAGGTTCAGCTTCATCCTATTCTTACTAAAATAGTCGATAATGTTCATTCGATAAGCGATTCAATGACTAGAACTTATTTTGATTTTAATCCTGATGATCATGTTTTAGAAATGAATGAAATCGAAAATATTAATTCCTAATCATAATAAGGAAAGTTAATGGCTATCAAGGTTGCACTTACACACACGACCGAGTTCACATATGATAGGCCCGTGACTTTAACACCCCAAGTGGTCAGGTTGAAGCCAGCTCCTCATTGTCGAACTCCAATCAAAAGTTATTCTCTTAAAATTGAACCCTCTGAACACTTTATTAATTGGCAGCAAGACCCTTATAACAACTATCTTGCCAGAATTGTTTTTCCTGAAACTACCAGAAAATTTAAAGTAACTGTTGGCCTTATAGCAGAGATGATATCCATAAATTCGTTTGATTTCTTTCTCGAAGATTACGCCGATAATTTTCCATTCTTATATGAAGAAGGATTAAAAAAAGAGCTAGCACCATTCCTAGAAACCACGGAAAAAGGACCATGCTTGCTTTCTTATATTGAGAAATATTTAAACAAAAAAACCCGAACAGTTGATTTCCTTGTTTCATTAAACATGGATCTTCAAAAACATATTGCCTATGTTATTCGGCTTGAATCTGGAGTGCAATCACCCGAAGAAACTTTGACTGTAGCGAAGGGCTCTTGCAGGGACAGTGCATGGTTGCTAGTTCATATTTTAAGAAACCTTGGGCTTGCTGCACGATTCGTTTCCGGTTACTTGATTCAATTAACCGCAGATACCCAATCCTTGGATGGCCCCAAAGGCACGGAAAAAGATTTCACCGATTTACATGCTTGGACAGAAGTTTACCTTCCTGGGGCAGGGTGGATAGGCCTTGACCCCACTTCAGGAATGCTTGCTGGCGAAGGCCACATACCTCTTGCCTGCAGTGCAGACCCTGGGCAGGCTGCACCCACTTCCGGATCTTTCACATTCGACAAAAATCCTGAGATTATTGATGATGAATGTAAGTCTGAATTTAAATTTAACATGTCTATTTTTAGAATCGAAGATACCCCTAGAGTCACCAAACCCTACACGGACGACCAGTGGAATAGTATTTGTAATGTTGGTAGTAAAATTGATAATTATTTAAACTCCTATGATGTTAAATTAACTTTAGGCGGGGAGCCGACTTTTGTTTCTGTTGATGATAAAGATGGTGAAGAATGGAACACTTCTGCTCTTGGTCCAACTAAATCTTTATTTGCTGACACTCTTCTGCACCGATTAAAAAACAAATTTAGCCCAGGAGGTTTTTTACATCACGGCCAAGGGAAATGGTATCCAGGTGAAAGCCTTCCTCGGTGGGCTTTTAGTTGCTATTGGAGAAAAGATCTTGTTCCTATCTGGTCGGATTCAGATTTATTTGCAAGAGAAAACACTACCTATAATTTTTCTGAAGTTGACGCTAAAAAATTCCTTGATGAGCTTGCTGGAAGATTGTGCGTCAGCGTTAATTTTGTTCAACCTGCGTATGAAGATTTATGGTATTTCATGTGGAGAGAACAACGCTTACCAACGAATGTTTCCCCATCAAAAAACAATCATGATAATCCCGAAGAACGCAATCGAATATCGAAAATTTTTAACCAAGGGCTAGGCAAAGTAGTTGGGTATGTGCTTCCTTTAAAATATGATTCTCTAAGTAACAAAAATCATTGGGTAAGTTGCAAGTGGTTGTTAAGAAGGGAAAATATTTTTTTAATCCCCGGCGATTCTCCAATGGGTTATAGATTGCCTTTGGATTCTATTACTTGGATTGATCCTAAAGAACGAGACCAAACATTTAATCATTGCCCTTTAACTCCTGTTGATTTACTCCCAAAATTTCAATCGAAAATTAATTCAAATCTAAATACGAAAAGTATAGACCCAATATTACCAACAGATTCTGTAATAAGAACCAGTTTGTGTGTTGAAATCCGTAATGGGCGAATCAAAGTATTTATTCCACCTTTAGATTCTGTGGTTGAATATCTTGAACTACTAAAAAACATTGAATCAACAGCCCGCCATCTTGGTTACCCTATTCAAATCGAAGGTTACCCACCACCTTATGATACTAGGCTGTTAAATTTTAAAATCACTCCTGATCCAGGAGTAATTGAAGTTAATATTCATCCTTCGTTAAGCTGGGTTGATCTTTACGAGAAAACTTTTATTATTCACGAAGAAGCAAAAAAAACCAAGCTCTGCTCTGAAAAATTTATGCTGGATGGCCGCCATACAGGAACTGGTGGGGGAAGCCATATTGTACTTGGAGGGCCTTCGCCTTCGGAGAGTCCTTTTTTACGACGACCGGACCTACTCCGTAGCATGCTTTCTTATTGGAACAATCACCCTTCGTTATCTTATCTTTTTTCAGGTTTATTTGTTGGCCCTACATGCCAAGCTCCGCGACTTGATGAGTCTCGCCTAGACATCATCACAGAATTAGAAATTGCATTTGAACAAATCCCCGACAACGGAAACGCTTTACCTTGGCTTGTTGATAGGGTTTATAGACATCTTTTGGTTGATTCCAGCGGAAATACGCATCGATCAGAATTCTGCATTGATAAGCTTTATTCCCCTGATAGTAGCACAGGAAGGCTAGGACTTTTAGAATTACGGGGATTTGAGATGGCTCCAGATCCAAAAATGGGGCTGGTTCAAAATCTTTTGATTAATGCACTTATCGCAATGTTTTGGAACAAACCTTATAAACATAAAATGATTAGATGGGGCACCCAACTTCATGATAAATTTATGCTTCCTCATTTTCTTGAAGATGATTTGCGAGATGTCGTCTTGGAACTTCAAGCATTTGGTTTTGATTTAAAAGAAGACTGGTTTAAACCTCACCTAGAATTCCGTTTCCCTAAAATTGGATCTATATGTAAAGATAATATTAATTTGGAACTTCGAGGCGCTCTTGAGCCTTGGAGAGTTTTAGGAGAAGAAAATAACCCGTCTGGAAATGTTCGATTTGTAGATTCATCACTTGAACGAATTCAACTTAAAGTTGAAGGTTTAATAGACACTAGGCATGTCATTCTTTGCAATGGCTCTAGGATTCCATTTCATCCTACAGGTGTAAATGGCGAATATGTCGCTGGAATCCGTTACCGCGCTTGGCAACCTTCTTCCTGCTTGCACCCAAACATACCTGTTCATTGTCCATTGGTATTTGACCTTTATGATACTTGGATGAGTCGTTCTGTTGGTGGTTGCACCTATCATGTTGCACATCCGGGTGGAAGATCTTATGATAGATTCCCTGTTAATGCTATTGAAGCAGAAGGGCGAAGATTATCACGGTTTATCAAAGAAGGGCATACTGCGGATCAGTTCGGTATTATCGATGAAGAAATTCGACCTGATTCTCCGTTCACACTTGATCTCCGATATGAAGGAAAACATCAATGGTTCAAGAAGCATTCGAATGATAAAATTTCAGAACCAGATTCTTATGATATCCGGCCTAAGGGTCCAAAAGTAATTGGTATTGTTTCCCCCCGTAATTAGTGGACTTAGTTAAAAAGCATCAATGATCAACACTACAATTAAAAAAGACCACTTACCTCAAAACCAATATTTTTTGGAAAATTACATTCCAACAAAATTACAATTCGATGAATTAAAATCTGGAACAGATATTCGGGATCATTGGAAGATATTTGCTCGTTCACTCGAGAGGTTATCACCAGGCGAATTTAACCGAAGATGGAATGAAGCAAAAGAACAACTGCGAATTAATGGTGTTACCTATAACCTTCATTCGGATACCCGGGGTATGGACCGACCCTGGCAACTAGATCCTATTCCCTTATTGATTTCTGAAAACGAAGAAAACCACTTAATAAAAGGTCTTGCACAACGGGCACATTTACTTGAATTAATCCTTCAAGATATTTATGGGCCACAAAGAATTCTTAAAGAAAAACTTTTGCATCCTGAACTTGTTTTTGCAAACCCAAACTTTCATAGGGCCTGCCATGGGTTTAAGCCTGCAGGAAATAAATATCTTTATTTGCTTGCAGTAGATCTTGCTCGTAATTCCAACGGAACTATACATGCCATTAGTGATCGTCTGCAGTCCCCATCAGGAACAGGTTACGCTCTAGAAAATCGCATTGTAATGACTCAAATGTTGCCTGATATTTTCAATAATTGCAATGTTCAACGACTTGCAATGTTTTTTAGATCTTTTAAAGAAACTCTCAAATCAATCGCCCCTAACAACAAAGACAACCCCAGAACCGTACTCCTTACGCCCGGGCCTAGAAGTGAAACTTATTTCGAGCACTCCTACCTAGCACGATATCTCGGTTTAACACTTGTTGAAGGGGGAGATTTAACTGTTCGAGATAATAAAGTTTATCTTAAATTTCTTGATGGTTTACATCCAGTTGATGTAATCATGCGAAGGCTAGATGATCGATTCTGCGACCCTCTCGAACTTCAAGCTAACTCTTTGCTTGGGGTTCCAGGCCTACTGCAATGCGCAAGAAAAGGCGGGGTAGCTATCGCCAATTCCCTTGGTTGCTCGTTTATGGAAGCCCCATCTTTAACAACTTATCTGCCTGCCCTTTGTAAAATTTTCCTGGGACAGGAACTTATAATTCCAGGCGTTCCATCTTATTGGTGCGGGGATCACGAATCTCTTAAATATGTAATAAACAATCTTGATAACATGGTTTTGAAAAACGCATTCACATCAAGGCGATCAGAACCAATTTTTATAGGGACATTATCCAATAAAAAACGCGAAGAATTCATAGCTCAACTTAAAAACTCACCACAAAATTTTGTAGCACAGGAAAAGCTTCAACTTTCAACTGTTCCAGTGATGGGTGATAACGGGATTGAACCTCGACCTTTGGTTTTAAGAAAATTTTTGTGTTCTCATAATTCAGATTATTCTGTAATGCCGGGAGGGTTATGCAGGTATTCATCAAGCCCTTCCACGCAACTCATATCAGTGCAACAAGGGGGCGGTAGTAAAGATACTTGGGTTTTATCTTCAGGGGAGGTAAGCACTTTTAGTCTACTTAACCAAAGTACCGATCCAATTGAAATTAGCAGAGGTGGTAGCGATCTTCCAAGCAGATCTGCAGATAATCTATTCTGGCTCGGCAGATACACTGAAAGAGCTGATGGCTTAGCTAGACTTCTTCGTGGCATTTTCCTAAAGCTAATTGAATCGCTTAAAATTGCTGATGGCGCAGAAATTAAATCCTTGTTAAAAATTCTTTCTCAATATTCGCAAGCTTTTTCACCAATCAGTTCTGAACCTACCGATAAAGAGGAACCAGGAAATCACTTGATATCAATGGTTTATGATAGAGAAAGAATAGGCACTTTCGCAAATGATCTTCAAGCTATTTACCGTACAGCAAGTTCTTCGCGAGATAGAATATCAATTGATATGTGGCGCGTTATTAGCACTCTGGAAAT
>CAMDHK010000082.1 GCA_945897965.1 Candidatus Kuenenia stuttgartensis | reverse complement strand
GCTCATGGGTTGTTAAGGGCGGAAGAATTGTCGAAATTGCTTTAAGCTGAACAATCTGGGATATTTCAAGAATTTTTACTGCTGGGCTTGTGGCTGAAAAACACTCGGGTATACTCACATCCGTACAGTTAACAGGTGCCCATTTTTTTAGGAGTCCGGTAATGGCTGAATCAGCTCAGGATAAAGAACTCAAACAAACCCTTTCGCAAATTGAAAAACAATTTGGTAAGGGGGCCATCATGCAATTGGGGGAAGTTGCTTCCAGTGATGTACAAGGTATTTCAACCGGCGCACTTAGCTTAGATATTGCTTTGGGCGGCCATGGTATTCCCCGAGGCCGTATCACGGAAATCTTTGGTAATGAAGCTAGCGGCAAAACAACGATAGCGCTTCACGCAGTGGCATCGGCACAGAAAAAAGGTGGCGTTGCTGCCTTTATTGATGCGGAACATGCTTTGGATCCAGGTTGGGCCAAGCGTATTGGTGTGAATTTGGAATCATTGCTTGTAAGTCAGCCCTCTTGCGCTGAAGAAGCTTTGAAAATTGCAGAAATGCTGATTAAATCCAATGCGGTTGATATTATTGTTATCGATTCGGTTGCAGCCTTGGTACCTCGTGCGGAAGTCGAGGGAGAAATCGGTGATTCTCACATGGGGCTTCAAGCCAGGTTGATGAGTCAGGCGCTGCGTATTTTGAACCCCACCATTTCACGCACAAAAACTAGTATGGTTTTTATCAATCAGATTCGTCTGAAAATTGGCATGGTGTTTGGTAATCCTGAAACTACTTCAGGCGGGCTTGCTATGAAGTTTTATAGCTCTGTTAGGATGGAATCTCGCAAAGTTACCACCATTAAAGAAGGCGAAGAAACCGTTGGCGCCCGCATTCGAGTCAGGGTGGTTAAAAATAAAGTTGCACCTCCATTCCGACAGGCCGAATTTGATCTGATGCATGATTTTGGCATTAGTCGTGAGGGAGATTTGCTTGATCTTTCCATCGATGAAAAGATCGTAGATAAATCCGGTGCTTGGATTAACTATGGCGACATGCGATTGGGCCAGGGGCGTGAAAATGCCAAAAATTATCTCCGTGATAATCCTGCTGTTATGGAAGAAATTACCCGCAAGTTGCTACAAAAGAAAGGTTTGGTCCTTACTGCTGATGGTGGTTATGCCACCGATGTCTCTGCTCCTTTGCAAATCCCTGCTCCCGTGATGAGCAAGGCAGCGAAAAAGGCGGCAGCAGCAGCGGCGGCAGCGGCAAACGATTAGTTTTTTGCAATTTCGCTAGTAGACTGCCTATTTTATCAATATCCTCCGGGGAATCTCTTTCTCCGGAGGTTTTTTATTAGACACCCTTTTGTTTTTCTTTATCATCGAGGTTGGGTATTTACTACACTCGTTCTTTCCCAAGAGCTTTTCATTGTTGAAAAATGTTGCACCGATGTTCTTTCTGGTTTGCTCTTCTTTGCTTTTAGTGGTGCCGAATTCGCGTGCTTTTGAAGAAAACATTATCGGGCAACTCGAAAATGCCGTTAAGAAAGCAGTAGCATCCTCAGAACATTCCGTGGGTTGTATTCTTGTGTCTCGTAGCCCACTATATAAAGAACTTGGTGCGGTTCCCTTGGATAACTTTCCGGGAAAGTTGGGCGGGTTCGTTCCGCTTACCGAGCCTCAAAAACGCCTGCGCAAACCTCTTGATAAATCCACGTCTTCTTTGGATCTTTCTGATCCTGAAACTTTTCCTGATTCGTTTGGCACTGGCGTTGTGGTTGACCCAAGTGGATTAATTTTAACCATGGCGCATGTGGTCAAAGATGCGGTGAAAGTTTATGTCCGATTCCCTGGCGGAAAAGGTAGCTATGCGGATATTCATGCGTTAGATGGCAGGAGCGATCTTGCTGTTCTTCGTTTGATCGAGAAAATCCCTGATCTTAAAGCTTTAAAAATCGGTGATGCTTCCAACCTTAAAAAAGGCCAGTTCTTGATTCATCTTTCCAACCCATATGCTTCCGGGTTTTATGATGGTAGCCCTTCTGTTGGTTGGGGAATGCTTTCAAACCTTAGGCGTAAATGGAACAACCAAAATGCTGAGGCTGATCGAACTCAGGTTCCGCTTTATCAATATGGCACTTTGCTACAGCTAAATACCGTGGTTAAACCCGGAGCGAGTGGAGGGGCTTTATTGACCATGGATGGCAGTTGGGTGGGAATTCTTTCCTCGATTGCTGGTTGGCCTGGGGCAGATTCTTCTGAAGGTTATGCTGTTCCTTTAGATATCAACCATCGGAAAATTATTGAGGTTTTAATCAAGGGGGAAGAGGTTGAATACGGGTTTTTAGGGGTGCAGATGGCGGCTGGGGTAAGAAATGTAAAAGTCGCTCAGGTTTCCGAAAGGTCGCCTGCTTTTCGTGCTGGAATTTATCAGGGCGATACCATCGTTGCAATTAATGGGCAGCCTGTTGATAATCCAGACGATTTATTTCTTCACATTGGTTCTACCCTTGCTGGAAATATTGCTCAGGTGGAAGTCGTTGGAGTTATTGGGAATCAAACCCGGATGGTTCAGGTCAAACTTGCCAAGTATTTATCTTCTTTGCCTGTTATTGCATCGAATCAAAGGGCACCTGTTTTTGGCATTACTGTCGATTATTCAAGCCTTTTGGCGCAACGGCCTTTTGGCGTTAACCAGTGGGGCAGAGGTGTTCCAGATTCTGTTCTTATCAAGGATGTGCTACCCGGATCGCCTGGCGATATTGCCAAACTGCAATCTGGTAAATTGATTTCCCGAGTTGATAACACCCCCGTTTCTAACCCTGCGGAATTTTACAAAGCCATGGCAAAGGCAATCGATTCCGTTGCTCTCACGATTATTCAATCCGATGGCGTGCAGCAGGAAGTTGTTGTTTTAAAAAAAAATTAGACAAGGATTTTTAAAATGAAATATGCAATTTGTAACGAAACTTTTGAGAATTGGGAACACGATCGCATTTGTGGATTTGTGCGAGCAGCAGGCTATCAGGGATTAGAGTTAGCACCTTTCACCTTGGCAGATCGCATCACCAATGTTTCCACTGCAATGCGTGCAAAGCTTAAAAAAGAAGCTGACGCTGAAGGTCTAAACATTATTGGGCTACATTGGCTTTTGGCTAAAACAGAGGGGTTTTGCCTGACTTCTCCCGAATTGCAAATTCGTACCGCAACTGCTGATTATCTGGTCGAACTGGCAAAAGCCTGTCAAGAACTTGGGGGAACTATTTTAGTACTTGGGTCGCCTGCTCAGAGGCGCATTCCTGAAGGCTTTACTAAAGAACAAGCAACGGGATTTGCGGTGGACACCTTAAAAAGAACGATCGATGGCATCAGTAAAGCGGGTGTCATGCTTTGCCTGGAGCCTTTATCGCCACCTGATGCGGATTTTATAAATACTGCAGAGGAGGGGTTGGCAATTGTTGAAAAGATCAATCATCCAAATTATTGTCTGCATTTGGATGTGAAGGCGATGTCGACAGAGCCAGAACCAACCACGGAGGTGATAAGAAAATATATTGGGAACACAGGGCATTTTCATGCTAATGACTCTAACCTGCGTGGCCCTGGTTTTGGAAGTGTCGATTTTGTCCCAATTTTTCAGGCATTGTTAGAAAAGAAATATACGGGATGGGTTTCTGTGGAAGTTTTTGATTACAAGCCAGATCCGGAAACCATTGCAACCCAAAGCATCTCTTATATGAAAGATTGTGAAATGAAGGCCCGTAATTTATTGCCTAATTCCTTGAGATAATTCTTATTTCAACCAAGATTCTATTGTGATATTTGATCTCAAGGCTTTATGATTGTTTAGGGCTGTTAACTAAGTAATAAAATTTCTCAAGGAGATAAGTAGATGTTAAGAAAATTGCTTTTTTCGTCACTATTCGCAGTATTGAGTCTCAGTTTTTGTTTTGCAGCAGATAAAACTTCGGATGCCAATAAGGAAGCTTTGCAAAAGCTTCAAGATTTCATAGGCGAATGGAAAGGTAATGGCGGCCCACCCCCAAATTCAAAGGCTAGCAAGCTTATTTGGTCAGAAACATTTCAGTGGGGATGGCGTTTTAAAGGCGATGATTCTTGGCTTACTTTGGAAGTCAAAGATGGTAAGTTCTTTAAAAATGGCGAACTTAAGTGGGTTCCCGAAAAAAAGATGTATCAATTCACGGTTTCTGATCTAAAAGACAACAAAATGGTTTTTGATGGTAAGTTAAACAAGGATATCCTAACCTTGGAACGCATTGATCCTAAAACCAAAGAAACCCAAAAATTAGAAATGAACAACGCTGCTGAAGGCGTTCGATTTATTTACAATTATTCCCACAAGGAACAGGGCAAAACCTTGTTTATCAAGGATTACATGGTTGCAGCGACCAAGTCTGGTATGAGCTTAGGCGCCAAAGAAAAGAAAACGGAATGCGTGGTCAGCGGTGGCTTAGGAACCATGCCTGTTTCCTTTAAAGGTGAAACTTTTTATGTATGCTGTTCTGGTTGCAAGGATGCATTTGTAGAAAATCCTGAAAAGTTCGTCAAGGAATTCAAGGCAAAGAAAGCTGCTGGTGGCGAATAGTAGATATCGATTTAAATAGTCAACAGGTATAAGCCCGGGAGTATTTCCGGGCTTTATCTTTTAAATTTCTCAGAGTTTATAAAAACTAATCAGGAAAACACTTGATCCTGATTTTTATGCCTTTATTATTAATATGCCTACCTTGTTTATTCGTTTAAATAAATCAGGGGAAACAATAATTATTGAAACGTAAAGCGCAAGCCAAGCTTTTTCAATAGTTTTGTTTTTAGTGGGGCGTTCAGACTTAACTGGGACATTTATTTTGGAGATTTGCATGAACATTGTTAAGAAGGTTAGTGTTTTTGGTTCTTTATTTGCTTTGGGGCTTTTCGCTTTGGTTACGCCCGAAGCTAAAACAGCTTTTTATTTCGAAGATGCTAAGGAAGTTAATGCTGCGGTTTCTAAATTAGTTGGTAAGAATCCTGATGCAAAGGCTATTGCCGAACTTGCCAAGAAATATTCCTTGGATGAATTGATGCATGTATTCAAGTTTCGAGCTAAGGGTGGTTTGGGTGTAGGTGAAACTGCTGGCGCAATTACTCCAGATGGTATTGAAGCTAAACTTCAGGGCCTTCAGAAAAAAGAAGCTGATAAAGCTGACCTTGCAAAGAACGGCAAAGCATACGCAACCATGGGTGAAGTTTCGCTGATTCTTGCTGAGATTTCTGAAGCTCACACGCCAAAAGATAAAAAAGGCGAAAAGGATCCTAAGAAATGGAAAGAATTTGTTGAAAAGATGCGCACGGGTTCTAAAGACCTTATTACAGCCTCCAACAAAAGTGATGCTAAAGGTTTAAAAAAAGCAGCTAAGGAATTGAATGATAGTTGTATAGAATGCCATGGCATTTTCCGCGACTAGTTTGCATGACTTATATTTTTAAAAGCCCCGATGTATTATTTCATCGGGGCTTTATTTATTTAGCTACGATCAACTTGGATTGGCTTTAGCTTGAGGAAAAAAATCATGAAGGCCGCAAGAAATGAGGTGCTTGCGTAAAGAATTAATCCCCAAGAAAGGCTTCCTGTTTGTTCTTTTAAAAAGCCAGTAAGTGAAGGGCCCGTAAACCCACCTAGATTTCCCATCGAATTAATAAGTGCTATTCCAATCGCAGCAATTCCTGGCGCTAACAATGTTGTTTTTAACGCCCAAAAAGGCCCAAAAGTCGCATGAACTCCCATGCTGGCAATGGTGATCCCCAATAATGCTACCGGTAGGCTTTCAGGTTTAAGGCCTGCTATTACAAACCCTAGCGATCCCAATAAATTTCCTAATAATAGGTGCCATTTCCTTTCGTTTAACCGATCCGAATTCCATCCCCAAATTGCCATGCTGATTGCGCCAGCTAAAAATGGAATCGCAGTCAAAAACCCTGTCTGAATATTTCCAAGATGAGAGGCGCTTCGAAGTAAATCAGGAAGCCATAAACCAATTCCATACAAACCTGTTACTTGAAAAAAGTAAATCAAGCACATGTACCAGACGGGTAATGAAAAAAATGCGAGGTATGGATTGGGCTTGATTGCAGAGGTGTGGAGTTTAGATTCTTCTTCAGCAATCACTGATGATATAACGGCTTTTTCTTCTTCATTTAGCCACTTTGCATCAGCGGGCTTATCTGGAAGAAAACAAAAAATATACATGCCCATTAAAAGTGAGGGTAATGCTTCAAGGAGAAATAGCCATTGCCAGCCGTGTAAAGTTCCTATGCCATCCATGTTAAGCAACATGCCTGAAAGTGGGGCACCAATTAAGCCGGAGAGAGGGATAGCTGTCATGAATCTTGAGATGGATTTTCCCCGCTGACTGGGTGGGAACCAGTAGGTCAGATAGAGGATGATGCCTGGGAAAAATCCAGCTTCAGCAATGCCAAGTAAAAATCGCAAAATATAGAAGGTGGTAGGGGAATTAACGAACGCCATTGCGCCTGAGATAATACCCCAAGAAATCATGATTCGAGCTATCCAGCGCCTTGCACCCACTTTTTCCATGATTACATTACTGGGTATTTCAAAGAGAGCGTAACCTAGAAAAAATATGCCTGCTCCCAAGCCGTATACCGAGTCACTAAAGTGTAGTTCTTCTTTCAAATTCTTAGATGCAAAGCCTATGTTGATGCGATCTAAGTATGCACAAATATAACTGCAAAAAAGTAGTGGGATTAGGCGCCAAGATACTTTAATAAGCAACTTGTTGGTGAGGGCGTTAAAAGTTGCTGGTTCTGTCATGAGCACGGTACCTCTTTCAAATAATTAAAGCACACCATATTTTTTAAAGGCTGCCGTTGCACTTAGTCCGTTTTTAATTGCATCTCGAACGGTGTTTTCTGCAGCAACTTTTTCCAGTGCCAAAGAAATCGCCTCAACTTCTAATTCTTGTGGGATAATTACTATACCGTCCATATCCGCTACAACGATGTCGCCGGGGGAAATCAGGCAGTTTCCAATCTCCACCTTTACATCGATTTCGATTACTTTTTGCCTGTTTTTGCTATCAAGCGGGCTAGCACCTTTGGCGAATACCGGGAAATTCATTGCATTCATTTTTAATTGATCCCGAACCAATCCATCTACAATTGCACCAATACATCCAGTTCTTATACATGCGGTTGAGAGTAACTCCCCCCAAAGGGCAGACCTAAACGAACCATTGGCGGCAGCAATCAATACTTCGTCTGGTTGGCAAGAATCCACCGCCTTAAGTTCTAATTCGTAGGGGTTTGGGTCGATATGAGCCATATCTGCCCATAGCGTTGTCTTGCACCTTCCTATAAGAACTTTATCGGTTCGCCCTGTAACTTGGGGCAATTGGCATTTGATTACATGATTGGTGGAGTCCAAACCATCTAATACATCGCTGACCACTGCGCTGTAAAGTTTGTCTCTTAGAAGTTCGAAAGAATGGCTAGTTTTCATGGTAGATAAATTCTCCTTGCGCTTGAAGGTTTTTCAATTCAGACTGCAACTACTGAAATTAGAACTCTAATCATTGAGGCTTGGTTAACATGCGTGTAGGTATTATCAGCATACTTCAAGAATCGAACACTTTTATACAAGGTAAAACAACTCTTCAAGATTTTCAAAATGATATTCTTTTAGAGGGGAACAGTATATGCCAGAAGTTTCAAGATTCGCATCATGAAATAGGCGGTTTTTTCAAGGGACTTCAAAAACAAGGCATAGAGGCCGTTCCTTTGCTGGCTGCAAGGGCCCTCCCTTATGGTGTTATTGAATCTGATTGCTGGAATTATTTGATGGGCAGACTGGATAAAGTGCTTGAAGGTGTGGGCGAATTAGATGGCATTCTTGTTGCTCCCCATGGCGCAACGGTTGCTGAAAATGAATCTGATGCGGATGGTTTTTGGCTTCGAAAAGTAAGAAATGCGATGGGAAATAAGCCCATTGTTGCAACTGCGGATCCGCATGGCAATCTTTCCCCGATGCAATCTTATTCGGTAAATGCAATTTTGAGTTATCGAACTAACCCGCACATGGATCAGTATGATCGCGGTTTAGAAGCTGCTGAACTAATGGGAAATTTTTTAAACCATAAAGTTATTCCGACCAAGGCTACAGTTTACCTGCCTTTTGCGGTAAATATCTTTTGTCAAAATTCCAATGAAGATCCGTTGAAAGGGTTCATAAGCGTGGTTGAAAGTATCAGAAACAAACCAAAGGTTTTGGCTGTTTCAGTTTTTGTAGGTTTCCCCTACGCTGATGTACCGCAAATGGGGGCTGCAATTTGCGTAATGACCAATAATGATTTTGTATTGGCCAAGAAATATACAGATGAACTTTCTCAGCATTGGTTGGGACTGAAAAAACAATTCGATCCGGTTTTGCCTTCTGTTGCTGATTCGGTGACGCAGATGAAAAATCTTCCCGGGCCTATTTGTGCATTGGATATGGGTGACAATGTTGGTGGCGGTTCACCGGGGGATAGCACTATTCTTGTGCATGAGTTAATTGCGCAAAAAGCTTTCCCGTTTTTTACTGTTATTGCTGATCCGGAAATAGTTGACCAAGCTACATCAGTCGGGCTGGGAAATTCTGCATCATTTACCATTGGAGCAAAACATGATCGGTTCCATGGGATGCCTCTGCTTTTAAATGCCAAAGTTTCCTTTTTGGGGGAAGGAAAATTCTCGGAAAGTAATCCAACGCATGGCGGATTTACCGAATTTGATCAGGGAAAGACTGCCATCCTTCATACAGAAGAAGGAAATACCCTGATGATCAGCTCGAGAAGGATGGTGCCATTCAGTTTGAATCAATTGCTTTCATTTGGCATTGATCCCAAAAAATACAAGGTATTGGTTGTAAAAGGCGTGCATGCCCCGCTGGCGGCTTATAAAGCGGTGTGCAAAAGTATTGTACGGGTTGATACCCCAGGTGTAACCAGTGCGAGTTTGAATCGCTTACCCTATAAAATGCGAAAAAAACCAATGTTTCCTTTTGAAGAAATCAATCTTTAATCTGTTGTTTAACAAGGTGCAAACATGTGGACAGTGCTTCTTTTAATTTCGTCAAACGTGTTTATGACCATAGCTTGGTATGGTCACTTAAGATTCAAAGGTTTTCCTTTATGGTTGGTCATTTTGGTGAGTTGGGTTATCGCCCTTCCTGAATATGCATTGCAAGTGCCAGCGAATCGAATGGGGCATGGTCAATTTAGTGCCTCACAACTTAAGATTATTCAGGAGGTGATTTCTTTAACAGTATTTTTCATTTTCGCAGCAATTTATTTGGGCGAGAAGCCAACGCTAAAAACAGGTTTGGCAGCCATCTTGCTTATTGGAGCTGTAGTAATTGCGTTTTGGGACGATGGCAAGGTAAACTGAGTAGTAGCTGGTTTTGTTTGTAAGCAGTTAAAATTTAAAGACCACGCCTAAGAATACTAGGGCGTGGTCTTGTTGAATTATAAACAAATAGGATTATATCTTTGGGCTGGATTCGGAAGGGCTGCTGATGTCTTCAAATTTGGGAGCAGATGAAGTCATCTTCTGTGGGGCCTTGGGTTGTTCGACTTGTTGACTAGAAGAAGAGGACGAAGAACCTATATCAACGTCATCTTCAATTCCCTTGATTCCCTTTTTGAATTCGACGATACCTTTACCAAGGTAACGGCCAACTTCTGGGAGTTTACGCCCGAAAATAAGCACCCCAATGACTGCAAGAACAATCATTTCAGGCATTCCCAAACCAATAAAACCAAATAAGGGGCTCATGTGAAAACTCCTAAATATTATCGCCTTAAATTCCTTTGATTTCAAATCGAGGAAGGCTACTATCTATTGATTAAGTATATCAGCAAAATTCCTGTATCAACAAGGATAATGAGGTTAATTTTTTTTAACCTGCTAGATTTTATATTACTAGGTAAGGGAATCAGTGGAAACCCTTAATTGGAATAACTTTAGGTAAATTGGTTGTGAGGATTAGAATGGCGTTTCTTTTGAAAAACAGTGCGGTTTTTTTTCTGGTATTGCTTACTTTTACGCAAGTTAGCATGGCCAATGATTTTTATCCATTAGAGGATGGTTCACTCTGGAAGTACAAGGATTCTAACAATAAAACCATTGTTAAAAAAGCGGTTCGAGAAGAAAAACTTGGTTATTACCCCTCTGTTTTACTTGAAGTTTCTGAAGGTAAAACCCTCCTATCTTCTGAATATATTGTTGTTACTAACGAAGGGGTTTTTAGATTTGCATTGGATGGCAAAAGGTTTGATCAGGGGGCATTACTCTTAAAAGAAAAGCCTAAGGCTGGCGATAAATGGATCATCAACCTAGCTCTTGATATCGGCAAGGTCCGTAGCGAAGTTAAGGTTTCGGAAGAAGAAGTAACCGTGCCTTTTGGAAAATTCAAGTGCTTTGTTACCACAACGGTAAGCAAGGACGAAAAAGGAACCGAATATCAATTAAAGAATTACTATGCTCAAAAAGTTGGAGTGGTTAAGGTCACAATCGAAAAAGCTGGTAAAAAACATTATGAACTTGAACTTTTAGAGTTCAAGCTTGGAAGTAATAGCACTTCGGATGCCAAGGGTGCTGAAAAAAAATAGCGCTTGCATCCTTAATTAGCACCTTCGACTTTTAAGCGAATGGTTACGGGGAGATGATCGCTGTAGCCACGCACATGCTTGTGATCTTTTTCTGAACCAAATCGAACTGGGTGGCCTTTGCCATCTGCTGGCGGTGCTTCGCTAAAAACTTTTGCACTTGAAGGATCGCAACTCCATCCTTTTTCATCAAGTAAGCCAGGCGAGACAACGATTTGGTCAAATAATTCGGATTTCCCATGATAATAGATACTTCCCAGCTTCTTTTCCTTCCAATCGGAAAACGGGTTTAATAAAGGAAAATCGAGCCATCTATCATTTCCCGATGAGCCCTCAATTTCTCGTTTTTTAACCAAAGTCTGCTGTACAGAATCTGTTGTCTTCAAATGTTTCTTGACACAATCTTCGTCAGGGGTTGAGTTGAAATCTCCGCATACAAGAAAATCGATGTCAGGATTGTTTCGCGCCATTGCGATATAGGCACCATGAATTTGGTCTGCATATTTCGATCTTCCTGTGCCATCTTTGTCTGTAAGTTTAGAAGTCCAATGGGTAGCGAGAACAATCAATTCTTTGCCATTGACCTTGATGGGCACCTCTAAGATCCGAATTCTTTTGCCAAGTAAAGTTACTCTGTTGGATTGGATTGGAAGCTTGCTGATCACGCAGGTGGCAATGCATCTTCCCCCGTGAGGATTTTTAAACGCAATATCGCGGTATTGATTGTCCGGAGGTAGTTTTGCATTGAGGGATGCAACTAATAAATTGGGAACTTGGGAATCTTCTTCGACTTCTGCAAGGGCGAGAATATCAGGGCCTGTGCCATTATTCATGCGGAGTAAAACTTCGACGATATGATCAAGCTTTAGTTTGAAATCTTTAGGGTTGTTACCAAACCAAGAATCGTATTCTTTGTCGGGATCTGTTTTTCGATGATCATCTTTGTTGTCAAAGAAGTTTTCGACATTCCACATGCAGAAAAGATACCCATCTTGGGAAGGGGCTTTTGAAGGCAATGGGGCTTTGGTTTCAGGTAAGCAACCCGAAGAAAACAAGGCACAAAGGATGACAAAACAACTTGGGCAATTTGCATTCATGGGAAACACCTTATTTTAACATTTAAAACATGCGTTGGCATAATCTGAGATTGTGGTTTTTCGCTCATCTCATGTAACCTTAGCATAATTACTTTGCTTATAAAGCCATTTAGCGCTTATAAAGCCATTTAGCGACCGAGGGCAATATGAAAGAGTTATCAAAAATAGTTTGGGTGATTTTTGGCATAATCATTGGTTTTGGATTTGCTATTGGGATGAAAAATATCCCGACAGCGGTGGCAGGCAATGACAGGCACGAAGATTTTGTCATGGCAACGGGCCCTGTATTGGTAAGCACAAATGCCCCAACTGATGGCGTATGGTTGCTGGATTATAAGTCAGGGAAACTGCAAGGAAGCGTGATCGATCGGTTTTCAGGAAAGATTGTAGGTTGGGCAGAATTGGATTTGGCAGAAGAATTTAATCTGCCTCCCAGACAAAATGTGCATTTTGTAATGACCACTGGAATTGTTGGAAAAGAACAGTCCGCACTTTATGTTGCTGAAATAACAACCGGAAAAATGGGTGTTTATACCATGGGGCCTAGGCCAGACGGGCTGGCAGGGGCTATTATCAAGCGCCAAGACTTATCTCTTTTCCGAAAGCCAAAATAAAGCCTAAGGTTTGAGAGAATCGGAATCAGAGTTAAGTTTTCCTAAGCCAGTAAGAATGGTAATCCACCTGCAGGCTGCCCAAATAACTAAGAATATCACTGAAGTCATTACAAATAAAGTCATGCCGAAACGCAGTGCTACGGGAAACAAATCAACAAATTGCCCTTCTTTAGAGAGTGTTTGAAACCATGCGCTCATCATGGTTGCGCCTGCTGTAAGAGTGGTCGCAGATACGAAAAGCATCGGTATCAAAGTAAAAGGAATATAAGCACCCCTACCTGAATTCACCATAACGGTGGTTACCAAGGCTAATGCCAACACTGCAAGGAGTTGGTTAGCAATTCCAAACATGGGCCAGATAGTGCCAATGGATCCTGTAGCAACCAGCATACCCCAGCTGACGGTAATTATGAATGTGGATAAAATCGATCCAGGAAGCCAGTCCGTTTTTCCTAACTTGGGATGGATGTATCCAAACATTTCTTGAAGTAAAAATCTGGCAATGCGTGTGCCTGTATCGATTGTGGTGAGAATGAATAAAGCCTCAAACATAATTGCAAAGTGGAACCAGTATTTCATGAGGTGGTCGAAAGGAATGCCTAACTGGTTCATGGGTTTTGAAAGAATGAGTGACATGCCAACAGCAAGGGTAACCGCACCCCCGGTTCTGCCTCGAAGCGATTCGCCACCGACTTGGCGCTCGATGGTAGAAAGGTCAAGATGCTCGAGGTTTCCCGCATTCCCTAGTTCTTGATGAAGCTTATCGACTTGAGGTTGCCATTTATCAACTTGCTCGAGCCCGATGTTGATGTCGTAATAGATTTTTGGGTCAAGAGAAGCAGCTGAAATTAGAGCAACAAGGCCAACTAATCCTTCCATAAGCATGCTTCCATAGCCAATCATGCGAACATCAGATTCTTTGCCAATCATTTTAGGAGTGGTGCCTGAAGCAACGAGCGCATGAAAGCCGGAAATCGCACCACACATGATGCAAATGAAAACAAAGGGGAAAAGCCCACCAGCAAAGGTTGGTCCACCTTGGGCGAACACTGGCTCGAAGGGCCTGTGAACCAGAGCAGGGTTGGCAACAATAACCCCAAGAATAAGTAATGCTATGGTTCCAACTTTTAGGAAGCTTGAGATGTAATCTCTGGGGCAAAGCAGCATCCAGACCGGAAGTACGGAGGCTATAAACCCGTAAGAACAAAGTGCAATGACAGCTTGGTTTTTGGTCAGTGAGAAATAAGGTTCTAAAGCAGAGCCCGGAATCCAGTTGCCTGCAACGGTAGCAATTAAAACGCCAACTGCACCTATAAGAGAGGCTTCAACGACTTTCCCTTTGCGCAGTTTATACATGTAAAACCCGACAAAAAATGCAATTGGAATTGTGCATGCAATCGTGAATACGCCCCAAGAACTGCCGTGCACAAACTGTGCTCCACCGTTAGGAAGAATGATCGGTTTGCCTTCAAGCTCCAAGGCGATTTCTGGAAGTTTACCTGTGGTCGGAAGAACGATTTGAAATTCAGCATCTCGTTTAGCAGGGGCGGAGGTTTTTGTGAAATAAAGAGTGCAGCCCGGGGGGAAGTTGTAAATAGTTTCTTTGTCGTTGGATCGTGATGAGTTTAGAACGATTTTTTCGCCAGCAGGGATATCTATCCTCGTACCTTTGGGAAAAGGAATAGTTTCGCCCCCTAGGGCCTTTACAACTACAAATCCCAAACCAGCTAAAGCGATGATCACAATAAACAGAATTGCAGCAGAGGATAAAACACCAGCTAAAGGCCCAAGTTCTAGCTTGGCAATTTCAGCAAGAGATTTTCCACCTCTGCGAACCGAGGCGGCTAAAACCAACATATCTTGTACCGCACCTGCCAAACATACCCCAATAACCAGCCAAAGCAATCCTGGCATGTAACCATATTGGATTGCAAGGACCGGCCCGATGAGTGGCCCCGCACCGCTGATAGCAGCAAAATGATGGCCAAATAATACCCAACGATTTGTAGGGTGATAGTTTTGCCCATCATTGAATAAATGAGCAGGCGTGACTTTTGTGTCATCAAGACAAGCAACTTTAGCAGCCAGAAAAGCGCTGTAATAGCGGTATGCAATAGCTAGGCAACAAAGTGCAAAAAGAAGAATCGGCATAGCATGCCAAACAACATGATCCCCAGCTTCGGAGTAGAAAACATTTCCAAAAAGGGATGTAAATTGCATCGGTTCGCACCTTGTTAAAAATAAAAAGGCAGGGCGAATAAATTGCCCTGCCCAGATTTATCATAGTAGATACCCGCAGAGTTGGTTACTCCCCTGCGACTACTCTGGAAAGTTCTTCATCAATGGCTTTCATCTCGTCGCTTTCCTTGTTGGATTGCCACCAAGCCCAAGCGACAGCAATTAAGCCAACGCCAAGAATGGCTAGGCCAATGGTGTAGCGTTGGCCAACAATATTACCATCTTTAAGATTGTAATTCATAACAAGAGGAAGAATTAAAAGACTAACCATGTTCATAACTTTGATCAAAGGATTAATTGCAGGGCCAGCGGTATCTTTAAGAGGATCGCCAACCGTATCGCCAGTGACCGAAGCCTTATGAGCTTCAGAACCCTTTCCAGTGGTTGAAGTTTTAGGTTGGTCTTCAATAGTTTTCTTTGCGTTATCCCACGCACCACCTGCATTAGCCATGAAAACGGCAAGCATCTGGCCAATGAGAATCATACCAGCAAGGAAACCGCCAAGGGCATAAGGCCCCATGGCAAAACCAACAACAACGGGAGCAAAGATCGCTAATAAACCAGGTCCAACGAGTTCTTTCTGAGCAGTACTGGTACAAATATCGACCACTCTGCCGTAGTTTGGCCTTTTTGTTCCAGCCCAGATTTCTTTATCACGGAATTGAGCACGACATTCTTGAACGATCAAGAATGCAGCGCGACCAACTGCTCGGATAGTCATACTGCTGAAAAGGAAAGGAACTGCACCACCCAAAAGCATACCTATGAATACATAAGAATCAGCAAGATTGAGCTTGGCAGCCCCTTCAGCAAATTCAGCAGCACTCAGCGTGGTGATAGCGTCTTCGCCTTTTCCTGTTGCTACGACAGCGATAAAGCTGGCAAACAACGAGACTGCAGCAAGAACAGCAGAACCAAT
>CAMDHK010000081.1 GCA_945897965.1 Candidatus Kuenenia stuttgartensis | reverse complement strand
ACCACCCTGGAAGATTATTTCCTTCATATTGTGGAAGAGAGCAAAGCTCATCCTGGCAGAAGGTTTTTACCTTCTGATGTCAAAACAAAATAACCTCAACATTTCGCTTGGGTATAGCAAAAGGAAAAGCCGGAGCTTTTGAAACATGGATTCCTTTATATTTGCAACATTGTTCGTTGAGCGAGATCCTTTATCCTGGGTAGATGTTCCCTCGGGTATCTTGCAATGGGTACAAAGTGTGGGTGGATTTGCCTGCCTAGGCCTGGTGTTATGGCTGATATTTGGCTGGCTACGAACCTCTGCGGTCGATAAAAACAGGGTACCAGCTTGGAAGAAGATTTTATTTAGTGCGCTGGCAGGCTCTGGCTTGATTCTGTTTGTAATTACCATCGGATTACGATTTATTAATGCAAACAAATATGAGGCGATGCAAAACGCAAAGTTCCTCGAAAACTTTCAGCTCCTTGCTAGCTCTCTTTGTCTTTCTGCAATCTTGCTGCCTTTTATTTGCAACCTACCTACATTTAGCCTAAGGCGCATATTCGGCTTGGCCAAATTAAGCTTCCAAGAGGCACTACGCAGAAAAGTTGTTTACGCCTTTGCTGCACTGTTACTTATTTTTCTTTTTGCAAGCTGGTTCATCCCCTACAAACCAGAGGATCAGGTTCGAAGTTATGTACAGGTTGTTTACTGGGCGATGTCTCCTTTGTTTTTATTAACCTCTTCATTACTTGCAGCCTTCAGTATACCCGCAGATATTAAAAGCCAAACCATCCACACGATTGTCACCAAGCCTGTTGAAAGGTTTGAAATCGTTGTTGGCAGGTTCTTAGGTTTCACCGCATTAATGACCGTGATTTTATTTGTAATGACTGCAACAAGTCTGCTTTATGTGATTCGAGGGATCGACCCTGCTGCAGCTTCTGAAAGTTTAAAAGCTCGAGTCCCGATTTATGGTGATCTAAGTTTTTTAAACACAGAAAACGACAAAAAAGGCGACAATGTAGGGCGTGAGTGGGAATATCGCAGTTATATCGCTGGGCCTGGCATGGGCGGAAAAGGCACCGCAACTGCAGTTTGGACTTTCCCTTTTCCCCCAACAAATCTTTCAGACCGAGAAAAGGTTCGTGCAGAATTCACCTTCGACATTTATCGTACAACCAAGGGCCGTGAAAACCGGGGCGTTGCCTGCTCTTTCACCTTCCAAACTTGGCGCTATCGAGAAGGTGATGACAAAATTTATGAACGAGAAAAAAGGCAAGCACTGCTAAACCGTAACGGCAAATCCGATGCCCAGATCGAAAATGAACTCGCTGAAAAGTATGGCTATTTTGTTTACCCCAGTAAGCCAATCTTCGATTACCAAACTCTTTCCTTAGATATCCCTTCCGGGTTATTCAAAAACGCAAACACTGACGATAGTAATAGGGCCACCGAACTTCGTAGTTCGAACAGAGCAATTGAGCCCATCAAAGTAAAAGTGATCTGCTTAGACCCGACTCAATACATAGGCATGGCAAAATACGACTTATACTTCCGTGCAGATGACCCAGACTCCACCAATGAAAAACTTTGGTTCTCGCTTAACTTCTTCAAGGGTTCGATGGGTCTTTGGTTGCGCATGTGCTTGGTTACGGGAATTTCAGTTTGCCTTAGCACTTATTTAACTGGAGTTATCAGTTTGCTTTTCACCTTGATTTTATACATGGGTGGATTAGTGCAAGAGTTTATTCAGCAAGTTGCAATGGGGGTAAACCCTGGTGGTGGCCCTGTTGAAGCGCTCTTCAGGTTGGTAAGAAGAGAGAACATGGCTGCGCCATTAGAACAAACGACTGCAAACCAAATAGCCACGACCAGTGATGTTTTCTTCCGCTGGATAATTCGCAGGTTGCTGGATATAATTCCAGATGTTGAGAGACTGGATTTCACGGTATTTGTTGCAGAAGGTTTCGATATCTCAGGAACTCAAATAATATTAAACGCTCTTATTTTGGTTGGTTATTTAGCTCCGTGGGCAATACTGGCTTATTTCCTGCTGAGATGGCGCGAAATTGCTTCTTCTTGATTTTAATTGATACCCTGTTTCTTCTTTCAGGTTAGAGGTGTAGCATGGCAAGTCCTTTTCAAAAACAGGCAAGAGATCGTAAGTTCATTTATATCGGGCTTATTATTGTATTGTTTACCTTCGCCTGGTTTTGGCGCCATTACAACATTGATGCCCAAGCTAGCAAACTTGCAATCCGGGAAATCAATCGAGGCGATGTAGAACTATCTGGTTCTGTAATTCGCCTGACGCTCACCGGTTCCAGGGGCCTTGCAACCTGTGCGCTTTGGATTTCTGCAATTGATAAACAAAAGAAGAATCAATGGAATGAGCTCGAATTATTGGTTCGTTCGTTAACCAAATTGCAACCTTACTTCATAACACCATGGTTATTTCAAAGCTGGAATCTTGCTTATAACGTCTCGGTGGAATCGGACCGAATCAAAGACAAGTACTTTTATATTACTCGGGGTATCGAACTGCTTGCAGAGGGTGAAAAGCAAAACAGGCATCACCCCGATCTGCGTTTCAACATTGGTTTTTACAACCAGCACAAGATTTGTCAAAGCGATGAAACCAACACTTTAAGATCAATATTCCAGCTAAGCTGCATCCCGCCCAGCGAGCGCGACCCTTCCCGATTCAGAGTATTCACCGATGAGGGCAAGGAATTGCGATGGGCAGAATTCGCATCCTATCTTGCAGAAAACCCAACCAATCAGACGATGAAGGGCCGTATCGAAAAGGCAATGCGCGAATTCGATAATTTCTGTAAGGATCACCCGCAGTTGGTTCGCAGGTTGCGTGATGGTATCCGCAAAGAAACAAAGTTTGAACAAGCAAGGCAATTTTCATGCGAATCAGTCGATGCGGTAATCGGGTTTCTATCTGATAACCAAGTAGTACCATCTTTATTTGAAGATACCCCGCCTGCACCGCCTAATGCTTGGGAAGCCAAGAAAGACAAGTTAAAACCAGTGGAACAAAGGTTCCCAGTGCTGCCCGCCCCAAGGCGTGTTGAGAAACCCCAAGTAGAATTTTTGCCAGGTGAGTTAACCCATGAATCGCGCCTAGGTGATGATTTCGATGCTTATGCAGATGCGCGTGCTTGGTATTCTTATTCTCAAGAGCCAATACCTCCAGCAGATGTGTTGCCCGGTTCGACCCAACCTGTGGTGGATAGAAACCTGCAACGCAAGCCAAAGAACATTGCGACGCTTATTTTCAGAAATTACCCTGCTAGGGCACAAAGCTACATAGGCGAAAGATTGCAGCAGGAAGGCTGGTTTGATGATTCAGGCTGGAGAATCTATGGCTGGTTCGAAGGCGATAATTTTAGTGATGGGGCCCCTGCCCTTGTTGGGAATGGCCGTGATAAATGGTCTCTTAAAGCATGGGAAGATGCAGCCCGTATGTGGCAAGATCATGCAGAGCAGAACCACATGATGTTTAAATCTGCTGAAGATGAAGCTGTTAAACGAAAGCTTGCTGCTGAGTTCAGAAAAACTGTAAACATTGACGAACACGCGCAAATACCGACTTTGCGCGAAGACAAAATGTCGCCTGAGGAAAAAGAGCGATATCAAGCTGCGTGGTTCATTAAAGAACTCGAAGTTTACAGGAACATGAGCAATTTCATGCATCACTATGTGCGTGCGCGAGCAGAAGCACAGCCCGCGACCATGAACTGTAGAAAACAATTTTTCGAAGCAGAAACCGAAAGGCTTCATGACAACCCAAGAGCTGCTCTAGAAATCTATCGCAAAAAAGAATCCATCTCTGATTGGAAAGAGAAAGTGCTTCTCACGACTAAAAGGGTTGGCAACAAAGATCTTCGTGTTTTGACTGAGTTTGGGCTGGATTCCTCCACTCAAGAAAGCTCCTACGAAGTGCAGTTCCGCTACTTAAACCTCTTCGACCGAGAAGAGGGGCAATTAATCAAGCAGCAAATTCTGCAAAGGCTGCAGCAGCTTGAATTTGCTGGCATTGCTCTATCTCATACAGGTTTATACCCTGGTGTAATTCCAACTTGGTTGCCAATTGTTTCCCTTATTTCCCCCAGACCATTTCAAGATGTGGATTTGATCCCTGGACCATTTGACCAAAAAGATGACCAAGGAAAGCCATTGATTGAAGACCATGTAATCAGCACCTTCATGTCTCGAAAAAACCTTACACCGAAGAAGCCACAGGCCACAAACAATTCGGAACCCCCGTTAAATACCGAACAAAAAAAAGACTTACCTCCCAGCAAGCCCTAATTAAGGCTAGGTAAACAAGCCATGAATAAAACAATACTTTGTGTGCTTGCTCACCCTGATGATGCGGAGTTCTTGTGTGCAGGAACCTTGGCAAGGTTAGTAACGGAAAAAGGGTTTAAGGTTCATATTGCAACCATGACTGCAGGCGATTGCGGATCTGCAACGCTCAGACCCGAAGAGATATCAGGTATTCGAAAAAAAGAAGGAGCAATAGCTGCTTCAATAATCCAAGGCCAGTATCATTGCATCGAAGAAAAAGACCTGCTTGTTTTTTACTCTTCCGCGCCTCTTAAAAAAGTAACCCGTCTCATTCGTGAAGTGAATCCTGCAATTGTTATTACCCATAGCCCATCCGACTACATGATGGATCACGAGCAAACAAGCGCCATTGTACGGGCCGCTGCTTTTTGTGCCCCTATCCCAAACTTTGATGCCTCGCCTACAATCAAGCCCATCCCTCACATACCGCACCTTTATTATTGCGACCCGATAGAAGGGGTAGACCCCATGGGAAATAAAGTCGTGCCTCAATTCCTGATAGACATCACCTCAACCATTGAAACAAAAGCCCAAATGCTTGCTGCCCATGCGAGCCAGCGCGATTGGCTTTTAAAACATCATGGCATGGATCAATACCTAATTTCCATGCGCAACTTCGCTGCCCACCAAGGGAAAGAAATAGGCGTGCAGGCTGCAGAAGGTTTTAGGCAGCATCTAGGCCATAGCTATCCTCAGGATAATATCCTTGGAAATCTGCTTGGGGCTAAATAATGATTGCTAACATAGCAACCTAGCTTTGGTAATTATTGCAGAATGGTGCAACCCGAGTGCGGACCTTTTCTAAAGCTTCATCATCCAACAGATAACCCAACCTAGTGCGCTGGTAAAGAAAATCATCGGGCAGACGGGCCATTTCAAAATCCCTGTGAAACGCAAACTCGCACATTAGATCCGGTAATTGAGGATCGATTCTTTCCGCTAACATCTTGTTTTCCAAACAATATTGCGCGACAAGGCCAGCTCTTTTGCCATAACGATTCAGCAAATGCATTGCATCAATCGTATTCAAGCCATACTTCCAGCCTAACTCTTTGGTGCCATTGGCCTCAAATCCTTTTCGTTTGATCGCAAAGCCACCTGGAAGAAGGGCATTCATGGTAGTGCAACGGTTGTGATTACCTAATTTTTTACATAGAGCGTTCGTGATTTCTTCCGCCATGGCTCGGTAGGTTGTGTATTTTCCTCCGACTGCGGAGAACAAGCCATTAGAGCCCAGATGCAACTTAAACTCTCTGGATCTGGAGGAAGGCGAGGCTTCCGCATTGAACAAGGGTCGCAAACCTGCAAAGGACTGTATAACTTCTGGTTTTACAGCAGGTTTCAAGAAATGAGTGAATCCATCTACAAGGTAATTGATATCCTCAGGAGTTGCAGAAACTTTGCCTAATTGGCCATCCCATTCGGTATCTGTTGTGCCAACGAGAGTTCGGTTAAGCCAAGGGATGATAAAGAAAACTCTGCCATCTTTGGGGTGCAAAAGCAGCATCGCAGCATTCAAGCCAACATCACTCATGATGATGTGAACGCCCTTGGTAGGTTTGACAAGATCTGAGCCCGTCTCGCCCGCAAGTTTTCGGACTTGGTCGGACCAAGGCCCGGTGGCATTCAGTACCACTTTGGATTCGCATTCAATTTGCTCGCCAGTCAAGCAGTCACGCATTTGAATTCTGGAAAGTCTTCCTGGAAAAAGATCCAACGCAGTCACTTCAAGATGATTGGCAACTGCTGCCCCATTTTGACTGGCTTCTTCGATAACTTCGATGCAAAGTCTGGAATCATCCATTTGGGCATCAAAGTATTGCAAGCAAAGCGGAGGGAATTTCGCCCACGGGAGATTTTGCTTTCGAAGGTCAAAGGGGGCGATGGTTTTGCTGGGCCCAATGTTAGCGAACCCCGCCAGCAAGTCATATAGTTTCAATCCTGCACGCCATTTCCAGGCAGGAACCCGGGAATCTGCGTAAACAGGCAATAAAAAAGGTAATGGTTTAACCAGATGCGGAGCGTTTCGCAATAATCTGCCACGCTCTTGCAGGGATTCATATACCAACGATATTTGGCCATGTTCGAGGTAGCGTAAGCCACCATGAACCAGCTTTGAAGAGATCCCCGAAGTTCCAGAAGCAAAGTCTTTTTTTTCGACCAATGCAACTTTCAACCCACGGGCCGCAGCATCATGTGCAACCCCTGCGCCAGTAATTCCCCCGCCAATCACCAAAAGGTCAAACTGCCTGTTGGCTATTAAATTCAATTCGTTTCGCATGAAGGTTATTTTGCCCAAGATTATAAATTTAACAATACCAACTCTTGGTAGATTCATACCTAGGGATGGGTTATGCTGTAAATAGATTAGTCTGCTTAAATTTCATGACATTGGTAAAAGTCATCCCTTAAGTAAACAAAACCTAGGCTATTTAATGCAGCAATACTGGCTTAGTGAACCCGGACAACAAACCAAAGGCCCCTTCTCTTTATCCCATTTGGAAGAGTTGGCAAAGAATAACAGCGTATCGCCACGGGCCAAAGTTTGCCTAGTGGGAAATTCAGATTGGGTAGATTTAAAAAGAATAACGAACACAGCCTCAAAGCCCGGTTTAATTCAGCCACCTTCTGGCCAAGGATCTGGAACTAATGCTTCTTATATTGCGCCGCCTGCACTGCCTCAATCCGCATCAACTAACAAAATTCCAACTTCGATTATCCCGCCACAAATTCCAACTTCAACTTCAACTTTAACCAGAACAAATGCGCCATCTCGCACGGTTCCGATCATTGCGGTTTTTGGCCTTATGTTTGGGTTGTTTTTACTGATGCTGTCTGGATCGATGATATTTTTATTCGGGTTGAAAAATGAAACACCCTCACCCAATGGAAAAAAAGAAGTCCTAGCTAAAGTTGTAAAAGGTGCAGAGGCAAAAAAAGCAACGCCAGCGAACAGAGAAAAAGCTTCAACTGCATCTTTAGTCCACAGACAAAAAGTATGGGAGTTAAAAGGCGAAGTCCTCAAGAAAACAATTGCCTTGCTAAGTAGCAATGAAGCGAACACAGCCTTGGCAGATTTGGGAACCTTTGCGAAAGAACCCGCAGAGGAAAAAGTCAGGCTGTTTTTATATGAAAGGCGTGGGCAAGGATTACTAAAAAAAGCTGCAGAACTATTAAAAGAATTGCCCCCTGATGCTTTAGAAGAATTCAAAAAGATCATCCCTGAAGACCAGCCGCCTGAAAATATGGTACTCGACTGGCTTACCCATGAATCGTTAAGCGATTTTGGCTATTTGTTAAAGATATGGCAGGAACAAGGAAAAGCCCCATTAAAGGGTAATCCAGATGTCGTTGCTTTATTAAAAGCATTAAAGGAAAAGCCCTTGCCTACTCAAGGAATGGAGGCTGAAAAAATCTCCAATCAAATAATTAAACTCAAGCTTTATGGATCCTCCTTTGAAGAAAAAATTGGTTACGATGAAAATGATAACGCCCGCTTTTCGTCCTCGTTCCAATCCTTGTGTAAATTAGTGGGAAGAAAAGATGCTACCTCGGGTGATTCAATTTATTGCTTCCGCACCGATGGCAAACTTGAGGCCAATTTCTGGCCTGCCTTAAAAACCTTTGCTACGAATGCCAACAGAACCATATGGTTCACGCCCATCTTTAATGATTCCCCCAACGCTGCTGCAGCATTGATCGTCAAAAGCCCTTCAGAACCAACAAAAACTTTGATGGGGACTGCTGTTCCAGGTGACCAAAAACTTCCTCTTCAAGAACTCTTTTCTAAACTTGCGCCTTCCGTTCCTCTCATCATTAACCCAGGCGTGGGATCTGGATCGGGCTTTCTTGTAAATTTTAAAGGAAGATATTATGTAATCACCAACAGACATGTGGTAGATGGTGCCAAGCAAAAAGGGGTAAGTGTAAAATTCTTTACTGGCGACAAAAATGATGCAGACAAAAGTTTTGATATCAACCCGACAATTGCTCGCATAATTGATATTCACCCGACTGCAGATCTTGCGTTGATAGATGTGCATGGCGCACGAAACATGCTTGAAGAACAATCCATCAAGCCTGTTCCACTTCCCTCTAAAAAACACACTCCTCAGGTGGGTGAAAATGTTTTTGCGATCGGACATCCGGGCGGGGGAAATAAAATTCTGACCCGCACCTTAAGTAATGGCATTATTTCTGCGGTGGGAAGAAAAATGATGAATTCGATGTTTTTGCAGGTAACTGTGCCATTAAATCCGGGCAATAGCGGTGGGCCGCTTTTCGATGATTTTGGCAGAGTGGTTGGAGTTAACACTTTTATCATCAGAAAAAGCGCAGACAAGATGGGCATTGCACTCGAAGCGCTAAACTTTTCTCTCGAAATTTCACATGTTTATGAGTTGCTTGAAAGAAATCACGACAACCTTGCTATGAATGAAAACGCTGATGCAAACCAAAATGATCAGGCCGCTTCCACTAAAAAAATGGCCCCCGCGATCGCATTACTTACTGAAAAAGGGTACAAGTTTCTTAATGGAACCCAGGCTAAAAGCTCGCAATCTTTTAACCTAGGACCGGGGGGCTCAAGAGTCATCGAATTTGATTCCGGTAAAAGCACTCTCCTAGCTATCACCTCGGGTAGCGTTGGTTCCGAAGACATCGACCTTGCTGTTACAGATAAAAACAATGAACAACTTGCACTTGAAGATGATGTAGGCGATGCTCCCTCAATTTCATTCCGCAACAAAGAGCCCGGAATGCTCTCCCTGATTGTTTTTAACCCAACCGACAAGCCGACATTTGTTTCGATTGCTTTCCTCGGAAAATAACCTACTTCTTTGACACCATAGCTGTTAATTTTGCCCCCAACGCATCAATTCGCTTCTTGCATTCCTCCCTTGCAGCAGTAAAACCTGCAACCGTTGGCTTGCTAGTTTTCAAATAATCCATGATAACGGCTTCTGCAGCCATATATTCCGCACAAGCATTGGCAATAAGTGATGCAGTGCCATGCGGGATGGTGGTTACGCCGTTTCTGTCGGCATGAATAATGTCACCCGGAAAGATAGTGACCCCGCCAACATGAACGCCAACGCCAATATCCAAGATTTGGCAATAGCCGTGAGCGCAGGCGGTTCCCGAGGTAAAAACAGGGAAATCAATTGCAGCAACCTGATCGAGATCACGGCCTGTTCCACTGGTAATCAAGCCAGCAGCGCCAAAAGTTTTATAAGTGGTGCACATGACTTCGCCAAAAGTTGCAGATGCGGATGGTTCGTCAAGATCTTGAAACACAACAACTGCAGGGCCAGGGAACTTTTTAAAATCTTCGAGTTGCCCAGAAAGCCCTGCATACACATTCCCACCTCGGGGGGGTGCAGCGGACCTAAATGTTGCAGTGCTGGCATAACCAACCATAGGGGGAAGAGAAGGGAAACATGCCTGAATTCGTTTATCCATGTATCCTGAAGATCTGGGCCTTAAATCAAGTAACTCGACCACATTACAAATAGTGGGTGTGTCATATTTGCGTAAAAGGCTGATTAGCTCTGGGGTTAGTATTTCAAACTGCATTTTATTCTCCTTAAAGAAAAGTTATCTAGGGGCTAATTATTACACATCTACAGTACAAACGAAATAATTTTGATTGTACCTTTCAAGGTTTGGATAGATAATAAGGATAGCTGTTTGCGTTTACAGTACAATGAGATAGTGTTCATGAATATTTTTTTGGGCATCACTTGGATACTGCTTGGAATTGGACTTTTGCTATATGAACCAATTACGGGCAATCCCAGTCCCGGAATTAAATTAGGAGATAGCACCCTAAATGCTGGTTGGTTGGCCTTATTACTTGCTGGATGGAATGGAGCTAGGCTTTGGTCGTCTTTTTCTTTTCAAAAAAATGATCAAATGCGAAGGTATGCTTTAATGCAACGAAGCCGAACCAGACAAAGTGAAGAAAGACCGATTCATGAAGAATTTCGTTTTGATGACACCAACCCGCCCCAGCCTAAATAGGATCTAGAATCCAAATAATCAACACGAAGTTGTATAGTTAAAAAGGACATGAAGTCGAACAACCTCCAATACAATCAAACCCCAGAAATTGAAGAAACTATTTCGTTAAATTGTTTCATGAAGTTACAACCCTAGGCTAAAATACAGTTACCATGATATATTTTTCAGGAAATCGAATGACAAAAAGCGTAACGGATTTATTTAAAGTTGGTTTGGTGCTTTTTTTCACCCTTCTAGTACAAGGTTGCAAAAAAGAAGATATTACCGCCTACGAAGTGAATCGACTCGATCCCCCAGAAAGAACCTCTTCAACCAATGAGCCCGTTCGCTTATTGGCTGCCATATTTTCAAAGGGGGATTCCACTTGGTTCTTTAAGCTGATGGGCCCTGCTAGCAAACTTTCTACGAAAACAGAAGAATTTGAAACCTTTGTTCGCACAGTTAGATTTGCTGCGGAAGGTTCTACTCCCCCCATTCAATGGAACGCCCCAAGCAATTGGAAAGCCGGCAAAACTAACGAACTTCGTTTCGCCACTTTCCTTATCGATCCAGAAGCAAATCCAAAGCTGGAACTTACTGTGATTAAGTTGGGCAAAGATGCAGGATCTATTCTTGCCAACATCAATCGCTGGCGAGAACAAGTAGGATTGGGGCCTGTATCCGAAGGCGACCTCCCAACCATTATCAAAAAAGAAACCATACAAGGTGTTGAAGCCATACTTGCAGACTATACCGGCCCAGGGGGCAAAAAAGGTGCAATGACTCCACCTTTCGCAAAGTCTTTCCCAAAAATGCCCGTTAATCCGCCTGCAAATCAAGCCTCACCTGGTGTGAAAGAATTCAAGAAACCAGACACTTGGGAGCAAGTTCCTAATTCTGCGATGAGCCTTGCAACCTTCAAAGTGAATGAAGCTACAGGAAAAGCCGACATCACTCTTACTCCGCTTGCTGGGCCTGCTGGTGGGTTGGAAAGTAACATCAATCGTTGGCGTCAACAAGTAGGCCTTGCCCCTCAATCTCCAGAAAAGATCACTAGCGCACTTACCAAACTTCAAACAAAATCCAGTGTGGCGTTATGCATTGATATCGAGGGTACCACTGATCGCATTTTGGGTGCGGTAATAAGCACACCTGACACCACATGGTTTGTGAAGATGAAGGGTCCAAATACGGTTGTTAAAATGCAGAAGCAAAGTTTCGAAAGCTTTGTATCTTCTCTTCAATTTGCAGATGGAGCAAAATAATGAGCGAAACTGAACCAAACAACAACAAATACAACCCTAACAAAAATTCTCAGTTCACCCTCATGAAGCTTTTAAAGCCTCTTGCATCACTTGAATTAACCGTGGTGCTTTTTGTGCTTTCACTCGTATTAGTTTTTGCAGGCACTTTGGCTCAAGTTGATAACCCAATCTGGACTGCGGTAAGCGATTACTTCCGTTCTTTTTATGTGTTCATCCCCAATCAAGTCTTCGCCCGCTTTTGCCAAACTTTCCGCTGGATATCTCCAACTGCGCAATGGTCTGGTTCTTTTCCTTTTCCGGGCGGTTGGACTATAGGCGGACTCATGCTTGCAAACTTACTAGCTGCCCATGCAGTAAGATTTAAATTTTCCATGAAACGCATTGGTATCATTTCGATTCATGCAGGTATTATTCTTTTAATGCTAGGTGAATTAATTACCGGTATCTTCGCAGTAGAAGGAAATATGACGATCGAGCAAGGTGGCGTAACCAATTATCTTGAACTTAAAGAAACATCCGGATTCATGGGAAAAGTCAACGGCCCTGAACTTGCTTTTTCGGACATGTCGATTCCCAAAAAAGAAAAAGTAGTGGTAATTCCAAACCATCTTCTTAGGACCGGAGGAAAGATTTCTACCCCACTTCTTCCTTTCGACATCGAAATCATCAAGTACATGAATAATTCCTCAGTCGAAGAAATCGACCCTGATAAAAAAGAAGAGATTGCTAATCTCGCTAACATTGGGGATGGTGTTAGAATTCGGGCCAACGAAAAAAACGAAGCTTCGGGTACCGATAAAGATCAAAAAATCGACCTGCCTTCCGCATACATCAACCTGATCGATAAAAAAACAGGTAAAAGCGTAGGCACCTACCTTGCCTCCATATGGCTTTCCCTTTCTTCTTTAAAACCAACGCAATCGGTTATTACAGAAGATGGAACCAAAACAGAGATGGCACTTAGGTTTAAACGATCTTACAAGCCTTTTTCGATGGAACTCATCGAATTCAAACACGAACGCTACCTGGGCACCAATACCCCAAAAAACTTTTCTAGCAAAATCAAACTCTCCAACGAAAGCCTTAACGAAAACAGGGAAACACTCATCTCCATGAATAACCCGCTTCGTTATGATGGCGAAACTTTCTATCAATCTGGATTCCTTCCAAACGACAAAGGAACCATCCTTCAAGTTGTAAGAAATCCAGGATGGATTATGCCATACCTGTCCTGTTTGGTTGTCTCGTTTGGCATGCTCCTTCATTTTGGCATGCATCTAAATACTTTCCTCAAGAAGAGGGCAACTTCCAATGTATAAATCTAACCTTATCGTTCCAGCAATTGTAGTAATTCTTGGATTCGCCTATTTCTACTTTCAAGCTGCACAACCTTCAGACCCTGTAGAAGGATTCCACATTCAAGAATTTGCAAAGCTACCTATTGTAGACCGTGGGCGCGTTAAGCCCATGGATACCTTCGCACGCGTTTCACTCATGGTGATGAACGATGGTTTTCAAACCTTCAAGCCCGACATAAGTGAAAAAGAAAAGGCTGAACTTACTACCCTTAAAAATAAAAGTGCTCGAACCCCTGAAGAAAACAAAACTTTCTCCTCCTTGAGTGAAAAAGACAAAAGGCAACCTGCAGTGCGTTGGTTGCTTGATGTTATGACCAGCAGGTTTTCAGACAACCATATAGCAGAAAAACACAAGGTTTTTCGAATTGAAAACGATCAACTTCTTGGCCTTTTAGCCTTGCAACCAAGACCAGGGCTGCGCTACTCGATCGAAGAATTCGCACCTCAAATAGGTGAACTCGAAAAGGCAGGCAAAGCTGCTGATCAAAAAGAAAATGCAAAGAAAGATGCATTTGACAAAAGCGTTTTGCAACTAGCTCATCACTTGCAATCTTACATGGAAATCGCATCCTTGCAAACACCCCTAGTGATCCCCGCGGGCAAAGGCGAAGATTGGAAACCTTTCATGCAGGCCGCACTCGAATCACGCAACGCCAACCAAGCTGATCCAAATGCTGGCATGAATCCCACTGTAAGCAAGTTCGGCGAAATGCTTCTCTCCTACCTTAAAAATGAGCCTCTGAATTTCAACAAGGCTCTCATCGAATACCGCGAACTAATCACTAAAGAATTGCCAGTACAATCTGAAATCTCAGGATTCGAAGTGTTCTTTAATCACTTCGCACCTTTTTATCATTGCATTGTAGTTTACCTATTTGTCTTTTTGATTTCATGCTTTGCATGGGTTACTGCCCCTGCAACGCTTAACAAAACCGCATTCTGGCTTTGCATACTTACTCTTCTTGTTCATACTTGGGCGCTTGGTTCAAGAATGCATATCCAAGGCAGGCCACCTGTCACCAACCTTTATTCCTCTGCAATTTTTATTGGCTGGGGCTGTGTTCTTGGCTGCCTTATGCTCGAAGGTATTTATAAAAATGGCATCGGCAATATTGTTGGATCGGTCACGGGTTCATTGACTCTTTTAATCGCGCAGCATCTTTCTGCTGAAGGCGATACTTTAGAAATGATGCAAGCTGTTCTCGACACCAATTTCTGGCTCGCAACGCATGTTACTTGCGTAACGCTGGGTTATACCGCAACATTCGTTGCAGGTTTTCTAGGCATTATTTATGTTGTTATGGGCATAGTAACCACCACGCTTACCCCTGAACGCGATAAGTCCCTCACACAAATGATTTACGGTGTGGTTTGTTTTGCAATGCTTTTCAGTTTTGTAGGAACGGTGCTGGGCGGCATTTGGGCCGATCAATCTTGGGGCCGTTTCTGGGGCTGGGATCCCAAAGAAAATGGTGCTCTCCTAATAGTGATTTGGAACGCAATCATTCTTCATGCCCGCTGGGGAGGTATGGCTAAAAGCCGCGGTGTTGCACTCTTAGCAATCGCTGGAAACATGGTCACAGGTTGGTCATGGTTTGGCACCAACCAACTTGGCGTTGGGCTTCACGCATATGGATTTAATGATCAACTCGCTTGGGGGCTAACCGCTTTTTGGCTCAGCCAACTTGGGCTTATTGGCGTTGGCCTTATCCCCAGGCAATATTGGCTAAGCAGCAGAATCGCTTCCAAAACAAGCAGCATCCCTGTAAAGTTACAGCCCAAACAGGCCTAACGACATTAGTCAAAAACATAGGATGAGGGTCGAATTGTTATTCCATATTACAATTCGAACTTCACTCAAAAAGGAATACGCTTGAGTACTTCCAATAAACAATCTAACCATTCAGATTATATTGCGCGTGCATCGGGTCCTACTCAACAGCACGCTTTTCGCAATGGCCCCAGAATTGTCGCTATCGAAACTCTTATCCCACACGACATCATGGCAGGGTTGGTACTTCTGCGTATCCACACCGATGCAGGAACTGTTGATGGCACTCCAGTGATCGGGCATGGCGAGTCATACTATATTCCACACGCTGTTGCTGCTACTTTGCACGACTGGATGGCGCGCAGATTACTAGGCGCGGATGCCACTGCGATTGAAAGCCATTGGCGTTTTCTTTATGAAAGGGCTTCCGCATTTGGAGCGCGCGGATGTGAACTTCGAGCGATCTCTGCTATCGATCTCGCACTTTGGGACATTCTAGGGCAACTTACCAAACAGCCCATATGGAAGCTTTTGGGGGGCCCAGTTCGTGATCTTATCCCCGTTTATAATAGTTGTGGTGGGCCCTCTTATGGGCGTAGGCCTAAAGGTTCCCCTGATGCTCAAGGTTGGCCAGGGCATGGCGATATTGGCAAACCTGGCCCTTTAGAAGATAATTACAACAGCGTTTACCACGCTGCAGATCTTGCAGAAGAACTTCTTTCTGAAGGTTACACCGCAATGAAAACTTGGTCACTTGATCAAGTCTATTTAAAGTCGGGTGGGCACCGGATTTCTTGGCCCGATCTTGAACAGGCATTAAAACCCTTGCACGATATCCGTAATAGGGTCGGCCTTAAAATGGAACTGATGCTCGATGGCCATGGGTTCTTTTCCCTGCCTGCTGCGCTTCGAATAGCTGAATCAATGCGCGAGATTAAACC
>CAMDHK010000080.1 GCA_945897965.1 Candidatus Kuenenia stuttgartensis | reverse complement strand
GAGCAATAGACACTTCGGCGCGCCAGCAAAGCAGTGATTTGTGAGATGGCAATACCGAATACTTGCTTTGTCAGGATATGATTCACGCGCTTTTCTAAATTTGGAATTTCTTTTTCCAGCCCCTTGGTAAGGCGACTAGTGATCTCACGTAAAAACACTCCCGATTTCGTACAAGGGTCGAGAAACTTCACCTTCTTATCAGCCCAGAGGTTCGCACCCTTATTATTCGCTGCCCATGCCTCCGTAAGCGTATCCAGCATTCGGTTGGCAAACTCCGGCGGGGTAAATACCTCATCATTGGAGAGGTTCGCAATGCATGTCAGCACATCAGGATTGCGGCTGCGCAAAGCAAAGCTGGATTGTTCCGTCATGGAGTTGCCTCCTGCGGCGTTGCTGCAACCTCACTTACCGTCATTGGTGGATAGGTCTTACTTGGAGTAAAGATCTCGTGCTTTCCAAGGTCGGCGAATAGTGAACCCTTGGCACTATAAGTTGAAGACATCGTGAGATCGCGGAGGCAAAAATCCCGCCTCTGAAATTTACCCTTCCCAAGGTAACCCCATTCAGCAAAAGTAATCGGCAAGTTCCCCTGCGTCCGCATCGTAAGAGCATCACCATGAACGAGATTTTGTGAAAGCACATAGAACGCAGCACGATAAAGATCATCGGATTCTTTAAGATTAAGATACTCTGCGAAGATTTCAAGGAGATTTGCACGACACTCTACAATGTTATCTGGCAGCAATTCGATTCCGTAGATGCACATGAGCGCCAGCAGCGCATAATTCTGGCGTTCAAAATCGGACTTACTATATTTCAATTCCACTGCGGTAAGTTTGCGCCGTAGAACTTGGACGAGAAAGTTGCCATCGCCGCAGGCTGGTTCAAGGAAGCGAGAATCAATGCGTTCGGTTTCATCCTTTACTAGGTCAAGCATAGCTTCGACCATCCAAGCGGGGGTAAAAACCTCGCCATGATCTGCTACCCGCTGCTTGGATTTAACTTGTTCTTCCACAGATCTCCTAGTGCGTTAATAAGAATTTACTTTAATGCTATTAAAAATATGCTGTCGATAAATGCTTGTCTCTGTTCCTGTTTTACCGAGTCTGATTGTACATAATTGAATTATCTTTTATAAGATTCATCCTATTCCATGCAGCAGAGGATTTCTAAAGTATTCCGAATCAATTACGCATTTACCTTGCATCAAAATCAATCACTTTAAACCCTACCCGAGCATTAGCAAAGCGCAAGCTTAGCAGGCACGGCGAAAGCAATGGATGTTATTAGGAATGGGGGAAGAAAAAAGAATGTAAAAGAAAAGCCCATGGATTGTGTTCCATGGGCCTCTTGTTATTGAATGATGCGAGTTGAGAAGACCCACCCCAGCGCAGTGAGTGGGCTTGAAGGCGCAGTGGGCTGGCTTAGGCTGGGGTTAATTATCCAAGCCTGCATAATCTTTAGGTTTAAGCCCTTTTTTATGGCCATTGAAGCTGAACTTTGTGGGTTCGAATTTGCCTACGATATCGACCTTGGCTTTCTCTGGAATTTTGCTTTCCATATCCAGGCACCAGAAGGTTGCGTTCACCAATAATCTTCGAACGCCTTCGTTTTCAAGATCTTGGGAAGCGCCCATGGTGGTGGTGAAAACTCGGCCTATTTTGCCTTCGGGGATTTTGTAGGTTTTGGTCCAAGCAATTGGCATCATTGGCTCGTTTACTTTGCCGTTGACTGGCTTATCATCGAACTTCATGCCTTCAAGAACTTGGCCAAACACGACAGCTTGGTAATCCGTTGAGAAGGGAAGGCGCACGCCATAGACATCGGTAGGGCCCCAGATATCGCCATCTTTGATGCCTTTGACGATTGGGTTTTCGCGTTGGTTAGGAACGATAATGCCTCTGCAGCTTTGTTTGCCGTGTGAGCCATGATGGCTGATCCACATTTCGCCAAGAACTAATTTACCAAAGCCATCGGTCCATTCTTTTTCGGTGCCTTTATAGCCATTACCATAACGGGCATAGGGGTGATCTTTGGGGAAATTGAAGGCGTGTGTTGCGGTGCGCATTCCGATGACGGGTTTGCCTGTTTTTAGGTAATCATCGATATGTTTCATTTGGTCGGGTGGAAGCTTGCGGAAGCGGGTAGCGATGATCATGAGGTCGGCTTTGGCAAGGGCTTCGAGGCCTGGGATGTTATCATTAACAGTAGGGGTGATAAGGCCGGTTTTTGGGTCAACCGCGAAAAGAACGGTGCAGTTAAAGCCATGATGCTTGGCGAGGATTTTGCCGAGTTGGGGAAGGGCTTCTTCGGAGCGATATTCTTCATCGCCCCCGATTAAGACGATATTCTTGCCTTTTCCGAGGCCTTCAGAGCCTTTATAGGTGACCCACTGCTCTTCTTGGGCAAATGCGACGCTTGAAATGAACAGCGAAGCTAGAAATAGCGAAAATTTAAGTAAATGTTGGAACACGGAGAATCCCTTTCAAATAGGTAGGATTAAAGCAAGTCTCATACTATGAATGATGTTAGCGATTAAATAGGGGCTGATAAAGAAGAAAATCCTGATTTGAACAGGGTTAAGGGCTATTGGCTGAATCGTCTTAAATATGCGGGGCATTCTTCTTGCATGGAATGTGAAGAAGATGTGATAATGAATAAGTTCAAGGTTTACAGTCTTATTTGGGGCCAAAAGATGAAAATATGGCACATGGTATCCCTGATGATTTTGGGCTTAGCGACCAATTGGGTTGTTGGGCAACAAAAGGCCCCAGTTGAGCTTAAGGCGCAAGCATTACAGATTGCCCCGGGCAAAGCAGATTCGGATCCCAAAACCCCGATCGATGGTACAGATAATTCTGCAGTAAGCCTGCCCCGCGATAACAAAATGAAAAGTAGGATCGAAGCTGCCCAAGATTACATCAAGTCTGGGGATTGGGCAGAGGCCTGCAATGTTCTTCAGAAGCTTCTCGAAATAAAGGAAGATGTATTTGCAGAGATCTCGCGCAAGGGTGCTGATGGCAAACCCATCACTGCGCTGGTCAGCGTACGAACCGAGGCAAACCGTTTGGTTGCATCGCTTCCTGCAAAAGGGCTGGAATTTTACAAACTCACTTTCAATCCAAGTGCAGGGGCATTACTGAAACAAGCAAAGGCCAACAGCGACCCCAACATGCTGGCCCAAGTGATGAAGTTATATTTGCATACCGATCCCGGTTCCGAGGCTGCACTTCTATTGGGAACGTATCAGCTCGACCGTGGAAACTTCATGGCTGCATCGTTGTGTTATGAGAAGTTGCTCGACCGTGAGGGTAGTGAAAAGCTTTCGCCACGCACCCTTTTTAAAGCTGCATATGCATTCTTTCAATCGGGTGATACAGCGCGTGGGCAAAAGCTATGGGTAATGTTAAGCGCCAAGGGGTTGCGCGAATTAAACCTTGATGGAAACGCTACGTCGTTGGATGGGCTTAAAGAAGTAGCAATCAAGCAAAATCGTGCGGGCGAGATGGGTGTATTTGATTGGCAGATGTTTGCGGGGAATGTAAAGCGCAATGCCCAGACTCCTGGTGGCACTCCTTTCATGGAACCGAAGTGGAAGATTTCCACTGCGAAGACGAACGAATCTAAAAATGCTTTGAAGCTGTCGGAAAACTACATGGTGCTTCAGCGCCAGCAGGCCATGCTTCCGGGGTTTTTCCCGCTTGCAACCACCATCACCAAGAATGAACAAAAAATCCCGCTGATAATTTATCGCAGTTACTGGGGCATTCATGCTGTGCAGGTGCAGACGGGCAAATTGGAGTGGGAGGCTCGATCCGATTGGGGTATTGATGCTGTCTCTCAAGATAAAAAGAAAGAGATTCTCAACCAATGGCTTGCCCAGTATGTGAACAACAACCTACGCCCTGGCATACTTTTTGAAAATACCTCGCTGGGTTGTTTATCATCCGATGGCAGGAATGTATTTTGTGTTGAAGACCTTTCGGTGCCACCCCCGCCTACTGCAAACCCTTACACGAACTTTAATGGTGGTCAGAATAACAATAACAGGGCTCCCAGTAAGGAAGTCAACGATGCGATTCTTTTCAGCAAGCTGCAGGCTTATGATTTGGTGACGGGGAAGCTGCGCTGGGAGATTGGCGAACGCGATGAAAAAAGCGAGTTGGGCGATACGCATTTTCTTGGGCCCCCTATTCCCGTAAGCGGTAAGCTTTTTGTACTTACCGAAAAGCAGCAGGAACTTAGACTTGTGACGCTTGACCCTACAACCGGCAAACTGCTGGGCATCCAAACTTTGGTTACCACACGCGATAAGCTAGAGCAGGATGTGGGCAGGCGCACCCAAGCTGCGCACTTATCCTATGGCGAAGGTATTTTAGTTTGCCCCACAAACTCGGGGGCTTTGCTAGGCGTTGATCTTCCTACGGGAAGTCTGGTTTGGGCTTATATGTACCGGGATAAAACCGAAAGCCCAGATACTGCACTCGATCCCAACCGCCCCAGAATTAATGGCATGATTGGCCGTAGGGGCAACGGTGTGCTCATGAATCCATCCTTTAATAATCAATGGAAGGTAACTGCGCCTGTCATTCAAGATGGCAAAGTTATCTTCACGGCTCCTGATGCCAGGGCTATTCATTGTGTCAACTTAAGAGATGGCACCAAGGTTTGGACTCAGAATCGGCAGGAAGAAGATCTTTACTTTGGCGGTGTCTATGCAGGGTTGGCTATTGTGGTGGGTCGAAAAACCTGCAGGGGTATTGATATCAACAATGGCAGCACGGTATGGACATTAGAAACCGGCGTACCATCGGGTCTGGGCGTAGCCTCTGAAAACATTTACTACCTGCCCATCAAGGAATCGAATGGTTCGAAAGAGCCCGAGGTTTGCGCAATCGATGTGGCGAGGGGTAAAATATTAGCTCATACAAGATCGCGTAAAAGTGAAATAGCAGGAAATCTCATTTTTCATGAGGGCGCTGTAATTTCTCAGACTACGAGCGATGTCGCAGTTTACCCACAGCTTGCAATCAAGCTCGAGCAGATTGATCTGCTTATCAAGGCCAACCCCAATGATCCTCTAGGCCTTACGGAGCGGGGCGAATTAAGGTTGAACAAAGGTGATTTAAAAGGCGCGATCGAGGATTTGAAAAAAGTACTTGCACAAAGCATCACTCCAGAAATCAAGGATCGTGCCCGCACTAAGTTGTTTGAAGCTTTTACTGATTACTTCCAGCAGGATTTCAATGCAGCAGAGCCATTCCTTGGGGAATATGAAGCGCTATGCAAAGTAGATATTCGAGCAGGTGCAGAGGAAAAAGAACGGCTTGAGATGGAAGCAGAGGGGCGCAGGCGCAAGACAAACTTCCTTTGTTTGGTTGCGAAAGGTCGCGAAAGCCAGGGTCGTTTGATCGATGCATTTGATAAGTATCAAGAGTTTGCAGCAACTTCGCAATCTGATGATTTGATTTCTGTTTTGGATGAACCTTCGGTAAGGGCATCGGGCGAGGTTTGGTCGCAGGGTCGCATAGCAGCCATGGTTGCCAAGGCTTCACCTGAAAACAAAAAGCCACTCGAGGCTAAAATTCAATCCACTTGGGATCAGCTTCAGAAAAAAGGCGCAACGCTTGAAGAGCTTAAGAAGTTTGTTGCGTTTTCGGGTTCACTATTTGATGTAGGCCGGGAAGCGCGTTTGAAGCTTGCAGAACGATTGCTGGAAGATACAAGCCCCAATGCGATGTTGCTTGCAGAGCAGGCGTTACAACCTGTGTTGTCTGAAAGCCCAGCACTTGCAGCCAAGGCTTATGAGATTCTGGGTCGCATTTACACTAATAAAAATCTACTTGATGATGCGCTCTGGTGTTACAAAAAGCTTGGGAAAGAATATGGGGATGTTGTAATCCGCGATGGTAAGAAAGGCGCTGACTTTCTTAAAGAGGCTAACGCTGATAAAAAATTCGTCGCACTTCTTTCTGAATCTAAATTGATACCTGAGGCTCGCAAAATCACCGTTACCGAAGAGCGTGGCAACTTCCACCAGCAGACTCAAAGTTATCGGTTTGAAGAACCCGATTCTCCTTTGCCTTACTTCCAGCGCAACAGGCTTGCTTTACGATTTGATTACCACGCCCTTAAAATCAACGATACCCTTACGGGTAAAGAAGAATGGTCGATGAATATCACCCGTACCTTGTTCCAAAACCTGGTGTATGGCAACGGCCAACCTCATTTGGTGCGATTCCCGCTGCAGGCGCAGGGGCATTTGGTGTTATTGCCTTTGGGTCATTTGGTTTTTGCGATTGATCCCGTGAACAAGAAGATCTTGTGGGAAAAGAATCTTTATAACCCGATGGGTTTTTTACCAGGGCAGCCTGCTACTTCGCCTCCGGGTTACAATCAGCTTAATGTAGATCCAGATGGTTCGATCCGGATACTTTACCCCGATGGTTGGGCGCAGCGAATTGGGTTATCGAACCCGATGACTGCAGGGGTTGCAGCATTGCAAACACGCGATGGCTTGGTTGCGGTTGATCCGCTCACTGGGAAAACTCTTTGGACCAGATCGGATGTTAATTCACGCTCGATTCTTTTTGGTGATGGCAAGCATATTTTTGTGGTGGACATGACACCAGAAAACACTCCTTCCGCAACCAGAGCTATCAGAGCCTACGATGGTGTTTCGGTTAAAGTGCCTGATTTTTCTCAGCTCTTTACCAAGCGTGAACGCATCATCGGGGGCAAGCTTTTGCTTAACGAAACCTTATCAGATGGCCCTTCGAACTTGCGAATTTACGACATCATCACTGGCAAGGATACTTGGAAAGAATCTTTCCCTGCGGGGGTGATGGTATTAAAGTCGGATGAACATCCTGGCCTTACGGGCGTAATCGAACCCGATGGCAAAGTTCGAGTCTGGCGCATCCCTGAAGGAACCCAAGTTCTTTCCACCAAGCTGGATCCTAAATTTATCGTCAAGGGTGGTGCTGCATTACTATTGGCCGACAAATCCAACTTTTATGTAGGGTTTAATAATCCTGTGAATGCCAACATCATGCCTTGGGGTGGGATTCAAACCAACCTGATGCCAGGCAGTGGCATGAGAGCCCAACCGGTCAATGGCGAGTTTTACGCATTCGAACGAGAAACCGGAAAAATGCGCTGGCATAACCCGGTTTCGCACCAAATGGTCGTGCTTGAATCTTTCCAAGATCTCCCCATGGTTTTGTTTACTTCCCGCATGCACAAAATGGTTGCTAATGGGCCTATTCGTAATGTCATGCAGATTGTTGCAGCCAAAAGTATTGATAAACGCACCGGGAAACTTATTTACGATAACGAAAACATTCCCAACGGCATTCAGTTTCACAACATCAACCTCGACCTTAAAAATGGGAAGATTGAGTTCGTGAACTACCAGTTAAAGATTATTTTCAAGTTTGGGAGTGATGCTGCTGGTATTTCCGTTGAAGAGGCGGGTAAAAAGAATTCTTGATTTTGTGTTAGATAGGGTAATCTGGATCGTCTACAACTAATGTGGTGTTTCTTTTGTTGCAGGGGCCTTCATTTATTCCAGCAATAAAAGTCATACCCGGGGTAAGAACATGAATTTTAAAACCATGGCTGTCGCATTGCTTCTTTTGGGCATCACCCTGCCCTCTTTGCAAGGCGATGAAATCCCCAAAGAGTACCAAGACGCCATTAAAAAAGGCCTGACTTGGATGTCTCGCAATCAGCATAAAGATGGCCACTGGGAAGCTACCGGTGGGCAATACCCTATCACCATGACAGCCCTTGGCGGCATGACCATGCTCATGGAAGGCAGTACCATTCGCGAAGGCCAGTATCGCGATAACATTCGCAGAGCTGTCGATTTCCTTATGGCCCGTTGCCAGGCTAATGGCATGATTGGTAATCCCAATATTCCCGGTGAAGCTGGCCGTTATATGTATGGCCATGGATTTGGCATGTTGTTTTTGGCTTCGGTTTATGGTGAAGAAGAAGAAGGCGACCGCAGGCGCAAGCTTGAAGAAATTCTGGTTCGTGCTGGTAAATTCTCACGTGATGCCCAGACTCGTAGGGTTTCGATGAAAGATGGCAAAACTCCCTTGGGCGGCTGGGGCTATGTCTCCGCCAAGGAAGGTAATAATTTTGATGAAGGCTCGGTTACCATTACTCAAGTTCAGGCGCTTCGTGCTGCCCGCAATGCTGGCATTGCTGTTCCCCAAGATGCAATCAAAGAAGCTGTTGCTTACCTTGAAGAATCCACTAACGCACAAGGCGGAGTTATTTATAGCCTGGGTGGCGGTGGTGGTGGCGAAGGTCGGCCTGCTCTTACTGCTGCAGCCATTTCCTGCGGTTTCAGTTCAGGTGATTACAACTCCCCTTTAATTAAAAAATGGTTCAAGTTCTGCCTTAATAATATTGGTGCGCTTGGCAACCAACGACAAGGGCATGATGAATACACCCACTATTATTATTCTCAGGCGCTTTACAGCCTTGGAGATGATGGTTGGAACAAACTCTTTGGCGATACAAAAGATAACGATAAGTTAACTTGGAAGAAGTATCGCAAGGCAACTTTTGATAATCTAGTTCGAACGCAGGGGGCGGATGGCTCCTGGACTGGTGGCCATGTTGGCCCGGTGTTTATTACTGCGGTGCATTTAACCATCATGCAACTTGATGGTGGTGTTCTGCCCATTTATCAGCGATAATGGTATCCTACCTTTTTCTTTTCTTTCAGGATTCTTAAGAATGAGTGATTCAATCGATCCAACATTGATAACTAGACAACTTAATCGTGCAGAAATTGCCCAACAAAAGCCACTTGATCAAAATGATATCGAAGAATCAAAGAAGCTGCGATCAGCATTCGATGACATTAAAGCCCAGCTTTCCAAGGTAATTGTTGGTCAGAATCAAGTTATTGAAGAATTGCTTATTGCTCTATTTAGCAAAGGCCATTGCATGCTTGAAGGGGTACCGGGGCTTGCAAAAACCCTGATGATCAGCACCCTTGCCCGTACCCTTTCGCTTTCATTCAGCAGAATCCAGTTCACCCCAGATCTTATGCCCTCCGACATAACAGGCACCGAAGTTATCCAAGAAAACAGAGATACTGGTGGTAGAGAGTTCAAATTTCTTCAGGGCCCATTGTTTGCCAATGTAGTGCTTGCTGATGAAATCAATCGTACTCCTCCGAAAACCCAAGCTGCTCTTCTTGAAGCCATGCAGGAAAGGCAAGTTACTGTTGGCCGTACCAGGCATAAACTGGATAGCCCCTTCTTTGTATTGGCAACGCAAAACCCAATCGAGCAGGAAGGCACCTATCCTTTGCCCGAAGCACAGCAAGATCGCTTTATGTTTAAAGTATTTGTTAAGTACCCTAGCTTTAATGAAGAATTTGAAATTGCTTCGAAGACTACTTCAACCTTTGTTGATGATGTGAAGTCTGTATTGGGCGGGCAGCAGATTATGGATTTACAAAATTTGGTGCGCAGAGTTCCTGTTAGCGATCATGCGATTCGTTACACGCTGGCGCTTGTCAGGCAGACCCGCATAGGCGAACCGGGCGTGCCCAAGTTTATTGGAGAATGGCTTTCTTGGGGCGCTGGCCCTCGTGCGGTGCAAAATCTTATTCTTGGCTCTAAGGCTCGTGCACTTCTGCATGGCAGAGTTCATGTTGCAGTGGAAGATATTCAAGCACTTGCATTGCCTGTTTTAAGGCATCGCATTCTCACCAACTTCACCGCTGCAAGCGAAGGGGTAACCCCAGATAAGGTGATCGAAAAGATTGTGCAAGAAACCCCTACCCATGAGGGTGACCTGAAGAAAGATGAAAGATTCCAGAAAATCTTTGCTTCCTGATCAACCTCAAGAGATTTAAATACCCGTGCCACAATCACCACAGGAAGATGCCCGTAGATTCTTACACCCTGCGACCATAGGTCGCATTGGTAGGCTCGAAATTCGTGCCCGCCAAGTTGTGGAAGGCTTTATCGCTGGCTTGCACAAAAGCCCAGTCTTTGGCCATAGCATCGAATTTCTACAGCATCGCGAATACACCCATGGCGATGATATCCGCCATCTCGATTGGAAAGTCTGGTCTCGCACCGATCGCTATGTAATCAAGCAATACGAAGAAGAAACCAATCTTCGTGCAACCATGATTGTAGATGTAAGCGAATCGATGCGATATGGCGCAGGCGCAATGAACAAATACGATTATGCCTGTACCGCTGCAGCGTGCCTAAGTTACCTTTTATTAAGGCAGCATGATGCTGTGGGCTTGGTCACTTTTGATTCGCAAGTGCGCACGATTCTTCCAGCAAGATCGCAAATGTCGCACCTTGATGCGTTCGTGATGGGTTTGCATCAAAGCAAGCCAGCAAAGAAAACAGATTTTTCGCAAGTGATGCGCAGAGTTGCAGAATCAGTGGGCCAACGCGGCTTGATCGTTGTGTTCTCCGACTTCCTCGTTGATAGGCCCGAACTGTTCAAGGGCCTTGAAATGCTCAGGCATCGCAGGCACGACATTCTTGCTTTTCATGTGCTAGATACCGATGAGATCAACTTCCCCTTCACAGGCAGCACCAAATTTGAAGGCATGGAAGAACAACCCGATTTACTATGCGACCCCAGATCTCTTCGTGATGGATATATGGAGGCGCTTGATAAATACTTGGTCGATGTGCGCAGGGGTTGCACCAAGCTGGGCATCGATTATCAAATGGTGACCACGGGCGATTACCTCGATGCTGTGCTTAGTAAATTCTTGAATATGCGGTTGGATGATCGCAATGCCCGGGGTAATGGTGGCGCGGTACGCTAAGAAGTTAATTGCAGGAAACTTTTGGAATAGAGGGTAGATGGAACTTTTTCTTAATCCATGGTCGATGATACTGGGCGGACTGTTAATCAGTGCCCCTATCATCATTCATTTGATCAACCGCATTCGCTACAAGCGTGTTGAATGGGCCGCCATGGAGTTCCTGCTTGAAGCCATGAAGCGCAACAAGCGCAAACTCATCCTCGAACAATTGCTGCTATTGTTATTGCGAATCTTTCTGGTATTGCTGACTGGTTTTTTGGTCGCACGCTTTGTGGGAGAAACGCTGGGGCGTGGTGCGGGCTCTTCTGGTTTTCACTATTTATTATTGGATGATTCACTCAGCATGACCGATCGCTGGGCCGAGCCCAATGGCGAAACCACTTCTTTCAAGGTTGCAGTGGAAGAGACGAAGAAAATAGCACGCAAGCTTTCGCAGGCCAACGGTGTGCAGCAGATGCGCATCGTTTTACTTTCCGATCCTGCCTCTGTTGTTTTTGAAGGCAGCATTAATGAGCAGGCGATTGAAGAACTTTCTTTAAAGCTTGATGCGTTGAAGCCCGGCTTTTTGCATCGTGATGCGCTAAAGGGGATGGAGACTGCGGGCGAATATTTTGGCGGCATTCAGATGGGCACGAAAACACTGCATCTTGCAGGCGACTTTCGCGAAGTGGATTGGTCTGTAGGGCCCGATAAAGAAAAACTTCGTCAAGGCGTTGATAGGCTTCTCGAAGCTGGGGTTAACTTAAGCTTGGTTGATGTTGCTCATCCTTACCGGGGCGAAAACAGGCAGTTGACGATTCATCATGATAATCTTTCGGTGGTAGATTTTCGGGCGGAGTCAAGGCTTGCAGCAGAGGGTGTTGCGGTCGAATTTTCTGTCGGTATTCAAAACTTTGGCGCTGCAGATAAGAAAACTTTTCTTCATGTGAAGATTGATGGGCAAGAAGATTTTGGCGCCTCGCAACCGGTAGACAGCCTTCCTTCGGGCCAGCGCACTGAAAAGCGCTTTTCGCTTATTCTTACACGCAAGAACAAACCTGCGGGCGCTGCCTTGAAATCTTCAGATAAATCGGATGAGCGCGATCGCAAACTGCGCATGGATCGCGAGTTTGTTCGCATTCGTGCTGAAATAACCGAAGATGAAAAAACAGGCGTCCTTTCTGATAACGCCCGAGAGTTAGTGCTCGAAGTCCGCTCTCGTGTTCCTGTTCTTGTGGTGGATGGCGCTGGTGCAGATGGCCGTCTGCCTGGGGGCGATTCCTTCCATGTCGAATTCGCACTCGCTGCAGCAAGGGCCTACGAGGTCGAACATCGCAGTATCGAAGATCTCGAAAAAGCAGATCTCGAAATCTATCCTTCCATATATCTTCTTAACATCCCTGAAATCAAATCGGAAAAAGTGATCACCAAGCTTCGCACCTTTGTAGAACGAGGCGGCGGTCTTGTTTGGTTCTTGGGTGATCGCAGTAAACCTGTATTCTTTAACAATCTTTTTGAAAAAGAAAAAGGGTTGTTCCCATTATTACTTGCAGACAAACCAACGGATGCACTACCCGAAGCAATTCGTTCGGAAATGAAACAGCGGGATGAACAGCCAAAGATCATGTTCCCCTCTCCTGATCACCCGGTGATATTTGGATTATCGCGTAATCAGAGTGCGATGCGCTTTTTACTTATTGATCGCTATTTTCAGGCTAGGCCTAGATTCACTTACGACCCATCAGGCAATGCGACCGAAGAAATCATCCTTCTTTCTAACCGGAAATGGAATGATGATAGCCAGCGTGATTCTTATAAAGAACGGGCCCGTGGGCTTCTCGGAAGAATCCCTTACGATGATCCCGCACAGGAAAAGTTTCAGAAATTATTACGCAAACACGAACGAGCAATCAAAGAAAGTTTAGCTGCAGATTCGCAATACCGTGTCGGTCAGGCATTGGAAGCATTGCTGAATGATCCGGGCGATGCAGCACAAAACATTCCGGGCATGAAGGAATTCTGGGCGCAACCATCGCTTAGGCCGTTGGCACGCGAGTACGAAGAATTTCGCAAGAACATTCTCTTTGGTGATCCGCTCGCAATTGCAAGAAAACTAGGCAAGGGAAAAGTTGCTGCGATACTAACTCCTGCTGGCACTAAGCCAACAGTTCCCGGTGCAACCGATGGTTGGAATGAGTGGGGCGCAGGTAGCCCTGTCTCTTGGAGCTATCCAGTTTTTGTAATGGATTTACAACGGTTTCTTTCGAGTGAGGGTAGTGATCGCAATAAAATCGTTGGCGATGAACTTAAACTTTCACTCGATTCTACCCGCTACCAACCCAGAGTTTCTGGCTCTTATCAATTGATGGAAGTTAGTTCAACTCCGGGCGCTTCTGCTGCAGCCAACCCTGTTCGCATTGCAGAACAACCGTTGGTGCAACGAGAAGGGCTGTTGGACTTCACCTTCAATCAGACTGCAAAACCAGGCTCATGGTTTTTTGAATTCTCTCCTAATGCGCCACCCGATGGCAAAGATACTCCTGCAACCGAAGTAGAAGCATATGCGTTTAATGTTGATGCCCAAGCAGAGGGAGATTTGCGCAGAACTTCTCGCGAAAAGCTTGAAGCCAATCGCTTTGCCTCGGATCCGCGCGCAGGGAAAATAGCTTTATGGTCGCCAGGCGATAATTACGACTCACTTAAAAACAGATCGCCTGATGCTTCCGAATCGCCTTGGCTCTATCTTTTATTTCTTATCATTTTGATTGCTGAGCAGGCCCTTGCGGTTCATCTGAGTTATCACCTGCGAGGTAGCGAAAGAGCCCCCTTGACCCTAGCAAGAAGTTTGGGCGTATGAACGAAAACCTTCCTATTCAGGTGACCGAGTTTGTCTTCAGAAGGCTGGCAGATCCCCTGCGCATCTTTTCTAAAGAACTTCCTCCTTCGGTTTGGCTGGTGGTTCTTACTTTTGTTCTTCTGCTCGCCTTTGTTTTCGTCGGCTGGATGTATCTTCGTGATAGCCGTTCGATTGGCATTATCTGGGCTATGGTTCTTGGTTTATCGCGGGCCATGGTATATGGATTGCTCGCCTTTGCTTTCTTGTTGCCTGCAGAACAAACTTGGGAGCAAAGCACCTCAAGATCCAAGGTCGTAATTGCATTCGATGCCTCAAGCAGCATGACCACAACTATCGATGATATCCCCTCTGAATCAGTTCCTTTGAACAAGCTGCCCACCCGTCAAGAAAAAGTGATCAAGTTTCTGGGCGATTCCACCATCGACTTCTTGGGTGCACTCGAAAAAACAAACCCAGTGTTCGCTTACCGCTTTGGTCGATCTCTGGATGAAAACTTCCTACAGTTCCAAGAGGGCGCATGCCTAACCAAGGAAGATCGCGAGAAACTCAAGGAAGCTTTGAAAGATAATCTCACATTCAAAACAGAAATGCTTGGGGCTGAAGCCTGGCAGGCTTGGCTGCAACCAGGCAAGTTAATCCCTGCAAAAGAAGGCGCGGCAGAATCCGAACTAAACAGACTGCAAACCATGATCACCGCAGGCCGTAATAAAGTCGAAGCGGGTGATTTTAACGCAACTAATGTGGTTGATAGCGTGGTTGGTATTCTACAACGCGAAATGAACCAGATGACTCAGGGCATTGTGGTGTTTTCTGATGGTCGCAGTACCGAAGGAACTTTGCAGGCGCTGAAGGATCTCGAAGAAAGGGCGACCGCTGCCCGCATCCCGATTTTTGTTGTCGCAGTTGGCGAAGACCGCCCTAAAGTTAAAACCGAAATTGTTGACCTGCGGGTTCCCGGGCGAGTGCAGCCTGATGATCGATTTCGTGTCGCAGTTGAAGTTGTGGGCGAAGGCCTTGCAGAGAAAGAGTTCCAAGCATTCCTTGATATTACCAATGTAAGAAAAAATCAAACAGGTAAAGAAGAGCTTCTGGATGTTGCGATTGAAGAAGCTGGTTCGAAGGGATCAAAAGACAAGCTAAGAATAAACCTTGGGACTAAAATCACCCTCGTTGCGCCTGTTGGAACTTACGACAAGGGCAACCCCCCTAGGGCCGAAGTTGAGTTTCAGGTGGATGCACAAGCCCTCGCAAAAGCTGCGGGTCGCGAAGCTGATCTTACAGGCAAGAAGTGGGTGCTTGCAGAAACTCCCGATAGCGAAATAAAATTTGTAGCAAGAGTTCCCCGTGATAAATCAGAGATTGCATTAGATAAAGAACACAAACGCGGGCCTGTGGAAATGCGCGTGATGGATAAACCATTGCGAGTTCTTTTGGTGGCTAGCGGACCCATGCGAGATTATCAATTTGTTCGTACTCTTTTTGTTAGAGAGACCGAAAGAAAGCGCGCTGAACTTGCAATCTTATTGCAGAACCCTCCTGGAAAAACCGAACGACGACCAGGCGTGGTTCAAGATATCCCACCTGAAAAACTTCTCACCCGATTTCCTGATCTCTTTGATTCCGCCACGGTTGATCCTAACGAAAAGATTTACGACCTCGCCTCTTATGATGTCATCGTTGCTTTCGATCCTGATTGGAAACAAGTCAACGATCTTTCAATGAATTTGCTGCGTACATGGGTAGATAAAGGTGGCGGTTTGATTGTGATTGCAGGCCCGCTGCATACTTTAGAGCTGGCACGACCTGGTGCTGAAAAGGAAAAGCTTAAACCCATCCTTGATCTGTATCCCGTTGTTTTAAAAGACATCCGCATCGAGGAAATGGATCGAAAGCCCGATTCACCAAAACCATTGCGCTTCGATGGCGCGACTCCTGAAATGGAATTCCTGCGCCTTGATGAAGATGATCAACTTCCCTTCCTTAAAGATTGGGAGCAGTTCTTTAATGTTGATGCTAAAGATGGCCAACCTAAACGCGGCTTCTATAACTTCTACCCTATCGAACAAGCAAAGACGGGCTCACTTGTTGTGGCTCGCTTTGATGACCCTCT
>CAMDHK010000079.1 GCA_945897965.1 Candidatus Kuenenia stuttgartensis | reverse complement strand
ATTGGCCGTGATGGGTTGCTGAAGAGTTGTTCAAGGATTGCAAGTTCTTTTGCTACGAGAGTGCCCACGACTCTTGGTTTGCCTTTTAATGCAGCGGGAACGCCATGCATGGAAGAATCTTTGCGGTGGCAGGTTCCAAAAGCATCGTTTACATAGATATCGCCCAAGCTTGCAAGTTCCTTGGCGAAAGCAGCATCTCCAGCTTGCTCGCCTGGATGGAATCGGACATTTTCAAGCACAAGGATTTCGCCTGCTTTGAGGTTGGCCGCAGCGTCTTTGGCATCTTGCCCAATAATGCTATCTACCTTGTGTACAGATTTATTTAGAAGTTCGCCTAATCGTTTTGCGACCTTATCCATCTTGAAAGGGGCATCTTTTACAGGGTCGCCTTTAGGTCGACCAAGATGGCTCATGGCGATGACTGCTGCGCCTTTTTCGAGCAACCCCTTAATTGTCGGTATTGCACCGCGGATCCTGCGATCGTTGGTAATATTCCCGTGTTCATCCTGTGGTACATTAAAATCAACACGAACCAGGACTTTTTTGCCCTGAATGTTTTGTAGTGAGTGGATGTCTTTTTTTGCCATTGTAGGATATGTCCTGAAAAAAAAGAAAAGGGGTTGGCCCATGAAGGACCAGCCCCTGAAAAATAAACCTTAATTACTTAAGCAATTTTGTCAGCTTAACAGCCAAGTCAGCAGTTCTCACTGAGTAGCCCCATTCGTTATCGTACCAGCCGAATACTTTAACCGTGGTGCCTTTGCCTTTAGGGCTGACCAAGGTTGAAAGAGCATCAAAGATACAACTGTGTGGGTTGTCAATGATGTCGGAAGAAACGATTGGGTCTTCGGTGTATTCAAGTACGCCCTTAAGAACGCCATGTGCGGCAGTCTTGAAAGCAGCGTTAACTTCTTCCACGGTAACTTCGCGTTTAAGTTGAACAGTAAGATCGGTGATCGAACCGTCTGGTACAGGAACTCGAAGAGCGGTACCATCGAGTTTGCCAGCCATTGCAGGAATAACCAAGCCAATAGCTTTTGCAGCGCCAGTGCTACTTGGGATGATGTTGCAACCAGCGGCACGAGCCCTTCTGGGATCGGAGTGAATCTGATCAGCAACATTTTGATCGTTGGTGTATGCGTGAACGGTTGTCATAACGCCACAAACAATCCCGAAGTTGTCTTCCAAGGTTTTAACCATGGGAGCAAGGGAATTGGTGGTGCAAGAAGCGTTGGAAACGCATTGGTGATCCGCAGTAAGTTCGTGATCATTTACGCCGATAACCACAGTTTTATCTTCGCCTTTTGCAGGAGCAGTGATGATAACTTTTTTAGCGCCTGCTTTGATATGGTCGATAAAGCCACCTTTAGGTGTTTCTTTTTCGGTGAAGAGTCCGGTGGATTCAATCACGATATCAACGCCCATAGCGCCCCAAGGAAGCTTGGAAGGATCGCGTTCTTTAAGAACTTTGATGGTCTTACCTGCAACGATAAGTGAATCTTCCGTAGCTTCCACTGTGTGTGGGAATTTGCCATGTACGGAATCGTATTTGAGTAATAAAGCCAAGCTTTTTGGGTTACCGAGGTCATTGATGGCGACGACATCAAGTTCGGATTTTTTTTCCATGAGAGCGCGGAACACCATTCTTCCAATTCGCCCGAAACCATTAATACCAATCTTTGTTGCCATTTCTTTAAACCTCACATGTCTAAAAGAGTACTAAGACCACAAAATATAAAGACAGAAGCAATTGAAACCCGGTCATTTTGAGAGTAAACCTATAAATAGGTTGTGGCCGAGTCGCACATGCCTTGGTACCTTATAAAATATGTTTTCTACGCATGAAGTCGAGGGTATGATGTCCGAAGCTTCATTGATTTTTCTTATTAAAGGATTGAGGGCATTATCATGGCAGGAACAGTAAGAGTTGCAGTAACAGGGGCAGCAGGTCAAGTCGCTTACGCAATGTTGGGCCGATTGGCCTCTGGCGAAGTGTTTGGTCCAGATACTCAGGTTATCTTGCATTTGCTTGAAATAACCCCTGCGTTGCCCGCCCTTGAAGGCGTTGCGATGGAACTTGATGATTGCTCTTTCTCAACATTAAAAGACATCGTGATTACAGATAATGCAGAAAAGGCCTTTGATGTCTGCAATTATGCCTTGTTGGTTGGTTCGTTTCCAAGGAAGGCAGGCATGGAAAGAAAAGAACTGCTGGACATAAACGGGAAGATATTTGTTGGCCAAGGGAAGGCGCTTGCTGCAAAGGCCGCCTCGGATGTACGCATTTTGGTGGTGGGTAACCCTTGCAACACTAATTGCCTGGTCGCCCGATCCAACGGACGCAGCATTCCTGCAGAACGATGGACCGCAATGACCCGCCTTGATCATAATCGTGCCCGTACTGCGTTGGCAAAAAAAGCTGGTGTTTCCAATAGCGATGTCACCCAGATGACTATCTGGGGCAATCATAGCAACACGCAATTCCCAGATTTTTCTAATGCAAAGATTAATGGCAAACCTGCAGAGCAGATCATCACCGACCGCAAGTGGCTTGAGGAAACCTTTGTTTCCACCATTCAGACCCGTGGTGCCGCAGTTATCAAGGCGCGTGGCATGAGTTCTGCAATGTCTGCAGCTAATGGCGCAATTGATCATGTTAAGAGCATGATTAGAGGCACCCCTGCCAACGATTGGGTTAGCATGGCTGTGGTTTCGCAGGGCGAATATGGTGTGCCCAAGGATATGGTTTTTGGTTACCCATGCACCACAGATGGCAAGGGTAATTATAAAGTAGTTGATGGCTTAAAATTCGATGCGTTTGGCCAAGCAAAGTTCCAAACAACCCTTCAAGAATTGCTTGAAGAAAAGGATGCAGTGAAGGATTTGATTCCTTCTTAGTCCTTATTTTGAGCCTGTGAGAGTTTCCTTGAAGAGAGAATACATCCGGTAGGAGCTATTCTCTCCTTGGTGTCCTTTCAAGGTTTTATCTACTTTCATGATCGATTCAGTCATAACGCCTTTCTCGGCATCGAGGGTGACTTCGCCCTCGACGAGGAAAGGTAGCAATGGTAGTTGATCTGCGATGTTTTCGGGATTCTTTTTCAGTTCGGTGGAAACAAGCAGTTTAATTTTCCCTGCATCAATTGAAGTGCATTCGTACTTCTGGCTTGTTTCATATTTTTCGCCCGTGCCTTGTGGCGGATCCATGGTGATGTTGAAGTTGCGCTGCCAGATTAGCCCTTTTTTTATATCCCCACCCGGAACAACTACAGCAAAGGGTAATTCGACTTCATACTTGGAAGCTGCGCCAAAGTTGCTTTCTTTTACAGAACGAACTCTTCCCTGGGTATCCATGGAGATGGTTGCGATTTTGGTTCCGATGTATTTTTCCAGTTGTTCTTTCAATTGCGGTGTGGAATCTTTTGGATTTGCGGAATCGTAAATCAATTCATCACCCTTTGGATTGGTGCTTTTCATTTTGATTCCTTCAACTACTAAAGTTAGAGTTGCCAGACCCTCGCTCGAAACATCTTCAACTGTCCAGCGCTTGGTTAATTCCAACAGATTTTTGAATTCTGTTTTTGAATCCGCAATAGTTTCAGTTGCAACGGTGTTGTGTTCTACTTTGTAGGTGAGTTGTTGGCCTTTTTTCCATTTAAATAATCCCGTTGGAGTTTGTGCGAATGCAATCGTAGATACAAAGTAAATCGAAGCTATCAGAACCAAAGTTGAAAGAAATCGTCGCATGGCAATTTTCCATAAAGATATTTTATCCTATCCCGAACGAATAGAAATGTAGCAAACGGCTAGAAATCGTCCAAGTCCACTTGCACCATGATTGGTCAAAACCAGCTTATTTTAGGTAGAAACCAAGTTCGTGGGTGAGAAAATGCTTCAAATTCTCGTAAAAGGCAGGGTTTGGGCTGTGATGATGGTCTAAATCTTTCATCACATGAAAGAACTTTTTAGCATTGGAACCCTCGTAAAGAATCTTGCCATGGGCGAAAGGCACCAGTCTATCTCCAGTGCCATGCGCAACAAAAAGCGGTGAAGTGGAAGCTTTTATATGGGCAAGAGTATCGAGCTTGGTTTTAAGAAACGAAGTCCCTGGCAGCCAAGGATAAAGTTTTTTGGCCATATCCTTGAAAGAGGTAAAGGCACTTACAAGCACAGTGCAGCCCGGGTTGTATGAAGCTGCAAGATTTGCAGCAATAGTGCCACCAAGCGATCCGCCATAAAAAATAAGATCGGTCGGCTTAAACCCTTGTTGAAGCAACCAATCGAGTGCAGCTTTGGAGGATGCGTAGCAACTTTGCTCGGAAGGCTTACCCAAGCTTTTACCATAACCAGGGTAATCAAAAATCAATACTCCCACCTCAAGAAGTTGAAGCCATCGCTTCACCCCTTCGAACCTAAGGCTGAGATTTCCACCATTACCATGGCAGTATAAAACTGCTTTTTTGGGTTTGCCTGCAGGAGGTGGAATCCACCAGGCGTGGATTTTGTTGCCATCGCTTGCTTGAAGCCACAGTTCTTCAATGCCATAGCCTTCGGGCGGCGAAATCCATTCCTTGGCTGCAGTTGTGGGCTTAAACAAAAAGAAGTTTTCTACGAACTGAAGCAATGTTAATTATCCGGTTCTGGAACAGAGGGTTTCTTGGAGGGAAGAATGGCGATGAAAAATAAAGTAAGCCAGCAGGCGTAGGGCAAAAGATCGCCTGTTTTGGTGTAAAGGCTGAACCGTGAATCGATGGGGATTGCAGCAATAAGCATCCCCTGATTGGCTTTGAATTTGTGCCAATCTGATACAGCAAGGGCTTTGGATTTTGGACCGGGATAATTGATTTTCCAAATGAAGGTGTTGGGTTGATTCGTGGCTTCGGTGGATTCAGGTTTCAAAACTTTGCCGTTACTATCGATCAGGGCGGAGATGCCCATGTTTACACTGCGAATAATTGCCCTGCGAGTTTCGATAGCTCTGAACCTTGAAATTGCCAAATGTTGCTCATGTTCCTCGCTGCCTTTAAACCAGCCATCGTTTGAGGTATTGATGAAAAAATTGGGACTGTTGCCTGAGTTGAAAAAGCCAAGAGGAATCGATGGGTCGGTATCTTCGTAACAGATAAGGGTGCCAAACTTGGCAGATTTTTGTTTGTCTTGCCCCATTGGGAATTCGAGGATGGGGTACCCTGCCCCAGAAACGATACTGTATTCAAAATCATACGGTGCAAAGTTTTTAAGCCAGGGGAAAACATCTTTGAAGGGGATGAATTCGCCAAAGGGAACTCTGTGGATTTTGTCGTAGCGAGAAATTTTATTTTCGTCATTGGAAACGAGGAGTGCAGAATTATACCTTTTGACACCCGAAGGCGTCAGTTCCTGAGAGTTCAGGCCCAATAATACCGAGGTGTTCCATCGTTTTCGTACTTCTTCTCCAAGTGTCTTCTGGATTTGAGTGATTCGATTCCAGTCTGGAGGAACTTTTTCGGGTTTCATTTCAGGCGATATGGAATACCACTCGCGTGAATAACTTGTTTCGGGCCAGATGATAAGATCGGGGTTTGATGCGATGCTTGAATCCGAAAGCAGAAGGTACGGACTAGTTGCGGCTTCAGCACTTACCTGTTCATTGCGAATATTTTGCTCAACATTGCCTTGAAGCGAAGCACAAGCAGGGCCTGCTTCCCCAATACCTTGGGAAGTTCGATATGCCCCGTAGGTTAAAGTGAAAAGGATCAATAGCAGTACATAAACAGCTTTAGCTTTGAGGGTTTTACTTTTTAAGAGGAGAAAAGATTCAGTTAAAAAGCCATTGACCGAGGCTACGAGAAAAGAAACACCATAGGTGCCAAACAGATCCGAAATTTGAACGATGAAGGGGTAATCATGCTGGGAATGTGCGAGGAGATACCAAGAAAAGCCGCCTAAAAAAGTGGCGCGAAAATGTTCGAATGCAATCCAAATCAGGGGGAAAGAGAAAACCAAAGAGAGATTCTTGAATTTCAAGATGAGAAAAAGAGCTGAAACAAAAAACAGATTGCAGTAAACCGCCAGCCCTATCCAAGTGAAATACATCATTGGGTCTGCAAGGCGCATCCACTGCAGTGCTGGAATGAAAAAGCATAAGCCACAAATGGATGCGGATAATAATTTAATGCGCAATTGTACATTGGAGCGCATTACATAAAGGATGGGCACCATGGCGATCCACCCAAGAAACCCAAGGTCTGCTGGAAAAAAAGAAAGGTAAAGTAGTACGCTAGAAAGAAATCCAAGCCCTAATGCCCAGCCCTCGGCTTTAAGAATCATGAAGGCATTTTGTAGGGTTGAGGAGGTCATATTTTAGATTGCTTTGGGTTAACGATCATAAAGAAGTAAGTTTGAAAAAATCGGGTTCGGTAATTAGAACCTGGATCATATCGCCTGCTTTATGATTTGTAACACCTTCTTTACAAAGTAAAAGAGCGTTGCATTCGGAAAGCCCTTTAAGGTCTGCAGAACCAAACCATGTGCCCGGTTTTACCTTTGCCTGAAACTGATCAATAAAGATTTTAGCTGGAAAGCAGGTGTCGCGGTCGCTCTCGTGATGAAACGAATCAGCAATGGGGAGTGCAAGAATTTTGGGTGCTATATTTGTTTCTCCCTTGAGTGCAGCCAGCGCTGGTACAACAAAAAGATGGAAGCAGACGAAAACGCTGCAGGGATTTCCTGGGAGTCCGAAAATTGGTTTGCCTTTTGCGGATATTGCGAAAAGAAATGGTTTACCAGGCTTTAGATTAATCTTGTGGATGAGAATCTTTGCCCCTGATTCCTTCAATATTTCTGGGATGAGATCATACTTTCCAGCAGACACACCACCACAAAATATGATCGCATCCGAACTTTCTGCTTCACTCAGAAGCGAATGAAGATTCTTTTTACAATCCCCAGCAATCCCCAAATATTTCGGCAGCGCACCCGAAACGCCTGATAGTGCTACCAACATCGGGCCGTTACTGTTTCTAATTTGCCCACCTTTGGGCCTCATGTTGGCTTCAACTAATTCAGTGCCTGTAGAAATGATTGTAACCCGGGGGGCAGGTTGAGCCATGACGGATGTTTTGCCACAAGCTGCAAGAATTCCTGCGCGCTGAGGCGTTATTTTTGTTCCTGCTTTTAATAGCAATTCGCCCTGCTGATATTCTTTTCCCATCGGAAGAATGTTCATGCCTTTTTTGCATGTCAGGCGCTGGAATTGAATGCGCAATCCTAGATGATTGCATTGTTCCTTGGCAATAACAGCATCCGCGCCATAAGGAATAGGCGCGCCTGTCATAATTTCGGCGGTTGTTTCTACAGGTAATTCGATTGGGCCGTTGGAGTTGGCAGGGATTTCGCAGCCGAGTGGTAATTCCCAGTTGTTCTTTTCAATGTCTGAGATCCGCAATGCAAATCCATCGACAATCGATTTGTCGAAAGGCGGACTGGCGATGTCTGCATAAATATCTTCAGCAATGCAAGTTCCTAGCATAGTGGAAGAAGCGGGTGTAATTTCAGATCGCAAAGGGTTAATCTGCGCAAGAATGGTTTTAAGAGCTAAATCGATGTTAATCATTATTAAACTCTTATAAAACTATTCGGTATCATAATTTAAGTTTGGTGCCAACCATCGTTCTGCTTCAGCGATTGAAATATCTTTTCTGAGGGCGTAGTTTTCAACCTGATCGCGGGTAATCATATCGACAGCGAAGTATCGGGCTTCTTGGTGCCCAAAATAAAGCCCGCTGACGGAGGCCCCGGGAAACATTGCAAAGCTTTCGGTAAGGATCATCCCGGTGTTCTTTTCTGCATCAAGAAGATTCCAGAGAGTTGCTTTTTCGGTATGATCCGGGCAACTAGGATACCCATAAGCTGGGCGAATCCCCTGATATTTTTCATCGATCATATCTTCGTTAGAATATTTTTCGAGCAGGCCGAAACCCCAGTCCTGCCTTGCCTTGTAATGCATGTATTCCGCAAAGGCCTCTGCACACCTGTCTGCCAAGGCTTTCACCAAAATCGAAGAATAATCATCTAAAAGATGTTTGGCGAAATAGTCGGCAAACTCATCAGCGCCCTCGCCTGCTGTTACAGCAAAAGCACCTATATAGTCTGCTTTTCCAGAACTTAAGGGCGCAATATAATCAGCAAGGCTTTTGAAATTTTCCTGCCCTTCCCTTTCCCATTGCTGCCTAAGCATCGGGAACCGATATTTTACTTTCTTGCGTGATTCATCTTCGAAAACAAGAATATCATCGCCATCGGAGTTAGCTGGGAAAAACCCGTACACGCCGTGAGCTCTTACCTTATCTTCTTTGATCATCCTTTGAAGTAATTCATTTCCCAAGTCGAAAAGTTCCCTGGCTTGCTTCCCTGTTTCTGGGTCATTAAAAATAAACGGGTGCTTGCCTTTGAGTTCCCAGGATGCGAAGAAAGGTGACCAATCAATGAACGGAATCAATTCACTTAAAGGGAAGTTGTTCAGTACCTTGATTCCCGTGAAGCTTGGCTTGTCTGGGATGGTTTTTTCCCAATCGATTTGGAATCTGCGTTTGAAGGCTTCGCTGTAAGGAACCAATTTGCGTTCTTTCTTCTTGGCAAAATTAGTCCGCTCGCGGTCTTGGGTTTTTCGATTGTCTTCATCGAGCAACTTTTTGGTTTCTGGCTTCAATAGTCTCTCTACCACGCCTACGCTTTTCGATGCATCCTTAACATGGATTACGGTTTCGTGATAGCAGTTTGCTATCTTGACCGCAGTATGTTTGGAGCTAGTGGTTGCGCCGCCAATTAAAAGTGGTATCTGGAATCCCTGCCTTTCCATCTCCTTGGCCACGTGAACCATCTCGCCTAGAGACGGGGTGATGAGTCCAGAAAGGCCGATCATATCAACGTTAAGAAGTTTGGCTTGCTCTAGAATTTTTTCGCAAGAAACCATTACCCCCAAATCGATGGTTTCGAAATCGTTGCAGTTTAATACCACAGCAACAATGTTTTTGCCGATGTCGTGTACATCTCCTTTAACCGTTGCAATAAGAACTTTTCCGCGGGATTTATGAACATTTCCCGAGGCGAGTTTCTCTGCAGTCATCGCAGGTTCAAGGTATGCAACCGCCTTTTTCATGACTCGTGCGCTTTTTACAACTTGGGGCAGAAACATTTTTCCCGAACCAAACAAATCTCCAACGATGTTCATGCCATCCATCAACGGGCCTTCGATGATATGCAATGGTCGCTCGTAAAGTTTTCTACATTCCTCAACATCCTGATCAATGTAATCTACGATGCCATGAATGAGCGCATGCTTGAGCCTTTCCTTGACATTGGTTTCCCGCCATGCAAGTTCTTTAACTTCGGATTTATCTTTCTTGCCCAAAGTCTTGGCAAAATCGACCAAGCGTTCGGTGGCGTCCGGCCTTCGATTAAGCAGAACGTCTTCAACTCTTTCAAGAAGATCCTTGGGTATATCTTCGTAAACTTGCAGTTGCCCAGCATTTACAATACCCATGTCTAGTCCCGCTTTGATGGCATGATAAAGAAATGCGCTGTTCATGGATTCGCGCACGATTTCAAAATCCTTGCCTCTGAAAGCAAACGAAACATTGCTTACTCCGCCACTGGTTTTTGCCAGAGGTAAAAGCTTTTTAAGCCTTCGCACCGCATCAAAAAACTCTACCGCATAGTTGGCGTGCTCTTCCATTCCGGTTCCAACAGTAAGGATGTTGGTGTCGAAAATGATGTCGGTGGGATCGTACCCAGCTTTTTCGGTAAGCAGTTTGTAAGCCCGCTGGCAGATGCGAACTTTTTCATCCGCAGTAACCGCCTGCCCTTGCTCATCAAAAGCCATTACGACTACTGAAGCGCCATACTTGTGAATGATTTTTGCTTGCTCAAGAAACTTTTCTTCGCCTTCCTTTAGGCTTATTGAATTGACAATACCCTTCCCCTGAAGGCATTTAAGGCCAGCTTCTATCACTGCGAAGTTCGAACTATCGACCATGATTGGCACTTCGGTGATATCAGGTTCTGATCCTAGTTGGTTGAGGAACTGAGTCATGGCTTTTTCGCCATCGATCAATCCTTCATCCATGTTGACATCAAGAATGTTTGCGCCATTTTCTACTTGCTCGCGGGCAACTTTGATGGCTTCTTCAAAATTGCTTTCCCGAATAAGCCGGGCAAACTTTTTCGAACCGGTGATATTCGTACGTTCACCGATTGTGATGAATCCCGTAGTTTCCCGAATGGTGAGAGTCTTGGTGCCACAGTACCAAGAATGCACACCTAAAATATCTCTGCGTCGGGGCGTAATACCCTCCACGACTTCCGAAATTGATTTGATCCATTGTGGATCTGTCCCACAGCAACCACCCACAAAATTCAACCAACCGTTTTGGGAAAACTCACGGAGTTGTTGCGATGTTTCTTCGATATTTCCTTGGAATCCGCCAAACCCATCAGGCATGCCCGCGTTGGGATAGCAACTGATTTTGAATTTCGACATTTCGGAAAGTGTTTCGATGGGGCCACGCATTTGCTTGATGCCCACAGCACAGTTCAGTCCAATACTCATAGCACTTGCATGTGCCATCGAGGTGTAAAAAGCCTCAACTGGCTGTGCTGAAAGCGTTCGGCCATTGTCGAATATAGTGCCAGAAATCATGACGGGAATCTTGTTGCCGGTCTTTTCAAAATAAGTGGAGATTGCAAATAAGCAAGCCTTTAAAACCAGCGTATCGAAGGAGGTCTCTGGTAAAAGGATATCAACGCCGCCTTCGACTAAAGCTTCAATCTGGGTATAATAATTTGCAACCATTTTGTCGAAAGTAATTTCCCTTTTCGCGGGGTTGTTGACATCAACGCCAAGAGAAAGGCTTTTTTTTGTGGGCCCGATGCTGCCTGCAACAAATCTTGGTTTAAAAGGAGTTTTGCGGGTCATTTCGTCTGCTGCTTCGCGAGCAATGCGTACTGCTGCAATGTTTAATTCGCGCACATGTTCATGCAATTGAAATTCTTCCATGCAAATAATGCTGGAGTTAAAAGTGTTTGTTTCAATGATGTCAGAGCCAGCCTCAAGGTAGGCCGTATGAATATTTTTGATAAGTTCGGGCTGACTGAGACACATAATCTCGGTGCAATTTTTTAATAAGACTGGGTGGTCTTTGAACCTTTCACCACGATAATCCTCTTCCGTTGGTTCATGGGAGTAGATCATCGATCCCATTGCACCATCCATGACAAGGATTTTCTTTTGTAAAAGTTCTTCTAGAACGCCAGCACTGTCCTTTATGATCGATTTTCCCATTAGCCTTTTTAATTCTCCTAAAGGCCTGAAATCAGGCAAAGTAAGTACATCCACTTATGTAGGAAGTATAGCGAAGTGGATTAAAAAACGCATCTCTATAATTAAACCGCAGAGAATAAAAGAGTTAGACTAAAAAATTTATGATCTGAGAATTAAAATGAAAGGTTCAAGTATTCGTAAAAACCTTGCGAAACTTTAAGTCGTCCCTCGACCTCCAGCTAATCCTTGCCAGCTTATCGCGGGTCATCCATGACCCAGGTGACTAACACGAATACTTGAACCAGTATGGATTCCAAGATTAAGTATTCAGATGAATATGTCAACGCCAGTTCCAGCTGGAAGTGATAATGTGTTAAATTGCTTCAGGTTAGGGTGTTTAAGAAGGAATGGGTAAGATTCAGATTTAATTCTAAATAAAAAGAATAAAGCCCCCACCTGTGCCGTTTAGCTCTTTTGAGAACCCGCATTTTAACGTTGGAATCCTCAGTTCTGATTTACGAATCCCACTACTTGGGCGGGCTTACATGCACCAGAAACCTTTTGGATCCCATCGGGTACTCTTATCGGTTCGCCAAAAGCAAGCTAGGTGACGAACACCGCAGAGGCTCTATTATTATATATAATAGTATAGATTTTCGAAACTGAAATTTTATTTTAGGAGCTCCGCATGCCTTTTATCACAATCCTTTTCGCCTTGGATTTAATTATTACTGGAATAGTTGGCTTTGTTGCAACCGGGAAAGAACACTTCACCGCTTTGATTCCATCGTTTATTGGAACTTTATTGCTGGTGCTTGGGCTTTTGGCTTTCAATCCGAAATTGCGAAAACATGTAATGCATGGTGCAGCCATGGTTGCAATTCTTGGATTTCTAGCAACGATTTCGGGCGGTTTGACCGACTTACCAAAGTTTCTTTCAGGAAATATGAACGACCTGCCCAAACCCGCTGCATCAATAAGCAAACTGATCACCAATTTGCTTATGCTTCACTTTGTGGTGATTTGCGTTATTTCCTTTATCGAAGTTAGGATGGCAAGAAATAAAGCCTAACCTGAGGCCTCTTAACATTAAACATGGGAGTCAAACACACGGACTTTCTCCCAGTTATCCTTATTATTGGCGATGAATTCGTTGTGCATGTCGCTGTCTTGGTAAGAATCATGGTCTTTTAAATCATTGAATACCACATGAAGGGCGACATCAAAATTTTGATCATTAACCTCTCGGTTTAGTTCTCGGGCCAAAGTGCCTGCGGAAAAGTATGCAATACCTGCGTGCGGTTTTAAGTATTTGAAACATTCGGCAACCAATTTGGTAGATGCTGCTGCACTGTTATCTTTTAATTTGAAAAAAACCATGTGGGCTAATTGTGTAGACATCATGAAGATTCCTTTTCTTTTAACTGAATTATAACCACGAATACGTAGTCTAACTTATTAACAAAATCATGTTTAAGTCAAAAATGCAAAACCGTTAAGAATTCCTTAAGTGGGCATTATCATGGCAATAAACATGGCATTGCTTCTAAAATAATGGTAATGAGTTTGAAAAATATCGACTTTTTAGCTAAATTAAAATTTATAACCATTGCCACGCAAACAGCATTATGCCTATAAACGCATCGTATAAATTGTGGCTTTTGGTTTTACTGTTATATGTAATTAATGCCGGGGAATCTGATTTAAATGGCTATTTTGTTGCAAATAAAAAGTGCTTGTAAAGGTTACGGGGAACAAATCTTACTGGATGAGGCCGATGCTTCCATCTCAGATAATGTCAAAGTTGGTTTCATTGGGCGTAATGGCGCAGGAAAAAGCACATTACTGCGTATTCTTTTGGGTGAAGAGGAATTAGATAATGGTGAAGTGGTTCGCCATCCAAATCTTCGTTTGGGTTATCTCAGGCAGCATGATCCATTTGTGCAGGGCGAAACCGCAATGGATTTCTTGTTGCGAGAAAGTGGCCAACCCTCGTGGAAATGCGGAGAAGTTGCGGGGCAGTTTGAATTAAAAGGTTCCTATCTTGATGGGCCGATTTCTGCACTTTCGGGTGGTTGGCAAACTAGAGTTAAGCTTGCAAGTTTGCTTTTAATGGAACCAAATTTGCTTCTGCTTGACGAACCAACGAACTTCTTGGATTTACGAACCCAGATTCTTTTAGAGCATTTTTTGGTCAACTACAAAGCTGCTTGCCTTATTGTTTCTCATGATCGCACCTTTCTTGGGGCAACTTGTGATCATACCTTGGATCTTTCCATGGGCAAACTTACAGCCTTCCCAGGCAAGGTTGATGCATATCTAGAATTTCTTCAAGAAAAAAAGATGCACGAAGAGCGATCGAATCAAGCTGTGCTTGCGAAAATGAAACACTTGGAAGAATTTATTGCAAAAAATAAGGCGCGTGCCAGTACTGCAACTTTGGCGAAATCTAAAGAAAAGCAACTCGGACGCCTAGAACTTACCAAAATCGAATCTGCTCAGCCCGTTGCAAGAATTCGCCCACCGCGAATTAGCCCTCGCAAAGGCCCTGCTTTACGATGCAAAAATCTTAGCATCGGTTATCCTGATCGAACCATTGCTTCTGATGTTAATATTGAAATTGACCACGGCATGCGCGTTGCAATTGTTGGTGATAACGGACAGGGAAAAACCACTTTCCTGCGAACCTTGGTTGATTCACTCAAACCCGTTACAGGTGAAGTTCGATGGGGCCATGGTTGTTCGATTGGTGTTTATGCACAACATGTTTACACCAGTCTTTCAGAAAAACAAACCGTTTTGGAATACCTTTACCAGAACGCTGCCAAGGGAAAAAAAGATCAGGACATCCTAGAAGTTGCTGGTTCGTTTTTGTTCAGAGGTATGCATGTTAAAAAGCCAGTTTCTGTTCTCTCTGGTGGCGAACGCGCTAGGCTTTGCCTTGCAGGATTAATGTTGAGCGACTTGAACATTCTGATTCTTGATGAACCAGGAAATCACTTGGATGTTGATACGGTTGAATCACTTGCAGATGCTTTAACCAATTACGAAGGAACAGTGATTTTTACGAGCCATGATAGACATTTTACCAAAACAGTTGCTACTAGCATCATCGAGGTTCGCGACAGTCGAGTGACTATTTACAGCGGGCAATACGATAATTATCTTTACAAAGTAAATAAGGAAATTGAAGCGGGCGAAAGAGAATTAGCTTCACAGAAGACTAAAATTCCACAGGCGGTTGCCAAGCCTGTAAAGCCTGAAGTTGCAGTACCAAAAAATGTTGATAGGGATCCTGCCAAGGAAATCAAACTGGTCGAAAAAAATATCGCTCAGCTTGATGCTCAGAAGCGAAGCCTTAATACTCAGTTGCCCAAGGTAACCGACATCGAGGAATTGGATCGGTTAGAAAAAGAGTTGATTTCTGTTACCGAAAGACTATCTGCTGCAGAAGATCTTTGGAGCGAGTTGAACGACGAGATTCAGGAACTCTAGTCTTTTCCTAAAATTTAGCTGTAAACCGTTTCTGTTTGAGAATTCGCTGTCATAGGTTTGGGGTTTTTAACATTCGTTGCAATTCTCAAAACTTTGCAAACAGAAATCACCCACCCTGTTGCATCAATTTCCCACCAACGGTGCCCATGGTAGGCAGCAACCGGCTGTGCATGGTGGTTGTTGTGCCAACCTTCTCCGAAGGTGACCAATGCGACCCACCACAAGTTGCGTGATTGATCGGAAGTAGTGTAATTGCGATAGCCCCAAATATGGGTAGCGGAATTGATTAGCCAAGTCATATGCCAGACCATTGCAGTTCGTAAACAAAAACCCCACAAGAAACATGAAAGCCCGCCAAAGCCTAGAAGTGCTGCACCTAGCAGGATATTCCAAAGGACATAAGTGCGGTTGAAGAATACACAACAGCGGTCTTGAAGTAAATCGGGCGTGTATTTTGCGATTAGAAGTGCGTGAGTTTGTTTATTGCGGCGAGGTATTAGCCATAGGAAATGCGACCATAAACTGCCATCGAGAGGCGAATGGGGGTCCCCCTTTTGGTCGGATCGTGCATGATGAATTCGATGGCTCATTGCCCAATCGAGTGGCCTGCCTTGCAATCCTAATGCACCTGCGAGGTGGGCGAACCATTTAGCGATGGCGTTTAGTTTAAAACCGCGGTGGGTTAGCATCCGGTGGTAGCAAAAAGTAATACCTATGCAACCGGTGTAGCAATAGAGTGCGATCAAGCAGGCCAAGCCTTGCCAAGAAAAGTAAAAAGGGGCAATTAATGCACCAAGGTGTATTAATACAATTGCTCCAAAAGTGGGCCAATGAATCGGTCTGTTGAGGATTTTTACTTCAAAATATTCAGTCTCAATGTTTAAAGGCGAATCTGTGACGATTACATTCATCTTTTTACCTGGTGCCTTTTTGACTGAAATTGGATTGCATTGCTTATAAACATTAGACCAAGGTATGGGAGTCTGGTGGGCAGGTCAACTAGAGTTTGGCTTTTGTG
>CAMDHK010000078.1 GCA_945897965.1 Candidatus Kuenenia stuttgartensis | reverse complement strand
CTCTCACACGATGAACTTATTGGTTACAACATCGTGGTTCGCGCTTGCAAAGCCCCTATCCAACAGATTTCCAACAATGCTGGAATGGACGGCGCTGTAGTCATGAACAAGGTTCTTGATAACAAGGACTTCAACTATGGCTATGATGCCCGCAATGACCGCTATGTTGACATGGTTAAGGAAGGTATTATCGACCCAACCAAGGTTGTTCGATCTGCCTTGCAAAATGGTGCCAGCGTTTCTACCTTGCTACTTACCAGCGATGCACTTGTTGCTGATATGCCCAAGGATGAAAAGAAAGCCGGCGGACCTGGCCACGATGATATGTACTAAGCTTTAACGCTTTAGTTATTTAAAAGGGGAACAGGTTTAACCTGCTCCCCTTTTTTATTTGCCATGGATGCACACTTGTTGCTGATATGCCAAGGATCAAAAGAAGGCCAGCGGACTTGGCCACGGATGATATGTACTAAGCTTTAACGCTTTAGTTATTTAAGAGGGGGAGCAGGTTTATCCTGTTCCCCTTTTTCATTTGCCTTGCTCGGATCAAAAGGCTGAAACTGATCCTTTGGTTTTTCAGGCACTTTCTCTACTTCACTAGCTTCTTTTTTAACCTCTGGCGCATCCTTTGGGTCAACAGCTTTTTTAGGCGCAACATCCTCTGAAATCTTTTCCACCAACTCCGACTCCACTTTATTTACGCCTCTAGTGCTTTCCGCAACTTCAATGGCACGAAGTTTGGACTGCTCATCAGGAACCGTTCCCTTTAATAAAATCACACCTTCTTCTTTCGAAGAAACTTCAATCTTTTGATCTTTAAGATTTTTATCAGTCCGAATCCGAAACAGCACCGAATCTTCAATTGAAGATTCCAAGATCTCCCCTCGCATGGCCTGAATTCCCATCTCAAGTTTTTTTCTTGTAGGCGAAGAGGCACTTTCAAACTTGGATGTTATTTTCCTGCCGATGTTTGCGAGGATTTCTTTATCCTGTTTGCCACACCCTGTTACCAACACTAAAATCGGGGCCAATACTATCACTATTATTCTGCGCATGTTCAATTCCTCCAGCATGAAAGTATCCCGAAGAATGGCTTATTCAGTCAAGGCGGATTAATCTATTCATGCCAATCATTGATACAATGTTTATTTGCACCAAAAAGGCGCCACCTTTAGAAACAAGGAATGCCATGGATAAGATCAAACTTAAAGTTTTCACCGATGCTGAAGTTACTGCAGAAATTGCAAATCGGGCCTTAAATGGTTGGTACCTTGAAGAGGGATGGCTTAAACGAAAATACACCACTGCGGGCTGGCAGACCACCCTCATGCTGGTCAACAACATAGGCTTTATTTGTGAAGCTGCCTGGCACCATGCAGATATGGCTATTACTTGGGGTAAGGTTTGGGTTAAACTTAAAACTCATGACCACGGTGGGATTACCGTAAAGGACTTTGAACTCGCCACTAAAATCGAAGCTTCGGTTTTGTGGAAGCCAAATGCCGATAGTTCCCTCGAGGGCATTCCCAACAAGTTCATTAATGGAAACTCTTAAAACTAAAATGTCCACCATGCAATTAGGATCTCTGACCCTGCCCAGCAGATTTTGGCTTGCCCCGCTTGCAGGGTACACCAATCTGGCTTTTCGTACCTCTATAAGAGAGTTAGGCGGCTTAGGGCATGCAACCACCGATCTGGTCAACGCCAAGGCGCTAATTCGCACTTGCAGAAAGACCATGGATCTTATTCAGACTTCCACCTTTGATCGGCCGTTTGCTGTGCAATTGTATGGGCATGTAATAGAAGACATGGTGGCGGCTGCGAAGTGGTTGGAGGGATATGGTGTAACGAGTGTAGATATCAACATGGGTTGCCCGGTTCGAAAAGTTACAAAAAGTGGGGGTGGTTCTGCATTACTTTGCGAGGGCTCAAATGCAACCACTCTGGTTCAGAAAATTGTGGAATCGGTAAAGATACCAGTCACGGTGAAGATGCGCCTAGGATGGGACAAAGATAATTTATCTGGGCCATGGTTTGCGCGCGAGTTTGAAAAAATAGGTGTTGCTGCAATAACGATTCATGGCAGAACTAGAGAGCAAGGTTTTTCAGGCAGCGTAGATCTTGATGGCATAAGAAGCGTGGTTGAAGCTGTAGAAAAAATCCCGATCATTGGAAACGGCGATGTCAAAGGGGTTTCAGATGCCAAGGCTATGTTTGAAAAAACAGGCTGTGCAGGAATAGCAATTGGGCGCGGGGCACTGCTCAACCCTTGGATATTCCAGCAATTATCAACTTGGGATTTAACGGGCGAACCATGCGCCCATGCGGGTTGGATGGATCGATTACAATTCATGCGTAGGCACTTTAGGCTGCTGGTGGAACATAAGGGCGAACGGTTTTCCTGCCTGGCATTCCGTAAAGTTGCAAACTGGTACTGCAGAGTTTTAAAACCCGGGCACCAAATACAGCAACAACTCGTGCAACTGGAATCCCCCGCCCACTTCGAAGACTTGGCAAATCAGATTGAAGAACTCGTAAAAATCAGGCCAGAACCAAATTGGCCCGATCTGGAATGCCCTGTCAAAGTCCCCTCAGGACCCATTTCCCACTGGTAATCCCGTTCGCACTAGACAGTTCCTTGGCGAGCGCTATAGTCCCCCGCCGGCTTGATTCTTTTTCAAGCCACGCCTGTTAAATCAGGCAAAGAAGGAAGACTAGCGCAGGATAATTGCATGTCCATTAGCAGGCTGACCCCGGCTTACGAAACATCGCTTGGTAAATGTTACCTTGGGGATGCCTTGGAACTTTTAAAAAAGGTTAAAGATAACTCCATTTCTTTAGTTCTAACTTCTCCACCGTTCGCGCTGCGAAGGCAAAAGGCTTACGGAAATGTTGATGCAGCATCCTATGTGGATTGGATACTTCCCTTCGCTTGGGAAATTCAACGAATCTTAAAACCAGACGGTTCCTTTGTGATGGATCTTGCAGGTGCGTGGAATCCGAAAAAAGGCACCCGCTCTTTATTCCAATACGAATTGATTTTGAAATTATGTCAGCGCTTCCATCTAGCGCAGGAATTCTACTGGTACAATCCCAGCAAATTACCCACCCCAGCAGAGTGGGTTACCATCCGAAGAACTCGTGTGAAAGATGCCGTCAACATGGTCTGGTGGCTTTCTAAAACTGAAGAGCCACAAGCAGATAACCGTAGGGTTCTAAAGCCCTACAGTAAATCCATGAAACGCCTATTACGTGATGGATACGATACAGCCATGAGACCTTCACAGCATGAAATTGGGCCCAACTTTCAGAAGGATAATGGCGGTGCAATTCCTCCAAACATGCTCTCAATTCCTAATTGCAGGTCTGCGGATTCTTATATCAAGAGGTGCAGGCAGGAAGGGTTGACAATTCATCCTGCGCGTTTTCCCGAACCACTTCCAGAATTTTTCGTGCAGTTTTTAACAAGCCCAGGCGATACGGTGCTCGATCCTTTTTCAGGAAGCAACATGACGGGTGCGGTTAGTCAAAAACTCGGACGCAAATGGATAAGCTTTGAAATAAACGAAGAGTATGTGGAAAGCTCGCAGATGAGATTTGAAGAAAATCCCAAAACCGGTGCAGGCCTTGGGATTAAAACTCTCATGAAGAAAAAGAAGCCCGCCTAGGTCAGACTATTTCGCTGCGCGTACTTTTAAAAGATTAAAGTGCCTTGAAAATTTATCTTCAAGGTGCTTGAGTATTTCCATCGACAGTACAACATCCACCATCGCAACACTTTGCCCAGTGCTAAGAACGGCATTTCCCAACCCAATCTGATGCTCCATATTTTGCAGGCATTTTAAAACCAAATTAATTCTTGCATCAATTTGATCTGCACTCATGCCATCTACTATGGAGAAGAATTTGCAAGCATCGGTGAACGCAACTTCCTGTTTACGCCCGTCTTGGAATTTTTCAAATGCAATCGAATCCATAATGGTAAGAAGAATACGATCGGTTTCTTTATTGGTACGAATAGTGGACTGCCTAGAAGCGGGCCTGTCTTCGCCTTTAAGGATGCGTTTGACAACAACCAGACCATCTTTGGTAAGGGCATACATTTTTAGGCCGGTCTTAACAAGCCAACCCCTACGAGCTAACCCCTTTTCACCCATGATACTTGCAAGAATTTTGTTGGAGTCAGGGTACGATTCCACAAAGCCCTTGAGGCCAAATGTTCGGGGATATTTTTGCCATGCCATCACTATCAAGGCTTCGGCACTAAAAGGCGTCTGGCCAGATTCTTCAAGCAGATTTGCAGCAAGTAATATTTTTTCTGGGACAGTACAGTCTTCGATTGAAATAACTTTGTTTGCCATTTGTATCCTGAAATTCTAAAGTTGTCACGCTGGTAAAATTATTCAAACACTTGTAAGGAGATACATCAAGAAAAATATTTCAAAGTTCTAAAAGTTAGTTAAGGAGTAAAGTCAGGCCCAGAATTATTGTCCCATAATTTCTATTTTACATCATTTAACATTCGGGCTCTTCGGCTGCATCTTGCTGAGTTATTTCCCGAATTAGTTGGGTGGCATAAGCTCCTGCAGGTAGAGAAAAAGAAAGCCTTACACCATCTGTTTCAAAACCGAGATTTAATTCTGATATAGGGTAAACTAGGCATCGCCTTGCACCCATTAAAAACTTCCCGAACCCCTTCCAAACTTCTTGTTTAAAACCAAAAGATTCGCAAACTTTTGTTTCCAACAACAAGGCTTCTTCTGTAGGCTTTGGATACATCTTCCAACCTTGCATTGGGCCCGTGACTGCCATTAACCCCTGATCCACCCGGTCCTGATCTTCCTGCAAGTTGCGCGCATGACATTTAGATTCTTGAGGAAGCATGCAAAGTATATCGCCTGCCAAAACTTTCTTATGAGTGTTGTTAGTTACTCGTAATCTCAAAACCTCATTGAACAACGCAGATTGCACCGCTGATAATGCTAATTTTCGAAGATAAAATGGCCTTCTCGATGCTTCTTTATCTTGTGCCAGCAAATCGAGACCAATTTTTAATGTCTCCAGATTCTTACCGAACCTTTGTTCACCATAGAAGTTCCAAAGCCCTGTCTCGGTCACCCGTTCCACAAGTTTTTTTATCTTTTGCTGATTCTGCTCATCCATATTTGATCTAAGAAGAATATTAAATTGGTTGCCATGCAAGTGACCAGTTCGAAGCTTATTGCCGTGGCGAGATTTCTTTAAAATCTTAAATCCTTCGATTTCTACTTTATCGGTCTCTTTTTCCAAATGCCCAGGCACGCTAATCCACTGTCTTGACACCGATCGACGATCTTTATACCCCGCCATCCCAACTTCCATGGATGGTATTGAAAGCGCCTTTGCAAGACTCCTAGCCATGTATGGGCTAGAAAGATCACGTTTTTCCACCCAAAGGTAAAGAAAGTCCCCCTCCCCTGCAGGTTCATAAGCAGGAATTTCCTCGACAACAAAATCTTCAGGAACGGATTTTATTTCCCCCTTCACAGGATCGAGCCCCGCGGTTGCAAGAGGTAGTGGCTTTATGTCCAGAAGATTTAACATGAATGCAGTTCCTTTTTCCAAACGGGCGTGCCCTGCGGGCAATTCTCGCCTAAGATAATTTACATGAACATTCAATTTATGAATAATCAGGAGCTTGCAGAAAAATTGCTGCATATGCGCACCTCCCAAGGCCAATGGGAGAAGTTATTAATCCAAGACAAATTGCAAAAAGTCAAAAAATTCAGACATCTTCTTGTAGAGCACAGGCAAAGGATTGCCAAAGCATTGTTTCTTGATTCCGGAAAACCTTATGAAGAGTCACTGGGAGCCGAGATCCTGCCCCTTGCAGAAGCATGCAAATTTCTTGAAAAAAACGCAGCTCATCTTTTAAGGCCAAGAAAAATCCGTTCAAGCGACACCCCATGGTGGTTGTTCCTGCAAAAATCCAAAGTGCATCGAAAGGCTCGTGGGATTGTCGGAATTATTGGCACCTGGAACTACCCGTTATTTCTCAATGGGGTTCAAATCATCCAAGCATTGGTGGCAGGAAATGGGGTCGTTTGGAAACCTTCAGAAAATGCTCTAGAAACTAATAAGATCTTGGCCGAACTTATTCTTGCAACTTTCCCCCAAAACATTTTTACAGAGCTTTCATCATCAAGAGAATCAGGGCCTGTTCTTATCGATTCTAATATCGATTTCGTAGTTATGACTGGTTCCGTTGAAACAGGAAAAGCCATCGCAAAAAAATGTGCTGAAAGGCTTATCCCCTCGACTCTTGAACTATCAGGAATCGATTCCTTGCTACTTTTAGAGGATGGCGATGTAGATCTTGCTGTGAGTGCAGTGTGGTTTGCGGCAAATATCAATGCAGGGCAGACCTGCATGGCAAGCAGAAGGTTCTTGATACCAGACACCATGTTGGAAAAAGTGACAACGAAGCTACTTGAACTTGCAAAGAATTTTAAGCCTCGAAAGATTCTTATGGAATCACAGGCTGACTGTGCCCTGCCCCTCATCGATGCAGCTATGATCGAAGGCGCTGAATTAAAATGGCCTCTTACCAAATCAGATATTTGGAAGGATGAGCATTTCGATGCTTGCATTCTAATTAATGTTCGTAAAGAGATGAGGATCTGCAACGAAGCAATTTTTGCCCCGGTCTTATCCGTGCTTACTTACAAAACGATTGATGATGCAATCCGTATTTCCAATGCCTGCCCCTTTGGCCTTTGTGCAAGCATTTTTACTGCGAATAAAGAATTAGGAGAGAAAGTCGCATTAGAATTAAAAGTAGGAAGCGTTTCCATCAACGATGCGATTGTTCCCCACGCACATCCTGCAACCCCCTTTGGCGGAGTTGGCCTAAGCGGTTGGGGCGCAACTCAAGGAGAAGAAGGCCTACTGGAGATGACTAGACCCTTGTCTATTTCGATTGTCAGCGGAAAATTTAGACCCCATTACGAACTTGCAACACCCAAGGCTGCAGATTCTATTCCTATTGTAGAGGGCTTATTACTTGCACTGCATGCGCCAACCTGGATTGGAAGAATCACAGGTTGGTTCAAGTTACTTTTATCCGGGTTTCAAAAAAAACAAAATTAGATATCACCTTTGTAGGTAAAGCCCTCTTTGACTTCTGGTTTCAATAAAACCTGCAATGCAGTAGCACCCAGGGCCAGCGATCCAATGTATTCAAGACAAAGCAGAAACAATGGGTGCGTAAATAACACCAATAGGCCACCATCTGAAAAATTAAATCCTGTATCTGGTATCAGTTCCATCGGATCGGGTTGTACTTCCACAGACCAAATCTTGGACAAAAGACCAATACAGTTAAAGGGAATGATCCCCATGATCGCACAAACCATCGACCAGTTATAAGATTCCAAAGCCTGCATTCTAACTGCAGCCATCGCTTCCACAGCGTTGTAAACAAGGATAAGCAAAGAAAGAATAATCCAAGAAATGCGGTAGGGAACTTGCTTGGTGCGAATTTCTTTGATAAATGCTTGCTCAGCAGGTTCAAGGGTAATTCCCATCTCTATATCTGTTAGCCCGAGCTTTTTTTGTCTCTCTGCGATTTCAGGATAAACATTGTGGGCAAGGATATCGTTCTTATTATCCTCGGCAATTTTCTTGGCCCTTTCAGAGAGTTTCTTTTGGAGTTCAGGATTGTCCTTGGCTTTTTCAACCTCGATTTTGAAATATGCTTTCAAGGTTTCTTTGTAATCAAGAATATCCTCTGAAAACACAAAGGGCCAAACTGCTACCCCAAAGCTAAAAACGCAAAGCGCAACACAAAACATGCTGCGAAACATGATTTTATTGGAGGGCCCCAACAGCGCTGCTTGTGCGGGCCCACGAAGATCTTTGTTTGAAGTGTCAAGGGCGTAATTTACTTTGGGTTTGGATTTAACCTCTTCTTCAGGCTTGGCAATATCTCGCAACCCATAAAGCGCGCCATCGTCATCATCGTCATCGCCACTGCTCTTTTTTTTAGGCGGAGCTTCCGGTGCTTTTTTCTCATCTTTTGGGGGTTTAGATGGTGCCGCGGATGCAGATTGAACGAGGATAACCCCTGAGCACTTTGGGCACTTTATTTTTTTTCCGGGTGCAAGGGTTGCGGGCAACTTAAGGTTAGCACCACAATGTTCGCACTTCATTGATATCGTATCATTAGCCATAGCTTATTCCGTTCCTTGTAAATCATTCGATACTGGCAATACGCCCTCCGGTGCAGACAGTGTACCTTCTGGTGCAGGCTTATGCCATAGGCTGATGACAGCATTTTGCCCAAGAATTTCTGTGCGGAACTTCTTTTCAAGTTCCCATCCTACATTTTCACAAGCACCCTTTAATGCTGCATAATCACTTACCAATAACACCGCTTTGCCACCTGGGCTGAGAATTCGATTAAATTGAATCATCAGTCCGCGATAAAGTTTATTGATGTCCACTTCTGAAGAAATCTGCTTACCAAAAGGTGGATTACAAATAATTCGATCAATCGAACACGAATCAAGCGGAAGCCAGCGAGCATCCCAACGGTGCAGATAAATTTTCCCCAACCTTCTGGTATTTGCAGAGGCATCCAAAACTGCCGCCTGCTCGATATCACCCCCCCATGCCGCTTCTCGGGGCATGCGCCATCCTTCTGCAAAAATCTGATATTCGCCAAGGATAGTACCTGCTCCACACATAGGATCAATCACTTTGTGCTGAGGTTTAAGTTCTGCAATCCGGACCATCGCTGCTGCAACGGTGGGTCGCAACGAAGCCGGGCGATGAGCAACCTTGTAGGTTCGATGCCTCATGGTTTTATCGGTGAGCCTGATTCCAGCTACAGCTGTCTTCTCTTCAATGGTCAACCAAAATTCTACCGAGGCATTATCCTCGACCATTCTCCAGTTTGGCGGAATAAACTTAGCTAATCCCTTGGCAAACTCCTTTTGCGCATCTTTTCGGTGATAGCCATGCTCCCCATCCATTTGCGTGATAAACCGATAAGTGGGTTTTCCCTTAGTTTTGGGCTTAAAAGCATGATGTTGACTAATCAGGCGGGTCCAATCGCCCTCTTTTGCAGTCCATTTACGAATATCTTCTAAATCTTTCGCCCTATAAGTAAGAGAATCTGTACCCCAAGCAAAAAGAAAAACATCTTCAGTGGTTTTCAGGTCAAAAAGATCAGGATCGGGGCCATCAATCTTAAAAGTAACCAAACCATCAGTTTTCCGGGTGATTTTTGCACCTAATAGCAACTCGATTTCGCGTGCAGCTATACTTTCCAGCCCCGAAACAACCATCGCATAACATGAAATCGAACTCATAAAAATATCGCCCTATTTTGTAAAGATTTGGGTGAATTCACCCTACCTTACCAACACCTAGCCAAATACACTTGATTATGGCCCTATTGTGAATATATTTACTTTTGAAGAATTGCAGGGCCAAAATAGTTAAAGCTTGACTTTCTTTATTGTTCAGAAACTCTCAAGCTTACTCAACCTTCATCTTGATGTTTCCGTTGTGGAGTTAATTTTATGGCTGACCAAATGCTGATCGACTTGCGAACTTTGATGGTAGAAAAAGAAGATTGCGATGCTGGCACTGTCCAGCAACTTCGCAATGGATTGGCGCAGGGAAACCAACAATTTAAAAGCTTAAAAGAAGTAGTTCAACTTCTTAAAAAGAAAGTTGAAACCACTCCAGCCCCTGGTCATAAGAAATTCCAACTTAAACTTGGTATCGCTCTTTATTTCATGGGCCACACCAGCGAAGCCATCGAAAACCTAACGCATGGCGAAAGCAGCTTGGCTTTCTTTTATTTGGGAAAAGCATGTCTTTCCACCAAAAATATCGAAGAAGCATCCAAAGCTTTTGATAAAGCTGAAAAGCTGGGTTATAACGTCAATCAAGTTCAGCTTCAACGAATTGATCTCCTTCGTCAAAAAGAAAATCTCAAAGAAGCAAAAGCGACTCTTATCAAGTTGGAAGAACTTGCCAGCCATAGTGCTGAGTTCCATTTCCAAAAAGCTGGAATATTTCTTGATGAAGGCGAAAAAGCGTCTGCTATCAAGCATCTTGAACGGGCTGTTGAATTAGACCCAACACACACTGGGGCCCTTTTTCACCTCGCTCAAGCAAATGATCAAGCGGGTAACGATCACGAAGCCATTGGTTTTTACGAAAAATGCCTTAAACACCCACCCATTCATGTGGGCGTGCTCAAAAACCTAGGGGTTCTTTACGAAGATAACAACAAATTTGATAAAGCAGTTGATTGCTACAAAACTGCACTTTATTCCGACCCACTAGATGATCAAGCCAGACTTTATCTTAAAGATGCCCAAGCCGCTCAGACCATGTACTACAGCCCTGATGAAGACCGCGATAACAGTAAATACAATCAGGTGCTTGAAGTTCCTGTTACCGATTTCGAACTTTCCGTTCGTAGCCGTAATTGCCTTAAAAAGATGAATATTCGCTCTTTGGGTGATCTTACCCGAGTTAGCGAAGCTCAATTACTAGCAAGTAAAAACTTCGGCGAAACCTCGCTTACTGAAATCAAAGAAATGCTGGTTGCTAAAAATCTTCGTTTGGGCCAGTCCCTCGAAGATTCCACACAACGCGAACCTGTTTTCCGACTCCCGCAAAATCTAACCGAGCAGGAAATGGCTTTAATGAATAGGCCTATTTCTGATCTGCAGCTTTCGGTTCGAGCCCGAAAATGTATGAATCGACTTGGTATCAATACCATGGGCGAAGTCATGCAGCGTACTGCCGATGAACTGCTTGAATCCCGTAATTTTGGCATGACTTCGCTTAGCGAAGTTCGTGAAAAATTGCAGGCGATGGGCCTTTCATTGCGAGGCGATTAAGTTCTACTCTTGTTTGGATTTTTCGAATGAGTCTTTCCTTTAATCTGCTTAAAAAAGACGGAACGGCTCGCAGGGGTGTTTTAAATGTAAGGGGTATCGCTATTGATACCCCTGTTTTTATGCCCGTTGGTACTCTTGCCACGGTTAAAGGCCTGACATCCGAACAAATTGCTGATACCACCGCAAAAATTATCCTCGCAAATACTTACCATCTCGCTCTTCGACCAGGCCCTGATACTGTCCAGGCCATGGGTGGTTTACATAAATTCATGAATTGGAACGGTGCAATTTTAACTGATAGCGGTGGTTTTCAAGTATTTAGCTTGGCACATGATTGCAAGATCACAGATGAAGGGGCTGCGTTTCGATCTCATTTGGATGGCACGCTACTTGATCTAAGCCCAGAAAAAGCCATCGCAATTCAGGAAAAGTTGGGCGCTGATATTGCAATGTGTCTTGATGTATGCCCACCGTTTGGATGCGATTTAGATCAATTAAAAAAAGCGGTTGACCGTACTATTTTATGGGCATCCAGATGCAGGGACTCTGCTAAAAGCCCAACCCAATCTGTTTTTGGTATTGTGCAAGGTGGCACCAATTTAGCTCTTCGCGAATATTGCGCAAAGGAGCTTATTAAATTGGATTTCCCCGGCTATGCCCTCGGAGGATTTAGCGTGGGCGAAACCCCTGCGCAAATGGTGGCGGTACTAGGCCAAAGCGCCTCGTTTTTACCTGAAAACAAGCCACGTTATCTTATGGGTGTTGGTAGGCCAGAAGACCTTTTAGATGGGGTTTATAACGGGATAGACATGTTTGATTGCGTTATGCCTTCCAGAAACGCACGCAATGCCACCGGCTTTTCTTCTTCCGGCAAACTCAGAATGCGTAACTCCGAACATCGCAGATCAGAAAAACCCCTCGAAGAAGGCTGCAACTGCTATTGCTGCGTTCACCATTCCAGAGCCTATGTGCATCATTTATTTATGGCGGAAGAGATGTTAGGGGCAACTTTGCTCACAATCCATAATCTAAACTATTACTGCAGACTAATGCAGGGCGCACGTGATGCCATCGAGTTGGGTCAATTTGAATCTTACAGGGCAGATTGCCTTGCACGGTTTGAAGCATAAACTTAAGATTCATCTTAAGAACCAATAGAGGCATGATAAAAGGTTAATGAGGTATTCATGATTCAGAATTTAATTTCGATCCAGCTTTGGGCTCAGGCAGAGGGAAAATCCCCAGAGCCTTTTTGGATGAATTTATTTCTTCCCATGGGTATTTTGGTGCTATTTTATTTCATCCTTTGGCGACCCATGCAAAAGCAGGAAAATGAACGCAAAACTCTGCTAAACACCATAAAAAAAAATGATCGGGTTTTGACCTCCGCAGGTATTTATGGGACTGTAGTTGCTGTCAGCGATAACGAGGATGAGTTAACCCTTAAGGTTGATGACAACACTCGGATTCGTATGACTAAAGGAAGTATTTCTAGAAATTTTTCAAACGAAGAAGAGCATAAAACCAAAACTAATGGTAAAGTCTCTTCCTAAGCCGTAGTTCTCAAGGCGGGGAACCGGCACAATATTTTGTTCCGCCAATGATGTAAAGTTCAAATTATGAAGCAGAATTTAAGCAGAGTTGTCATCTGTCTTCTTTCTTTCCTTATTCCCAGCGCTGTGCTTTTATGGGCTTACGGAAAGTATGATAACGGCCAGGGTGGTTTCCGCCTTGGGGTCGATCTTGTAGGGGGTTCCATTCTCGTTTACGAGGTAGACTCCAAGAAGACTGAACCTGGTACCAAGGTTAATATCGAAGAACTTGCTGCTTCGCTTAAAAGGCGTATTGATCCAGCAGATCTTTTTAATATTACCATCCGACCCATTCAGGGTGATCCACCGCGGGTAGAAATCATTCTGCCAACTGGCGGGCAAAAGCAATCCGAAGCTGAAGAAAAAGCTTGGCAAACAATATTGGAAACCATCCGTAAGGAATTCCCTGGTAAAGAAGGTACTAACTATCAGACTGTACCCCGTGGCGATATCATGCGGCTTATTGCCCGCGTTGAAGATGCCTATCCAGATAAAGAAAAAGAAGCTGTTAGCAAATCAATTCGGGACCGTTTCTTGCAAAGTAAAGAAAAACGAGGCCTCAGCACTGAAGAAGTTGAGCGCATCAAAGATCTAATCGCCCAGCAAGGACGATTGGAATTCAGAATTCTTGCCAACAGGCTTGATGATGAAGAAGCTATTGCTGCTGCAGAAAAATATCTTCGTGAACCTGCCAATCAAGTTCGTTTAAAACAACTTGCCCGCGATGGTGATGCACCTCCTGCGCCTAAGGCTGATAATGGCCTTGTCACTTTCAATGCATCCATCAATGGCGATCGAGCACAGTATTCTTATTCTTGGATCGAAGTTGGCAAAGAAGAACTTTACTCTCTTGGCCTTAATAGTTCTGCTGAAACCGACCCAGTCCGAAGCGGGAGTTTCAAGCAGGTAGCAGCCGCCAGAGATAAAGAAGCTACCACCGCACCGGGAACCAACTCTTGCCTCATCTATTCTAGAAGCATTCCCAATCCTGAACGGTTAATGCCCAAGGATCGAGAATCCGAAAAGAAGTTCGAATACTTCCTTTTAACAAGAAACACTGAAGCTGGTAAAGAAATCACCGGAGACTTCCTTTCCAGCGCTCGAAGGGGTATGGATAGCAAAGGCGACCTTACCGTAGATTTCCGCTTCTCTGCTGAAGGTGGCAACCGGTTTTATGAACTTACCAACCGTAACAGGCCTGCTAGTAAAGATGGATTCAAAAGGCATCTTGCGATTGTTTTGGATGGACAGATTCGATCGGCCCCTGTTCTTAATCAGGCGATTCGTACCGATGGCCAGATCAGCGGCAGCTTTACACCTGCTGATATCGACACCTTAGTCAGAATTCTTCGTGCTGGCGCCCTTCCTGCAACGTTAAAACCTCAGCCTGTAAGCGAGAATACTGTCGGCGCTACTCTGGGCGATGACACTATTAAAGCTGGAACCTATTCGATTATCTTTGCGTTCCTCGCTGTTATCGTTTTCATGGTTTTCTACTACCGGCTTTCAGGCCTTGTCGCTTGTATTGCGCTTCTCTCAAACCTGCTTCTTACCGTCGCATTCATGGTTATTGTTAAAGCAACCTTCACCCTGCCTGGCCTTGCTGGCTTAGTGCTTACCCTCGGTATGGCGGTCGATGCAAACATTCTTATTTACGAACGCCTTCGTGAAGAACGGGAAAAAGGAGCTAGTATTCTCCTTGCTCTTAGAAACGGTTATGACCGCGCTTTCCCCACAATTATTGACACTCATATGAGTAGTATTTTCACCGCAGTCATTCTCTATGTGGTTGGCAACGATCAGCTTCGTGGGTTCGGCATCAGCCTTACACTTGGGCTTATCATCAGTCTCTTTACCTCGCTTTTCATGACTCGAACAATATTCGATGTATGTCAGCTTAAGGGATGGATTGGCGACCTGAAGATGTTGCATGTTTTCGTGAATCCTAATTTCGATTTCATGGCTATCAGGCGGGCGATGTTTTCCATCACCTTGGCTCTTACTGTTATCGGTGGAGGCCTCTTTATTTACAGGCTTGACAAAGGTGGCCTTAACATCGATTTCGAGGGGGGTACCGCTTACAGTGGGCAACTCACCTCCATGCAGGACATTTCTTGGCTAAGAGGCAAATTCGCCAAGACTACGCTCCCTGAAATTTCCATCGAACAGATTTTCCTGCCCAATCCGGAAATCAGTCTAGGAAACAAAAGCAAATTCTTTACCATCCGAACCACCGAACGAAACCCTTCTATCGTTCTTGAAGAAGTCAATAAAATCGTTGGCAGCGATTTACAACGCGTCCAATTGTCCAAATACTCGGTTGCCAAAGATGGCATGAATGCTTCTCTCGAATTTGATAGCTATGCATCTAGGGCACAAATCAGCCTTATTCTTCGACAAGAATTTGAAAAGAAAAACCTCACCACGGCTGCTAGGCAAATGCGCTTGGATCCCGCAGGCGAGCAAAAAGATGGTCGATTTAACAAAATGACCCTCGAATTACCTGAACCTGCCAGTGTTACCGCTCTTGAAGAAACTCTGAAATCCGTTCAATCAGAATTCAATTCAAAAGCTCAGCCTGAAAGACTTGAAAACTTCGATCCACAACTTGCCTCAAGCACTCAGCAACGCGCACTTTATGCCATTGTTGCGTCTTGGGCAGCGATTGTTTTTTATCTTTGGTTCAGGTTCGGAAATTGGACCTTCGGCCTTGCCGCTCTCCTTTGCCTTATTCATGACTTGTTCTTCACTTTGGGTGCCATTGCTTTATGTCATTACCTCCATGGCTCGTTCTTTGGCAATTTCTTTATGCTTCAGGAATTCAAAATCGATTTACCTGCTGTAGCGGCACTGCTTACTCTTGTGGGCTATTCCGTGAATGATACCATCGTTGTTTTTGATCGCATCAGGGAAGTGCGTGGCAAAAACCCCACACTCTCATTCCAAATGATCAACGATAGTGTTAACCAAACCCTTAGCAGAACACTTCTAACCTCTTTCGTAACCTGGCTGGTGGTTTTGGTTCTTTACATCTGGGGTGGTGAAGGTGTTCACCTTTTCGCCTTTGTTATGGTGGTTGGCGTTATTGTGGGAACATACAGTTCCATTTACATTGCCAGCCCACTGTTGCTTATCTTTGGCGAAGGCATCGAGAAGAGAAAATTCAAAGCTCTTGGCTCAAGGCCTGCTGAATCTAACGCGTAATTGTTAAGTGTAAACACTAAAAGCCATCCGTCTAAATCGGATGGCTTTTTCTTTTTACATCTCCGTTACAACACCCTTAAAAAACCTATCTCGCTCACCATACACTTATATATATTACTGCGGAATACATAGCAAGAAACCAATAACAGAAGCCCTAGATTAATTTCCTTGGCGCTCTTAGCGTCTTCACGGTGCGAATGCTTTTAACAAACCAAGAATCTTTACC